>DXHT01000009.1 GCA_019113265.1 Bacillota bacterium | reverse complement strand
GATATGAAAGATATATTTACCGCGCCTTTTATAAAGGAAATGAGCAGGACGGCTTCCAACATGTACCGTCTGGGCTGGGACGAGCGTAACGGCGGCAACATAAGCTACCGCGTCGACGAGAGCGAGGTCTCGCAGTATCTCGACACCCGAAAGGTCATACGCGAGCTTCCCATAGGATTCGAGGCGGCTCCTCTCGCCGGCGAGATATTCGTCGTAACGGGAACGGGCAAGTACTTTAAGAACGTCGAGTCCGATCCCGAAACCAACCTCGGCGTGGTGCGCATAAAAGAGGACGGAAAGACGGCGCAGCTGCTGTGGGGCTACAAGGACGGCGGCCGCTTCACGAGCGAATTCCCCGCCCACATGATGAGCCACATGGCGCGCATGTCCGTGGATAAGGACAACCGCGTCGTCATGCACTCTCACCCCACCAACCTTCTCGCCATGAACTTCGTGCACGAGCTGGACGAGGCAAAGTTCACTCACACGCTCTGGGAGATGTGCACCGAGTGCATAGTCGTGTTCCCCGAGGGCGTGGGCGTTCTGCCCTGGATGCTGTGCGGTACCAACTCGATAGGGGAGGCGACCGCCGGGAAGATGAAGGAGTTCCGCGTCGTCGTATGGGCGCTCCACGGCGTTTACGGCGCGGGCAAGACGCTGGACGAGACTTTCGGACTCATCGAGACCGTGGAAAAAGCGGCGCAGATCTATATGCTTATAGGCGACCGCAAGCGCATAAACACGATAAAAGACGAGGATATGGTAAAGCTCGTCGAGCTATTCGGCATCAAGAATTACCGCAGGGATTTCCTCAACCTCGGCTGAAAAAACGCCGCGCGTAAGCGGCTCGGCGCAAATAAGGGCTCACCGCGCGCATACTCTTGCCGCGGAAACGAAAAAATAGGATGAAATAAAGAAAAGGTCTTGACATATTCTCTCTTTTGGGGTATTATAGTTGTAACACTCTAAAACCCTTAAAGGAGAGAAATTGATGAAGGATTCATCTACCGCAAAGAAGTCGATCTTCGACAATCCGCTTCTGAGCACCAAGATCAAATCCGCGAACGTCAAGCCCAAGGAATTGCTGCTCGGCTATTTCATCGGGCCTTTCGGCGCGCTGCTCGCAAGCGGTATCTTCGGATCGTACCTCAACAGGTATTTCACCGACGTTCTTTTCAGAACCGACTATACGGAGGGAGTTCGGCTTTTCACTACGCTGCTCCCTCTGCTTTCGACGATACTCATCGTCGTTGGCAACCTCGTTGTCGGACAGCTTGTGGAAAGGACAAGAACCAAAGCGGGTAAAGCCAGACCTTGGATTCTGCTTTCATCCGTAGTAATGGGCGCGGCATGTATACTTATGTTCCTTATCCCGACAGGCATTCCGACCGTCGGTAAGGCGATATGGTATGCGATATCGTACAATCTGTATTACTCAGTCGCATATCCTCTGTACAACACGTCCAACTCCACGCTTATCCCCGTTTCCACGAGAAACAGCGATCAGCGCGGACTGCTCGCATCCGCTACCAACATCGCGCATCTCGGCGTTATGGGCGCGGGCTCCATGGTGTTCCCCATACTTGCGGGCTTCATATTGTTCGACGGCAATAACGATCCTCGTATGTTCGCGTGGGTCATAATGTTCATAGTTGTCGGCGTATTTACGGCGTTCTGCACGATAATGCAGTACTACTTCACGCGCGAAAGAGTTACGGAAGAAACGCTGGAAATGCCCAAGGACAGCGTAAAGAAAATTTCCGTTAAGCAGCAGCTCAAAGGCGTCGCTACCGAACCCTATTGGTGGATCATCATCGTGTTCTACCTCGTGTTCCAGTTCGCGGGCGGAATGAAGAACCTTTCCATGGCTTACTTCTGCCGTTGGGTTCTCGAACCCTTCGAGGGAATGACCGCAGAAAGTTTCGCCGGTCTTTCGCAGTCCATACTCGGTATACTCGGCGCGATACCCATGGCAGTCGCCGTCGCGCTCGTATGGCCGCTTGCCAAAAAGTTCACAAAGCAAAAAGTCGTCATTGCCGGTATGGTCATCGGCGTCGTCGGCGGAGTGCTTGCATGGATAGGCGGCGAACTCGGTAACTTCCCGCTCGTTGCGGTAGGCGTTGCCGTCAAGTGCCTCGGCTCCGCACCCGCCTGCTACATGATCCTCGCCATGATAAGCGATATGCTCGATCATATCGAGGCTAAGCGCGGCTACCGTTGCGACGGTCTGACGATGTCCATATACAGCTCGCTGATGGTCGCGTCCACTCCCGTCATGACGGGCGTGTTCAACGGTATGCTCGGTGCCAGCGGTTACGGCGCGATGTTGGCGTTACAGACGGACGCGACGCTGACGGTAATAAAAGCGTCCTACGTCTGGATAGAGACGATCGCGTATCTCGTCTGCGGCATACTGCTTGTGTTCTTTACCGTTGAAAAACATCTTAAAGACGATAAACAGAAAATCCTCGACAGGCAGAAGGCCGAAGCGATCGCCGCAGGCGTGGAGTGGATACCTCCCGAAGAGCGTCTTAAAATGGAAGAGGAGAAGGCTCGTATAGCTTCCGAAGAGGCTCGCAAGGCAGAACTCAAAACGTACTGCGAGAAGAAGGGACTTGTCTTCGAAGAAGAAGAGGCAAAGTACCAGGCAAAGCAGGAAGAAAAGCGCAGGAAGGCGGAAGAGAAGAAGGCAGCCAAGGCGGCTAAAAAGGGCATAGCTCCCGCGCAGGAAGAGCCCGATAAGCTGTCCGAGGCGGAGACCGCGATCTCCGAGAGTCTCAGCGAAGTTTCCGTTGCCGCGAATCCCGACGCTCCCGCAGACGAGCAGGACGGCGGCGCGGACGCGAAGGACGAAACGGACGCACCCGAGGATAAGTGAGTGACTTAAGCTCGCCCCGTAGGGTAATACATCCGACTCCCGTACATATGGGTATAAGGCGGCGGCAAGTCACTTGCCGCCGCTTTTGTCATGCATGGCGGCGCACGCGGCATTACCGCGCCGATGCGGCGCGTTTGCATAAAAATACAATACCCGGTGAAAACCAAATCAAAGGAGAGAGAGATGTACAGATTCATTCTCAACGAAACGAGTTATCACGGAGCGGGCGCGATAAGCGCGATCCCCGCAGAGGTGAAGAAGCGCGGACTGCACAAGGCGTTCGTGTGCTCCGACCCCGATCTTGTCAAGTTCGGCGTTACGGACAAGGTGCTGAGAGTTCTCGAAGGCGCGGGCATAGCGTATTCGCTGTATTCGGAGATCAAGCCCAATCCGACGATAGAGAACGTTCAGACGGGCGTCGCCGCTTACCGCAAGGCAGGCGCGGATTTCATCATTGCCATAGGCGGCGGTTCGAGCATGGATACCGCAAAGGCGGTAGGCATCATCATCAACAACCCCGAGCACGAGGACGTTCGCTCGCTCGAAGGCGCGGTAGATACCGCCAAGCCCGCCGTTCCCATCATAGCCGTTCCCACGACTGCGGGCACGGCGGCGGAAGTGACGATAAACTACGTCATCACCGACGTCGAGAAGAACCGCAAGTTCGTGTGCGTCGACCCGCACGACATCCCCGTCGTCGCCGTCGTCGATCCCGAAATGATGAGCACCATGCCCAAGGGTCTCACCGCCGCAACGGGTATGTACGCGCTCACTCACGCGATAGAGGGCTACATCACCAAGGGCGCGTGGGAGCTTTCGGACATGTTCCACCTCAAAGCGATAGAGATAATATCCCGCTCGCTGCGCGGCGCGGTGGCAAATACGCCCGAGGGCAGGGAAGGCATGGCGCTCGGTCAGTATATCGCGGGCATGGGTTTCAGTAACGTCGGTCTGGGTATCGTCCACTCCATGGCGCACCCTCTCGGCGCACTGTACGACACCCCTCACGGCGTGGCGAACGCCATCATACTCCCCACCGTTATGGAGTACAACGCTCCCGCAACGGGCGAGAAGTACCGCGAGATAGCTCGCGCGATGGGCGTTAAGGGCGTTGACTCCATGACGCAGGACGAGTACCGCAAGGCGGCTGTGGACGCCGTGCGCAAGCTCTCCGCGGACGTGGGCATACCCGCAGACCTCAAAAACATAGTGAAGCGGGAGGATATACCATTCCTCGCTCAGTCCGCAATGGACGACGCTTGCCGCCCCGGCAACCCCAAAGACCCCACCGTCGAGGATATCGCCGCCCTTTACGAGTCGCTCATCTGACAGGCGCATAAATAAGCGCGGGAGGGCGGGCAGGTTTGCTCGGCTAAAAAAGCCGCCTATTCGGCGCATAATGGGAACCGCGGCTTTAACGCATGCGTGTAATATCCGCGTTTGCGACTGCGGCGCCCCGAGAAAAACGTAAACGACAAAACGGCAAAAAGCCTCTGCGATTTTCGCAGAGGCTTTTTACGCGCCGCCGAAGCGTCTCCCGAACCCGTCCGCGCTTTGCCGCTCGCTTTTTGCGTAAGCGTTTTTACGCACGGGATTAGCCGCGCATATCTGACGCCGAAATTTTGCGCCGCGATGACGGTAAAATTGCGCTTACGTTCGCCGCGCCCACTGCCGCTCGGACCGCCCGCACCCGTTTTCGGCGCGTCGGCGCATGGCTGTTTTTCCGTCACCGCTGATCGCTTATCGTCGCGGAAGAATTGCTCGCTTGCAGTGCGGTCAGCGGGTCATACGGCGCGCCCGCAGTCGTTCCCGCAAGAAGCGCGATATCCACCGCGTTCTGCGGAATGCCCCACGAGTTGCCCGAGAACACAAAGACCGCGCCGTCCACGACGTAGCCGCGCGTATTATACACGACGTTCCACGCGATCGCGCCGCTCGACCCCGGATTGAGATAGGCGGGCTGCCGCCGAAAGTGAAATTTAACAAATTTTTTTAATTGATTTAATAATTTGTTTTATCGTTCAATATTTCGGATTTTTGAGTAAAATTATAGCCTTCCGCTAATTTTCAGTACTCTTAAACGGAAGGCTTTTAGTGGTTTAACTTTTCTTCCGCTTATGTTACAGCCGTATTATATACACTGACATCTACAAACCTTGCAAGTTCAAACGCCGTTCCAGGTACACATATTACAAAATCATAACTTGTAGCTTCTAGCATTCCCTCTTGTACATCAACATTTCCATTTATCGACGTTTCTTCATTCTTACGGCAGATGGTCACAGTCTCCCAATCTGGATTCGGGACGCTTGAAACCGTTTCACAAGCTACATATGACGTACCTAAAACCGATTCGCCAGTTATATCGGATACAAGACTTGTTACATATGTAAAATAATTAAAAGATATTTTCGACATTCTGATCGGATATCCATGACTAGTATCGAAATTCAGCCGTATCTTAAACACTGCTGTATCCTTAAAATAAACAGTCATTGTTTCATTTTCGTCATACTCTGCTTTATCCGTCCAAAATACATTGTTCTTGTTTTCAAGATCTTCAACCCTTTCGGACAAATCACCGTTTTCCGAAACAAGATCTTCAATGCTTTGTTTTAATGTATCGATTTCCGCCTGCATTCCGGAATTACCGGAGCAACCTGCTACCGCGAACAATACCGACGCTGCCATAACCGCAAGCACGAATACGCTTATTACTTTTTTCATTTTTTTCATTCTCCTTTAACGGTATTATTTTTTTTCAGTATATCTTATTACCCTCCCTTTGTCAATAGCAGTGCCAATTTTTGTCACCGATAACTTCCTTCGTTTATTTTTCTCTTCCTTATGCCCTTGATCTCCTGTCTGAATCCTCCGTCTATAGAATTTTTCAGGCTTGTCAGCATATATTGCGCCTTACCCCCGAAACGATCCTTTACGTCGCAATGATCGAACAGATTGAGTCGCTCATCCCCTCGCCACTCGCTCGTCACCGTTCTCGTTCCCGAAGGATATATCGCCATTACCCTTGCCGCTATACACTCCGCAAGGTCCTTGCTTTGAATGAGTTCGCAGTCCGGATGAGTATAAAGGCTGAGTGCATTTTTCCGCAACGATGCCTCGTCCTGAACAACCAATGCTTGCTTTTCAAAGGTTATTTCCTGACCGTAAACCACAAATGTAACATCTGTAACGCTTTTTTTCGCCGCCCGCGCGTTTCGCGCATTTCTCCTTTTCCTCGCGCTTTCGGGATAATGTGTTTACAGGCATTGACTTTATGCCCCGATTGCGGTATAATTGAACAAATGGACAACAACGGAAAAAAGTCAAGGGAAGACGGCAACAGGCTGGACAGGCACCCCAACGTAGTGGGACAGGTGCCGCCGCACAGCGAAGAGGCTGAAAAGGGTCTGCTTTGCTGTATGATGACGGACGAGAACGTACCGATAGAGGTCATGCACCTTCTGCGGCCGGAGGATTTCTACTACAAGGCGCACGGGCTGATATACTCGGCGATGAACCGCATATGGAACGACAACCGCCCGATAGACCTCGTGACCGTCACGCAGGAGCTTGACGGCATGGGCGCGCTTGCGGATGCGGGCGGCGCGCAGTACGTCAGCGTGCTTTCGGGGTATCTGGCGACTTCCGCAAATTACAAGGCGCACCTCGACATCATCCGCAAGGACAGTCAGTTGCGCAAACTGATGAACGCCGCAAACGAAGTGCTCAAACTCTGCTATGCGTCGTCGGACGCGCTCGAAACGCTGCAATTCGCGGAGCGCGCGGTAAACGACGTGGCGGAGAGTCAGGGCATACACGCGCTCAAACCGTTCGACGAGGCGGTGAACGAAGCGGTCGCGGATTTCGACGCGGTATACCGCGATCCCAAGGCGAAGAAGGGCTTACAGACGGGATTCCGCGATCTGGACTTTCTGCTCGGCGGACTGGGCGCGGGCGATCTGGTCATAATCGCCGCCCGTCCCGGACAGGGAAAGACGAGTATAGGCATGAACATAGTGAGCAACGTGGCGACGGCGCACCTTTCGGCGGACGGCGTACCGATAAAGACGGCGACGCCCGCGGTCTGCGCGATATTCTCCCTCGAAATGCCCGCGTCACAGCTTGCCAAGCGTATGCTCTGCTCGCTCGCGCACGTCGATTTTGCCCGCATGACCAAGGGCGAGATAAAGAGCGCGGACGAGTGGCGCAAGATAACGAACGCGCGCTCCGCGCTTTGCGCGTCCAAGATATTCGTGGACGACACGTCGCTGACAACGCCCATGGACATATTGTCAAAGTGCCGCAGGTTAAAGCGCGAGCAAAAGCGGCTCGATCTCGTGATGGTGGACTACCTCACGCTTATGAGCAGCGGAAAGCGCACGGAGAACCGTCAGCAGGACGTTTCCGAAATATCCCGTATGATGAAGCTCGCCGCCAAGGAGCTGGGCGTGCCCATACTTCTTCTCAGTCAGCTTTCGCGCGAGAGCGAGAAGAACAAGCGCGCGCCGCAGATGAGCGATCTGCGTGAGTCGGGCGCCATCGAGCAGGATGCGGACATAATACTTTTCATATACCGCAAGACGGACAAGGACGGTCAGCCCGAGGACGCGACCGCGCCCAAGATTATAGTGGGCAAGCACAGAAACGGACCTCTCGGCGAAGTGGAGATGCGCTGGATGGGCGAGTACGTGTCGTTTGCGAACAAGGACGACGCGGCTCCCGAGCCCGCCGCGCGCGTTGAGACCGCTCCCGAAAAGATAGAGGTCAAGCTGCTGACGGGCGACGAGGACGAAACGGCGGGGCTTTAACGGCTAAACGCTTGACAACGCCCTTGCGCGGAGTATATAATTCAAAGGAATAAGTGTCAATCAGGAAGGGGCCATGGACAAGAACAAGGATAAGATAATATTTCGTTTTCTGCTCATACTGACGTCGGCGGCGGCAATGGCCGCGGCGGCGCTCATAGTGTTCACTTTCATAGCCGTGGATAATCTCGGGCTGTGGCAGTGCCTGCTCATCGCCGTCGCCATGGCCGCGGTCATCGTGCTTACGGCGTTTACCGTCAACCGCGGATTCAGAGCATACGGAAGATAAAACACGATCGGGCTTTGTCGCAGGCGGCGAAAATGTGTATTTTCGCCGCCTGTGCGGCAAGACAGGGGGATAGATTGAAGAACGCGCTTTACCGCAAATACCGCCCCGTCGGCTTCGACGGGATAATAGGTCAGGACGTCATCGTTTCCACGCTCATCCACCAGATAGAGCGCGGAACGCTTTCTCACGCCTATCTTTTTACGGGGAGCAGGGGAACGGGCAAGACGAGCTGCGCGAAGATACTCGCGCGGGCGGTCAACTGCCTCAGTCCCGTAAACGGCAGTCCGTGCGGAAAGTGCGAGGTGTGCCGTGCGCTCGCCTCTCCGTCCAATATAGACATAGTGGAAATGGACGCGGCGTCCAACAACGGCGTGGACAAGATACGCGAACTGCGCGAGAACGTGGACTACATGCCGAGCGTGGGCAAATACAAGGTATACATCATCGACGAAGTGCATATGCTGTCCGTATCCGCGTTCAACGCCCTGTTAAAGACGCTGGAAGAGCCGCCCGAACACGTCATATTCGTGCTGTGCACGACGGAAGTGCACAAGCTCCCCGCGACCATACTGTCGAGGTGCATGCGTTTCGACTTCCGACTCGTTCCAGAGGACAAGCTGCGCGCCCTCGTTACGGACATATTTGCAAAAGAGGGAGTCAAGGCGGAAAAGGAAGCGATAGCCCACATAGCGCGGCTGGGCGAAGGCAGCGTGCGCGACACGCTCTCCGTCGCCGACAGGTGCATGAACGCCGCAGACGGCGTGCTGACCTATTCGCTCGTGCTCGACATAACGGGATCGGGCAGCGCGGAGGACACCGAAACGCTGATGAGCGGGATAATAGACGCAAACGCGGCAGCCGTGGTGCGCAAGACGGAAGAGCTTGCCTCCCGCGGGAAAAGCCCGCTTCAGATAAGCCGCGAGCTGACCGTTCTTTCGCGCGACCTGATACTCATAATATCGGGAGCGTCCGAGGACGTCGCCGCGTCGCCCGAGGGGATGACGCGCCTGCGCGCGCTCGCGTCCCGCACCAACGTGCCCTTTCTCGTGCGGCTGGTAAAGGCGCTCGGAGAGGCGGACGCGGAACTGCGCTACTCCTCTTCGCCGAGAATAACTCTCGAATGCGCGTTGCTGTCGCTCTGCATATCACCGTCCCCAACGCATAGCGGCGAGTCCTCGCCCGGACGCGCCGCGCTTGCCGCGGAGGGCGGGAAAGAACAGGCGGCGCCCGAATCGGCCGCGCCGACCGTAAGACGGGAGGACATGAGGGCGGTCACAATCCTCGGACGGCTGCGCCACGCGCTTCGGGCGCGCGGAGAACTGCGGCTGTTCGGCGAATACGCGTCGCTGCCCGACGACTGCGCGGCGGTGCGCGGGGATACGTTCACGGTATATGTGCCCGCGTCGTCCGTCGCGGCGTATGCGGAAGAGCGCAATATGCGGGTGGCGCAGGAGTGTCTGACGGGCATATGCGGACTGCGGCTGGAAGTGGACGAGATGCCGCCGTCGACGCAGAGCCGCGTGGACGTTCTCGTGAGCGCGGCGCGCGGGCTGGAAACGGAAGTAGTGGACGGCAAAGGCAGAAAGCTGCGCCGTTAATGAAAATAAAACGCGCGCCACGAGGCGCGCTTTCGGAGGTAAAAACTATGTCCAAGCATGGCGGTTTCGGCGGATTCGGCGGCGGCATGAATATGCAGTCGCTGATGCAGCAGGCTCGCAAAATGCAGCAACAGATGGAAGAGGCGAAAGAGCAGCTCGAAAACG
>DXHT01000008.1 GCA_019113265.1 Bacillota bacterium | reverse complement strand
AAGCGAGTTTAAGACGTTTCAGAAAGGGAAAGCGCACGGTACGCTCTCCTTCCACCGTGAAAATATCCGCAGAGCCGTAGTTGTCCACCGCCGTCAGCGTTCCGAGTAACTTGCCGTCGCTGAGCAGTACTTTGCAACCGACGAGATCGACAATAAAATACTCGTCTTCTCCCGTCCGCCTTGCCTGTGATCTGTCTATCTCTATCTTTTTGCCGACGAGCGTTTCGGCGGCATTCCTGTCGGTAATGCCCTCGAAAGCAATATAGACGAAATCGCCCCGAACGGACGCGCTACGGAGCTTGAGCGGACAGCCGCCTACCAATACGGCTCCCAGCCGTCCGAACTGCGAGGGGTCGTCGGTGACGGGGCGCACTTTGACCTCGCCCTTGATCCCCTGCGCTTTAACGATTTCGCCTATTATCAGTTTCAATTCAGATCTCCGTCATTTCGACGGTGTAGTTTTTGCCTTCTTTCGCGCCGGCGGCTTTTATGACGGTGCGGAGCGCTTTTGCGGTCCGTCCCTGTTTGCCGATGAGCTTACCCATATCCTCTTTGGATACGGTTATATTGATCACGTCGCCGTTGATCTCGACTTTCACCGCGCCTTTGTCGTCAACGAGTTTGCCGACGAGAAATTCAACAAGCTCCTGCATGATCAACCTTCTTTGTCAGCCGATTTCTTGCCGGTCTTTGCGGGAGGTCTCTTTCCTGCGGGGATGATCTCCTGCTGAACGAAAAGCGACTTAACGGTATCCGTAGGCTGTGCGCCGTTGCTGAGCCACATACGCGCCTTTTCCGCGTCTATCTTAATTTCCGCGGGAGAAGTAAGCGGGTTGTACGTTCCGATAGCGTCGATGAAACGACCGTCTCTGGGAGAACGCTCGTCCGCCACTATGATGCGGTAAAAGGGAGATTTCTTGTCGCCCATTCTCGTAAGTCTGATCTTGACCATTTTTCTGTATACTCCTTGTTATTGAAAATTCTTTTATCAGAAAGGCAGTCTGCCTTTGTTGTTTTTCATCTTTCTCATCAGTTCGCGCGTCTGATCGAACTGTTTGAGCAGTTGGTTTACGTCCTGTATCGTCGTGCCGCTGCCCGCGCTTATCCTGCGCCGTCTCGACGATTTGACGATCTCGGGATGTTCGCGCTCTTTTTTTGTCATGGAATTTATTATCGCTTTGAAGCGTTCCAGACGTTTTTCGTCTATGCTCTTATCGTTGAGATTGTATTTAGCCATTCCGGGAAGCATTTGCATGACTTCCCCTATGCCGCCCATTTTTTTGAGAGACTCGAACTGAATGAGGAAATCGTCCAGCGTAAACGTGGCGTCTTTGACGCGCTTTTCCATTTTGCGCATCGTTTCCTCGTCCATTGCTTCCTGCGCGCGTTCGACGAGCGAAACAACATCTCCCATTCCGAGTATGCGGCTCGCCATTCTGTCGGGATAAAAAGGCTCGATGTCGCTCGTCTTTTCTCCCGTGCCGCAGAACTTGATGGGCTTACCTACCGTCGCTCTTATCGAGAGTGCCGCGCCGCCGCGCGTGTCGCCGTCCAGCTTGGTGAGGATAACGCCCGTTATATCCAGCCTGTCGTTGAATGCCGTTGCAACCGTGACGGCATCCTGACCCGTCATTGCGTCTACCGTAAGCAGTATTTCGGTGGGCTTGACCGCCTTTTTTACGTCTTCAAGCTCGCGCATTAAGTCGTCGTTTATGTGAAGTCGACCTGCGGTATCGATTATGACGGTATCGAATCCCGCCGAAAGCGCGTATTTGACTGCCTGTTCGGCGGTCTTTACCGGCTTCTGAGTTCCCTTCTCGAATACCTCCGCGCCCGCGTTCTTACCGACGACTTTAAGCTGATTTATAGCCGCCGGGCGGTATATGTCGCAAGCCACGAGTAGCGGCTTTTTGCCCTGTTTTTTGAGCAGAGCCGCCAGCTTGCCGCACATAGTCGTCTTGCCCGCGCCTTGCAGACCGCACATCATTATGACCGTGGGCGGCTTGCTCGCTACTTCGAGTTTGGCGTTTTTTGCGCCCATGAGTTGCGTAAGTTCGTCGCTTACGATCTTTACTACCTGCTGACCGGGCGTTACGCTCTTTACGATCTCCTCGCCCTTTGCCCGTTCGCTTATCTTGGCTATAAAGTCCTTTACGACTGTGTAATTTACGTCAGCTTCAAGCAGCGCGATACGTATTTCGCGCATCGCCTGTTTGATCTCGTATTCGTCGAGTTTGCCTCGGTTGGCGAGCTTACCGAATACGTGTTTGAGCTTTTCGCCGAGTCCGGAAAATATTCCCATTTTCACCTCATCATATCTGCGACGCGAGTTCGTCCGCAGCGGCTTTTGCGCCCGCGCAGTCTCCGCTGGCGAGACGTTCGTTTACGACGGCAACGCACTGCCTTATGCGACGCAGTTTTTCCGCAAAACCGAGCGCGTCTTCGTATTTACGCAACGCGTTTTCGCAGGTGCGTACGGTGTCCAGCGCCGCCTGACGCGTTATTCCGTGGTCTTCCGCGATCTCGCTTAAAGACAGATCGCAGTCGAAATAGTCGCGCACGATATCGCGCTGCTTTTCCGTGAGCAGTCCGCCGTATATGTCGCAAAGTATTGAAATTTGCAGATCTTTCATATTCGTACGCCTGTAAAGCCGAATTACTTTACAAGTATATAACGATATAAAAAATATGTCAAGCGATTTAGCCTGACATATCTTATACTATTTATTATTCTCCGTCCGCTATTGCGGACACGAAATCTTCGGCGTCGAACTTTTCGAGATCGTCTATGCCCTCACCCACGCCGACGTATACGACGGGAACTTCCTCTTCGCCCGCTATTGCGAGTACGACGCCGCCCTTAGCCGTTCCGTCGAGTTTGGTGAGAATGATCCCGTCTATATCTATCGCCTCGTTGAACAGCTCTATCTGTGATAGCGCGTTCTGACCGGTGGTCGCGTCAAGCACTATATAGTTGAGCCGCATGGCGTCGGGAAATTCCCTGTCTATTACGCGGTCGATCTTCTTCAACTCCTCCATGAGGTTGACTTTGTTGTGAAGTCTGCCCGCAGTATCTATAATGGTGACTTCCGTACCCTTGCTCTTTGCGCTTTGAAGCGCGTCATACACCACTGCGGCGGCATCCGCGCCCTCAGCCTGTTTGACTATGCGGACGCCCGCTCTGTCCGCCCATACGGTGAGCTGATCGGCGGCAGCCGCGCGGAATGTGTCCGCGGCGACGATAGTGACGCTTTTTCCCGCTCTCTTATAGTTATAGGCGAGTTTTCCTATGGAAGTCGTTTTACCCACTCCGTTTACGCCCGCAACGAGTATTACGAGAGGATATGTCTCTTCGGGGATCTCGAAATTGAGAATTTCCGTCATTATGCGTTTAAGTTCTTGTTTTACCTGTTCGGGGCGAGTGAGGTGCTTTTTGTCCGTGGCTTTTTTAAGCTCGTCCAAAATGTTTTCCGTCGTTTCACTGCCTATATCCGCAGAGAGCAGCAGCGTTTCAAGCTCGTCGTAAAATTCGTCGTTGAGCACCCCGCCCGTGAACAGTTTGTTGAGTCTGTACGCGATGGCGTCTTTCGTTTTTTTCAGAGCGGCTTTTATTTTTGCGAAAATTCCCATACCATTCTCCGTTATTCGGCAAGTTTGACGGCGTCTGCGAGTTTGACGGACACCATTTTGGAAACGCCTTTTTCTTCCATCGTAACGCCGTACAGCGCGTCGGCGAGCTCCATGGTGGGTTTACGGTGAGTTATGACTATGAACTGCGTTTCTTTGCTGAACCGTTTGAGATACTTAGCGAAACGAAGTACGTTTGCGTCGTCGAGAGCGGCCTCTATTTCGTCAAGCACGCAGAAAGGCATGGGGCGCAGACGGAGTATCGCAAACAGTATGGCTATCGCCGTCATCGCCTTTTCACCGCCCGAGAGCAGTGAAAGGAGCTGTAATTTTTTCTGCGGCGGCTGTGCCTTGATCTCGACGCCTGCGGACAGTTCGTCTTCGCCCGGAGCGGGCTCGGTAAGCGAAAGTTCGGCGGTACCGCCGTCGAAAAGCTCTCGGAATATCACTTTGAAGTTGTCGTTTATCTGATCGAACTTTTCCGTAAATACGGATTTCATTTCCTTGCTGAGATCGGAAATGATCTTGATAAGGTCGCGCTCGGCGTTTGAGAGGTCGTCGCGCTGTTTTTCAAGCTCGCTGTACTCCGAGTAAACTCGTTCGCACTCCTCTATCGCGTCTATATTGACGTGTCCGAGGTTGTCTATTCTTCTTCTGAGCTTCGCCGCTTCTTCTATGCCCGCGGTGACGTCGAATTCTTCGGCGCGCAACGGCAGACAGTCCTCATAAGTGAGCTTGTATACTTCGTTTATTCTCTGCTGCATCTGTTCGAGGTCGGTATCCACTTTTTGCAGTTTGAGATCTTCCTCGTTGCGCCTTTCGGTGAGTTCGTTGAATTCGCTCGTAAGGCGCATTCTTTCGGCGTCGTATGCGGCGAGGTCGTTTTGTATCTTTTGTTTGTATTCGCCGAAATTGGTTATCAGTTTTTTGAGTTCCGCTACTCGATTGCTGTCGTTTTCGTTTACGCTCAGACGCAGCTTTTCGGCATCCGCTTTTTTCTGTTCGGCTATGGCGTTCTGTTCGTCGTAAGCTTCGCGCAGACGCTGCACCTCTTCGTGCGAGCGGTTTATGTTAGCCGCAAGACGCTCTATATCGCCCTGGGCGTTAGCCGCTTCGTTTTTCTTGTCCGCTATCCGTATGCGCAGATCTGTCAGTTCCGCATGCAGTTTGTCGGCATCTGCTCGCAGTCCGCTTATAAGGTCAGAACTCTGTTCGCCCTCTCCGAGCGCGCTGTCTTTGCGGCTACGGGCAAGGCTTTCCAGCTCTTCAACGGAGTTGAGGTCTTTTGATATCTCCTCTACGCGCGACTCCCACAGCAGGAGCTGAGCGGACTGCTCGCCTATCATGCCGTCCGTCTCTTCCGTTTCTCCGCTTAGTTTTATGTACTGCTGTTCGTGCGCGGCAATGGATACGTCGAGGTCGTGCGCTTCCGTCGAGTGCTTCTTCATATCCAACGTGAGAGAATTTTGCTCCGCGGTAATGCGCTCTATCTCCTTTTCATAGGAAGATATTTTTTCGCTGACGCCGGTAAGCTGTTCTTCCATTTCGCGCAGTTCGCGGTCATATGCGAATACGTTGGCAACGTCTGCCTTTTTGCTACCGCCCGTTATAGAGCCTGCCGGATTGATTATGTCGCCGTCGAGCGTGACTATCCTGAACCCGTAACGTGCGGCGCGTGCAATGCGTATACCCGTTTTGATGTTATCCACGACTACCGTCGTGCCGAGCAACCATTTTACGATGTTGTCAAACTTTTTGTCGTATGAAACAAGTTCCGCGGCAACGCCGAAACAACCCTCTCCGCCGAGGAACGTGCGCTGATCGTCTCTGAGATTGCGCGGGCGTATGGTGGACATGGGAAGGAACGTGACTCTGCCGTATGAGCGGCTTTTGAGTACGTTTATGAGATATGTCGCCTCGTCTTCGGTGCGGGTTATGATGTTCTGCACCGCCCCGCCGAGAGCCATTTCTATCGCGGTTTCGTATGCCTTGGGAACGGTGATAATGTGCGCCACAACGCCCTCTATGCGGGAGGAAATTTCCTTATCGGACTTTGCCGCGGAGAGCAGCCGCGATACGCTGCGTTCAAAGCTGCCGTTTTCGTCGCGCAGTTTTGTAAAAAGGTTGCGGCGTTCGAGAACGGTGAAATATTTTTCGTTTATCTTACTGAGCGCCTTGTTCAGGTCGGACAGACTTGAAAGATTTTCGTTGTTTTTGCGAGATAACTCGTCTATCGTTTTGGTGAGAGCCGCGCGCTTTTCTTTTTCTTCCGCGAGCTGTTTGCCGAGTGCGCTTACCGTGCGCTTTTTGTCCGCATTGGCGGCTTCGGAGACGTTCAGTTTGTCGCGCAACGTGGCGATCTGCGTACCGAGCGATTCCTTTTCGGTAAGCAGTTTGCTCATGTTGGCCTTTATCTCCGTCAGTTTTTCCATGGCTTCGATAAAGGACTTATGACTCTTTTCTTCCTCGCCTTCGGACGCGGCTATCTTATCCATGGTCTCGCGCCATGCCGTATCCGTCTTTTCCGCCTCTTCGCTGAGAGCGGAAAGAGCGGCATTTCGCTCCGCAAGAAGGGCATTGCCATTTTTTATGCCTTCTTCCGCTTCACGTATATCCGCTTCGTACTTGGCTATGTCCGAGAGATAGCCGCTGCACTTTTCGGTTATGTATTTTATTTCGCTGAGCAGCGTTTCCAGCTGTCCGCTACTCTGAGCATGGGCGACGGAAAGGCTGACAAGCTCTTCGTTGTGTTTTGCGATGGTCTCGTCCGTGCTGTTAAGTTCGATCATGGTGCGGTTGTAGTTCTCCACAGCCGCCTCGCCTGCCTTGCGGCACTCTTCCAGCTTGCTTATTATTTCGTTGCGCTTTTCGGTTATGAAATTCTTCGTTTCGGTAGTTGTTTCGTACTGATGAAGATATATGTTTATTTCATAATTTTTGAGCTGTTCGTAAAGTTGAAGATATTTTCTCGCCGTTTCCGCCTGTTTTGTGAGTGGCGCGAGCTGATTGCTCTTTTCGCCGAGTATATCCGTTATTCTCGAAAGGCTGTCGCGCGTGCGCACAAGTCTGCGCTCTGCTTCCGTCTTTTTCGCTTTGAATTTGGAAATGCCCGCCGCTTCGTCGAATATGCTGCGGCGGTCTTCGGGCTTGGAAGAGATGAGCTCGTCTATTTTGCCCTGACCGATAATGGAGTAACCCTCTTTTCCGACTCCGCTGTCGCGTAGCGCGTCTATGATGTCCGAACGGCGGCAGGGCGTCTTGTTTATCTGATACTCGCTCTCGTTGCTACGGAATAGCTTACGGGTTATCACGACTTCGTTATATTCGAGGTCGCGGAAAATGTGCTCTGTATTATCGAAATACAAAGACACCTCGCAAAAGGACTGCGATTTGCGCTTTTCGGTACCGCCGAAAATAACGTCCTGCATATTGCCGCCGCGGAGGGTCTTGGACGACTGTTCTCCGAGTGCGAAACGGATCGAATCCGCCACATTGCTCTTGCCGCAACCGTTAGGTCCGACTATGGCGGTAACGCCTTCGCCGAATTTGATCTCCGTCTTATCGGCAAAGGACTTGAATCCGTTTATTTCCATCTTTTTGAATTTCACTTTTCAGCAACCTCAGTGGTAATTATACCATAAGCCGCCCGTAAATGCAATACTATTGCCCGCGTTTTGCAAGTTTTTCGAGCGCGTATTTTGCCGCATTGCGTTCGGAGTCCTTTTTTCGTCTACCCTCGCCCTCTGCGGTAATGCCTCCCGCGGTGACGCGCGAAACGAAATGAGGCCGTCCTCCTTCTGCGGATTGAGAGATCAGCTCGTAACCTACTTCGCCTAAACCGTGCGCGCGGCAGTATTCCTGTAATTCCCCTTTGTAATTGACGTTGTCCGCCGCCCGCGCTACCTCGCTTATCCTGTCTCCGAGCAGTCTGTATACGAGATCGGAAGCATAGTTATAGCCGCCGTCAAGGTATACCGCTCCGAGTAGCGCCTCGAAAACGTCCGCAAGAACTTTGCTGTCCGAATGGTCGTTGCCGCGTTCGCCGTTGCCGAATGCGATATATGCGTCCAATCCCGCATGAAGAGTCGCGTCTTCAAGCGGTTCGGATGAAACTATCATACTGCGCCTTACCGTCATCACGCCTTCGTCGCCGCCCGTTTTATATAGCATTTCGGCAATGATCAGTCCGAGTACTCCGTCGCCGAGAAATTCCAGTCTCTCGTATGACGGAACGTGGTGTTCGTTTGCATACGACGCATGAACAAATGCGCGTTCAAGCAGTGACCTGTCTTTGAACGCGTATCCGATTATTTTTTCGATTTGTCTTATTTCCTCATCATTCATTTTTCGCTTTCGGCTATTCCCTCTTTTATAGTTTGCAATACGTTGCCGTTTTTTATCTTAATGAGTTGTTCGACGCTTTGCGCTATCGCCGCCGAGTTGGACGAGCCGTGTGCTTTGATAACGGGTTTTTTCGTTCCGAGGAACGCACCTCCGCCGTAATTGTTGTAGTCCATGTCGCGGCGCAGACCGTTAAGCGCCTTTTTCATGAAAAGGTAACCTATTTTGGCACGCACAGAGGAAAGTATGGCGTTTTTAAGTGATTTCATGACCATCTTTGCCGCGCCTTCGCTGCCTTTGAGCAGTACGTTACCGTCGTAACCGTCGCATACTACCACATCGTACTTGCCCGAAAGCGTATCGCGCGCCTCCATGTTGCCGATAAAATTCAGCTTGCTTTCGCTGAGCAGTTTATATGTCTCTCGGACGAGGTTATTGCCCTTATGCGGCTCCGTGCCGACGTTGAGCAGACCTACCGCAGGGTGCTCCTTGCCCGTTACCGCGCGCATGTACGCGCTACCCATGACGGCAAACTGCACGAGCCATTCGGGGTGAGAATCCATGTTTGCGCCGCTGTCCGTTATGCATACGGAGCCGCCGTTCATGGTGGGAAGATGCGCTATCAGCGTAGGACGGTAAATGCCCTCCATTCTGCCGATTATAAGCGTTGCGCCCGTAAGTACCGCGCCCGTGCTTCCCGCAGATATGAGACCGAGAGCGTCGTCGTCGCTTTTAAGCATATTAAACGCCATGACGAGCGAAGAGTTCTTCTTCGTTTTTATCGCCATGGTGGGAGATTCGTCGTTGGATATGACTTCTTCCGCATTCACTATGCGTATGTTGTTTACATTGTAGTCGCGGACGATGTTTTCCGTGAATTTACCGTCGCCGACGAGCACGAACTCCGTTTCGGGATGGTTGGTCGCCGCGACAGCCGCGCCCTTGACGATATCTGCGGGGTTGTCACCGCCCATTACGTCTATATATACTTTCATGCGGTTACCTCCCTATAAAAATGACCCTTTACAAGCAAAGGGTCATGAGAGATTATTTCTTTTCTTCTTTCTGCTCCACTACCTGCACTCCGTCGTAGTATCCGCACTTAGGACAGATCTGATGAGATCTTTTAAGTTCGTGGCACTGCGGGCATTCGCTGAGAGCTACCGGCTTGACTTTCCACTGAGCATATCTGGTGCTGCTTCTCTGTTTGGATTGCTTTCTCTTGGGTACTGCCATATATCTCGCACCTCCTTCATTTCGTCACTTGCCAAACTATTATATTAAAATACGCCGTTTTTGTCAACAGTTTTTCAACAGTTTTTCAACAGTTTTTCAACGGTTTTTGCACCCTTTTTGCATAATTATCAGGGCAAGCGTGCCTGAAAGCCGGGTTATTTCTTTTTAACGGGCTTGGCTTCGCGCGCTGGAGTATCGGCTCCGCAGTCGTGACGCTCTTCGAGCACTTTGAGCGCATCCGTATAGTCTATACCGCTTGCAAACATGAGTACGAACAGATGATAGAACAGATCCGCTATCTCGTTGGAGAGCTCGCGGTTATCTCCTTTCATTGCTGCTATCACGGCTTCGGTGGACTCCTCACCTACTTTTTTGCATATCTTTTCCACGCCCTTGGCGAGAAGATAATCGGTGTAGGATCCTTCTTTGGGATGCTCGGCGCGGTCCTTTATGGTGTCAGAAAGGACGCGCAGAACGCGCACGTTGCCGGGCATGTCGCCGAACCGCTTTATCTCGTTGAAAAAGCATGAGCGACTACCCGTATGGCAGGCTATTCCGCCCACTTGCTCGACGTAAAGGAGCAGACAGTCTCTGTCGCAGTCGGCAAATACGGACTTTACTTTCTGGAAGTGTCCGCTTTCCTCGCCTTTGTGCCACAGCTTTTTGCGACTGCGCGACCAGTAATACGCTTCGCCAGTTTCAAGCGTCTTTTCGACCGCCTCTTCGTTCATGTATGCCTGCATAAGCACTTCGTTAGTCGCCGCATCCACGGCTATCGCAGGGATAAGCCCGTCGCTTCCGAATTTAAGATCGTACATATTTCAATGCCTCTTTCATGTCTATTTTATGTTCGTAATACGCTTTACCTATTATAACGCCGTATATTCCCGCGTCCGCCACGGCGCGGACGTCGCCTATGTCCTTCACTCCGCCGCTTGCGATAACCTTTGCGCCCAAAGTCTTTTGCAATTCGGCAGTCGCTTTTACATTTGCGCCGGTGAGCATGCCGTCACGCGATACGTCCGTAAACAAAAAGTATTCCGCGCCTGCCTGCCGGAGTTTCGAGCCGAGTTCAACTGGTGAAAGAAGTGCGGTTTCCTTCCAGCCGCGTATAGCCACTTTACCGTCCTTGACGTCCAGACCGCATACAATGCGCTCCTTGAACTCGTCTAGAAGCTCTGCCGTGAGCTCTTCGTTCGTAACGCATATCGTGCCGAGTACGGCGCGAGACGCTCCTGCCGAAAAAAGCTCTTTGACGCGTTTTTTATCGCGCAGTCCGCCGCCCGATTGGATTTTAAGCGGGGTCTGTGTCGCTATCTTTTCCATAACGGCGAAATTATTGCCCGCTCCCGCCGCGCCGTTGAGATCCACGACGTGCAGCCATTCCGCTCCGTAATCGGCAAATCTCTTTGCCATGTCGAGAGGATCGCCGTATACGGTGACGTCTTCATAACTTCCTCCGCGCAGTCTTACGGCTTTACCGTTGTATATGTCCACTGCGGGAAATACGGTCGTCATAAACTCCCCTTTGTGCTGGGCACGCTGTCGCCCGTCACCTTTTTAGCGGCTCTGATCGAGCGCGCGAACGCCTTGAATATCGCCTCGCAAACGTGATGTGCGTTTTTACCGCGCAATTGATCGAGGTGTACGTTTATGAACGCGTTTGAGCATACCGCCGCGAAAAATTCTTCCGCAAGCGATGCGTCGAAACCGCCTATCATGCCGACGAGCGACGGCGCGTCGAAACACAGATACGCTCTTCCCGATATGTCGAGCGCGCACCGCGCGAGAGCTTCGTCCATGGGAACGGTGGCGCATCCGAAACGCTCTATCCCCTTTTTGTCGCCGAAAGCTTCGCCGAGTGCTTTTCCGAACGCGATACCGACGTCCTCAACGGTGTGGTGTCCGTCCACGTTCAGATCTCCGCGGCACTTGACCGTCAGATCGATATTCCCGTGTACCGCAAGCGCCGTGAGCATATGATCGAAAAATCCTATTCCCGTGTCTATATCGGCGCGCCCCGATCCGTCGAGATCGAGTGCGAGCGTTATGTCCGTTTCCTTGGTCTTTCTTGTTATGCGGGATGTTCTCATTCGGAACCCTCCTTTCTTACTCTTATGGCATCCGCGTGCGCGCGCAGTCCTTCCGACTCGGCAAGCGCGATTATGTCGTCCGCACAGGTGCGGAGAGCGTCTTTATCATATTTTATAAGGCTTATGCGTTTAACGAAATTGTAAACGCCGAGGGCGGAGAAAAATCTTGCCGTTCCGCCGTTGGGAAGAACGTGGTTCGTTCCCGCGTAGTAGTCTCCGAGAGGTTCGGGCGACCAGTGCCCCATGAATACCGCGCCGGCGTTACGGATAAGCGGAAGTACCGACTCGGGGTCTCTTACGCACAGTTCGAGGTGCTCGGGAGCTATTTCGTTGGATATTTCCGCACATTCCTCAATGTTTTTTGCAACGATTATAGTTCCGAAAGACTGTATCGATTTACCCGCGATCGCGGCTTTGGGAAGAGTTTTTATTCTGCGTTCCACAGCATCGCTCGTGCGTGCGGCGAGTTCTTCGTTCGTCGTTACGAGTATCGCCATTGCCATTTCGTCATGCTCCGCCTGCGAGAGCAGATCGGCCGCGAGAAATTCGGGATCGGCACTGCCGTCGGCGACTATGAGTATTTCGCTGGGGCCGGCTATCATGTCGATACCCGCGTCGCCGTAAACGAGACGTTTTGCCTCGGTCACGAACATATTGCCGGGACCGCAGATTACGTCCGCCTTGGGAACGGTCGCAGTTCCGTATGCCATTGCCGCTACAGCCTGCGCTCCGCCTATGCGGTATATCGTGCTGACCCCGCATTCGGCCGCGGCTACGATGGTAAGCGGAGAAGTGCCGGGTGTGCACATTATGATATCTTTTACTCCCGCTACGCGCGCAGGTATCGCCGTCATCAGAACGGAGCTGGGATAGGACGCTTTGCCTCCCGGAACGTATATTCCCGCACGTTCGACAGGGCGTATCATATAGCCGGTAAACGCGCCTTTCGCTCCCTCTTCGAGAGCTCCGGGCAGTAGCTGCTTTTTATGATAATTTTCGATATTCGCCTTTGCGCGGCGGAGTGCGGCGAGAAGATCGGCAGGCACTTTTTCATATGCCGCGGCGATATCGTATTTGGTCAGCCGCATGTTTTCGGGCGTGAGCTTTATCCCGTCGAATTTTTCGGTAAGCTCCGCTATTGCCGCATCGCCGTCCGCACGGACGCGCGCTATAATGTCTTCAACGCTCTTTCTCGCGCCTTCCGAAAGCGTTTTTTTGCGCGAAAAGATCCGTTCCAACCCTTTTTCTCTGTTCGTTATAAGCATGTGTCTACCCCCGCTTCATACGTTTTTGCGTATCTTTTCAAAGAGCGGTATCAGTTCCTTTTTCGTTTTCAAACTTACCCTGTTCACTACGACGCGCGCACTGCATTTGCACACCTCTTCGAGTACTTTAAGCCCGTTCGCTTCGAGCGTCTTACCGCTCTCCACTATATCGACGATGACGTCCGAAAGTCCCATTACGGGAGCCAGCTCCACAGAGCCGCTGAGTTTGATTATATCAACCGTTTTTCCGCGTGCGCCGAAATATTCTTTCGTAACGTGAGGATACTTGGTCCCGACCCTGAGTATACCGCCCGCTTTTTCGAGCGAATCCCCGTAGCCGCAGACACACAGCCTGCACGCTCCGAATTTAAGATCTATTAGTTCGTAAATGTCTTTGTCCGCTTCAAGCAGCGTATCTTTGCCCACTACGCCGAAATCCGCCACACCGCGTTCGACGTACGTCGGTACGTCGCTCGGCTTGACGAATACGAAGCGATATTTGCCGCTTGCGTCGAAAAGCACGAGTTTACGCGTTTCCTCTTTGAGTTCGCTGAGATCGAGCCCGCATTTTTCAAGTAATTCCGTAGCTTTTTGGGCGAGTCTTCCCTTTGCAAGTGCGACCGTTATCATATTTTACCCCCTTTTTCGGAGATAGTCAACTCAATGGGCGCACCGTCGAAAAGCAATGCGCGGCTTATGCCCTTGCTTTTGCAATAATCCACGAGAGCGTCTTCTCCGCCGAACACCTGCACCACTATGTTCTTTTTTCTGAGCTTTACTATTGTATCGCGTACGGTTTTTTCGTCGCAGTTTGTCACGGCGTATGCGATATCCGCTTTCGGAGCTTTTTCTCTTGTGCCCTGATTGCGAAGAGCCGCAAGCAATCTTCTCGTCCCTATCGCAAAGCCTATCGCGCGCGTCGGTCTGCCCCAGCGGGAGCAAAGCTGATCGTACCTGCCGCCGTCCAGAATGGATACACCGATATCCTCGCAAAGTCCTTTCATGACGATACCCGTATAGTAGTTGTTTGCCGAAACCATGCCGAGGTCTATGGAAAAGTATTTGCCCAGTCCCATGCTGTCCAGCTTGCAGAGAAGATATCGCAATCTTTCGATAGCCGCCGTGCTCTTTTCGCCCGCGCAGAGTTTTTCTGCTTTGTCGAGTATCTCCTTGCCGCCGAAAAGCGAGGTAAGCGAAAGTATGCTTTCGCGGCTGTCGTCGCTAAGCCCGGAATTGCGGAAAAACAGTTCGACGCCCAGCATATCTTTTTTGTTTATGAGCCGTTTGAGCCTTGCGGCGTTTTCCGCACTGAGTCCGAGATCTTCTGCCAGCCCGTCGAAATATCCGACGTGACCCAGCTCCACGGTAAAGTTTTTAAGTCCGCTCGCGCTCAGTGCGTCAGCCGCCATGGCAAGCACTTCGAGTTCACCCTCTGCACCCGTGTCGCCCAAGAGTTCGACGCCCGTCTGTGCGAATTCGCGGTCGCGCGCGCTGTTAGAGTCGTCCAGATACTCGTATGAGTCCAGCGCGTAATACATACGCTGAATCCCCGTCATGCTCGTAACGTACATGCGGCATATCTGCATTGTAACGTCCGCGCGCATGGCAAGCAGACTTCCGTCCGTGTCCGTCAGCTTGAACAAACGCTTTTCGGACATCATACTGCCGCTTGTGAACAGATCGGCGTATTCGAGTGCGGGAGTACTTACCTTTTTGTATCCGTATGACGAATACACGCCGCATATCGCATTTTCCGCTTTTGTCTTGTTGTAACAGTCGTCGGGCAGATAGTCCTGCATTCCGAACGGCAGTTGTACTTTGCTCATAACTTCTCCGTCAAGCGCGCCTCGCGCTTTAATGCTTTATTGTGATAAATTGTTAAAGTAATTATATCAGAGGGTTTATCGTATGTCAAGCGGTTTGACGCACTTTAAGCGCCGACTTTTGCCGCGCTTTTTATCGCCGTTTTGTGCTTATGCAGGCGGTTTTTCCCTGTTTCGCATTCATAAGGACATGATTTCGATATCACGCGTATACGCGTTGCCCTTTTATTGTTCCGATATTGGCGCGAAGTGGCAAAAAATGCGATCAGTTGAGTGAAAGCGAACGGATAAATTCCTCTCTGCCGTCTGCGTGTGTAGCGAGAGCGGCGGCGGTTTCGGGATCGGAAAGCAGTTCGTCCGCAAGCGCGCCCGCCTTTTTAAGCATTGCCGCATCTATCTTGACGCCCGCAAAGGTCTCCTCTTTTCCGTGCTGACGAGTGCCGAGGAAGTCGCCCGCTCCGCGCGTGTCGAAGTCGTATTCGGCGAGTGCAAATCCGTCCGAGCATCCGCACAAAAATTTAAGCCTGTCCGAAGGCTCGTCCGTCACTATAAAACAGTAGCTCTTCTGTCCTCTGCGACCTATCCTGCCCCTTAACTGATGGAGCTGACTGAGCCCTAATCTGTCCGCACCGAATATGGCCATGGTGGTGGCGGACGGAACGTCGATACCCACTTCCACTACCGTTGTGCATACGAGAACGGAAACGTCGCCGTTTGCAAAAGTGGACATGACGCGGTCTTTTTCCGCACCGCTCATTCGTCCGTGCAGGAGAGCGACGCGCGTACCGTTAAGGCGCAACCTCTTTAATCTCTCAAACATGGCAAGAGCGGAGATTTCGTCGTCGCCGTCAATGCGCGGACATACGACGTATGACTTTTCGCCGCTCTCCGCTTTTTTAGCCATATATGCGAACATATCGTCCGCCCTTGCGAGAGGCACCAATGACGTCGTAACGCCGTCGCCTATGACGGGTTTTGTTTTAAGATCTATCGTTTCAAGTCGTCCGTAAAGCGCGAGAGAAAGAGTGCGAGGAATGGGAGTGGCGCTCATGACGATGTTATCAGCGCCGTCCGCTTTATTTTCCAGACTGCCGCGCTGACAAACTCCGAAGCGGTGTTGTTCGTCCGTTATCGTTAAGCCGAGTTTATGAAAGCGCACGTTTTTGCCCGTCAGAGCGTGAGTGCCGACGGCTATCGCCGCCTCTCCGCTTTCAATGAGACTGAGCGCAACGGCGCGCTCTTTCGCAGGCGTTGAGCCGGTCAGGCATACGACGGTAATGCCGCGCTCACCGAAAAACTTTTTTGCTTTTTCGTAATGCTGCCGTGCGAGTATCTCGGTAGGCACCATAATGGCACACTGATAGCCGCCGAGAGCAACGTAGTATGCCGCAAGAAACGCGACTATCGTCTTACCGCTGCCCACATCGCCTTGAAGCAGGACGTTCATGCGCTCGTCCGACATCAATCGGCGAAGTATTTCTGTCACGGCGCGGTGCTGATCGGCGGTAAGTCGGAAAGGCAACGTCGTCGCGGCATCCGCAAGTGCCGCGCGGTTATCGGGATATGCCCTTTCTCTTTTATCCGTTCCGCTTTTCAGCAGTTTGTATATGCCGAGAGTATATGCGAGATTTTCCGTCGCTACGCTACGTATCGCTGATTCCGCCGCCGAGACGGATGACGGAAAATGGATCTCTTTAAGTGCGGCGGCGAGCGGCACCAGCCCGAACTTTTTTGCAATATCGCCACTTACATAACTCTCTATACGCACGCTGCCGAGCACCGCGCTTGCCGCGTCGTACATAAGTTTTCTGTTAAGCCCGTCGGGAAGATCATATACGGGAACGATATTGCCCTCTCTGTCCGCGATGATGCGCGGTCCCGCAATTTCCGTAAAGTCGGAGTGGCGCTTCACCCTGCCCTCGATGATTATTTCGCCGCCCTCCGAGAGTCTGCGCAAAACATACGTCTGATTGAACCAGTTACATACCACTCTTTCGCCGAATGACATGAATTCCGCGCGGACTATGCTGAGTCCGCGCCTGATTCGCCGGCATATCGGAAGCGACAGCGGCGAGGCTCTGAAAATAATGCGGCTCTTATCCGAAAGACTGCGCCAGTCTATCCGCTCGCGCTTGTCGAAATAGGCGCGCGGAAAAAGCAACAGCAGATCCAGAGGATCGGATATGCCTGACGCTCTCAGCTTTTCGGCGCGCTTTGCGCCCAGACCTTTTATGTCTTCCAGTTCCATATAAAACAAAAGGGCGGCAAATATTGCCGCCCGTCGGTATCATTATTTATTCGAGCGCTATTATATAATAATACAATGCCTGCCCGCCGTTGTGCGCGTCTACGTCGCAGTCGGGATACTTTTCGGCAAGTCGCTCCATAAGTTCGTTTGCCGCAGACTCTTCCGTCTTATATCCGTAATAAAGAGTTATGGTACTGACGTCGTCGTTCATGAGTTTTTCGACGATAGTCTCCGCCACGGTTTCGGGATCGTTTCCCTTGGCTATTATATTCTTGTCACCCAGACCGATTATGTCGCCTTCTTCAAGGTCGAAACCGTCTATCGAAGTCTTACGGACGGCAAAGGTAACGCTACCCACTTTCACCGCGCTAATGGCCTCTTTCATGTTATCGAGATTGGCATCGATAGTGTCCTGAGGGTTGAAAGCGAGCACTGCACTGAGCCCCTGAGGTACGTTTACCGTGGGAACGACGTGAATGTTGCGCTTGGAAATTTCCTTAGCCTGTTCGGCGGCGAGGATTATGTTCTTGTTGTTGGGAAATACGAATATGTCGGCGGCGTTTATCTTATCGCAGGCATTCGCTATGTCGTCCGCGCTCGGATTCATGGTCTGACCGCCTTCTATGATCTCGTCTACCATAAGATCTTTGAATATGGACGCCATGCCTTCGCCCGAACATACCGACACCATGCCGAACGGTTTAAGCTCCGTTTCCGCCTGATGAGAAAGCAGTACGCGGTTCTGTTCGAGCATATTTTCGATTTTGACTCTGTCGAGTTCGCCGAGTTCGAGTGCGTAAGTAAGCGCTTTGCCCGGGCTGTTGGTGTGAACGTGAACTTTTACCATGGATGCATCGCCTATAACGAGCACGCAGTCGCCTATCTTCATAAGTCTGCTGCGGAACGTGTCCACATCCGATTCCTTTATGTCCGGTTTAAGGTTTATCACGAAAAACTCGGTGCAGTACGCGAACTCTATGGATTCGAGCGTCGTAAGATCCGCATGGAACTGTTCATAGTTGTTTGCGGGTCTTCCCTCCGCGGCCTTTTTAATGCTGTCGTCGAAATCGAGGTTGACTTCCTCGTTTCCCGTAAGGCTGTTATAGAAACCCTGGAACACGATAAGCAGTCCGCGTCCGCCTGCGTCGACGACGCCGGCATTTTTAAGAACGGGCAAAAGTTCGGGAGTGAGTTTAAGCGCTTCTTCTCCCGCTTTGAGTACGGACGTGAAAAAGTCAAGTATGTTTCCGCCCGAGCGTTTTGCGTATTTTGCGGCCTGCTCGCTCATCATTCTGATGACCGTCAGTATCGTTCCTTCCTGCGGTTTCGTGACTGCTTTATATGCCACTTCGACGCCTTTGTCCATTGCCGCAGCAAGATCTTTTACCGTTATTTCGTTTTCGCATTCGGAGAGCACCATCGTCATGCCTTTCAGTATCTGGCTGGTTATCACTCCGCTGTTTCCGCGCGCACCTCTAAGCGCGCCTTTCGCTATCGCTTCGCAAAGAGCATCTATATTATTATTGGGACAAGCCGTTACCTCTTTCGCTGCGGATATAAGCGTCAGCGACATGTTCGTACCCGTGTCGCCGTCGGGAACGGGAAATACGTTAAGCGAGTCAACGTGTTGTTTATTATTGTCAAGGAGTTTCGCTCCGTTCAGTATCATCTTTCTGAGCGCCGCTCCGTTAATGGTCTTTAATGCCATTTATTATATCCTCCGTCTTGCATTGCGCTGCAAGTTTCAGAACGATTGCAGTATAAATTATTGCGGCAGATCTTTCTTTACAAAAACGTATGTGCGTTCAAGCAGCCGCAATACATGAAATATTTTACTCCAAAACGGAATAAAATGCAAGAGATTTTATCCGTATTGGAAAAATTCGATACATCAAAATCAAAAAATTTTTTACAAAATAAGAAAATCGGTTTAATTTACTTGCATTTATTTCCCGTCGGTGATATAGTATTACGGTAAAAAGAAAACGGAGGCAAGACAGAGAAATGAGCAAGGTATGCGCACTGTGCGGCAAAGGCAGAACGGCAGGCAAAAACGTCAGCCATTCCAACCGTCACACCGTCAGGTCTTTCAGCGCCAATGTCCATAAGATGAAGCTGAGCGTAGACGGACAGGTTAAGAGCGTTTATGTATGCACTCGTTGCAAGAGAACGCTGAACAAAGAGGACTGATTATCTTAAAAGATATTGACCGATCTCGCGGTGTCAGCGAATCGGTCTTTTCTTTTCCCTTTTCCGCGTTAAATGCCTGACCGACAAAGCCGTACAATATAATTTTACGGCGCACGGCCGAAAAAATGCAATATAAAGATGAATTGTCAAATCAAGTGCAACAGTTAGAGAGATTTTC
>DXHT01000098.1 GCA_019113265.1 Bacillota bacterium | reverse complement strand
AGCTCACATTCCTGCCGAGAAGTCTTGCAATTTCCCGATAACTTTTCCCTTTTACATAGTATTCTCGTAGACAACAGCGCTCTTCTATGGTAAAATGTTTGTAGTTCATACAGATCTCCTTGGCAAAATTTGGTTTTCACGTCTCTATTTTACCACAGATTTGTATGAACTCCTTTTTTTCTTTAAGTGTTGCACTTAATAGTATAATTCACCTTAAAGAGAAACCGCCGCGGCAAATTGCCGCGGCGGTTGTTTTGTTCGGGTCATTCCCCTTCCTCTTTTGCCCGCTTTTTCCTGCATATCAGTCTGAATATCGGACGGAGAAAAGCCGGCAGTTTTATACAGATTATCCTGGGCATAAAAAATTTCCTCCAATCCGAATATATGCTCGCAGGCGGCGCGGGGTGAATTTTTAAGTCAGCCTCTGAAAGCGGCTATCACCGTTTCGGGCGACGGAGAGTTGAACGCGCAGCTTCCGGAAACGAGAGTATCCGCTCCCGCAGAGGCTATTTCCCTCGCGTTTGACTCGTTTGCTCCGCCGTCCATTTCCAGCTCGACGGCAAGACCGCGGCGCGCGATCTCCGCCCTTAAAATTTTAAGCTTTTCCGTCGTTTGCGGAATGTATTTCTGACCGCTGAAACCGGGATGAACTCCCATAACGACTACAAGGTCACAGCGATCGAGTAAAGGAAAGATCCGCTCCGCTTCCGTTTCCGGGCAAATGGCGATGCCCGCCTTTATTCCCGCCGCTTTTATGTGCGCGAGGTTCTCTTCCGCTATTTCCGTAGCTTCGACGTGAAAAGCCAATCTGTCCGCTCCCGCTTTTATAAAATGGTCGAGATACCTTTCGGGACGGTCTATCATGAGATGAACGTCGAGCGGAGTCGCGGCGTATTTGCGTATGTCAGCGATCATCTTCGGTCCGAAAGTCAGATTGGGAACGAATATCCCGTCCATCACGTCGCAATGGATCATATCCGCGCCCGCGCGTTCCATTCTTCTTACCTCTTCTCCCATGCGGGCGAAATCGCCGCTGAGTATGGATGGAGCAACCTTAGTCATTATGATCTGTTTTATCCTCCGTAAACGAGTTTTCGGTATATCTGCGTTTAAGCTGTCCGCAAGCTCCCTCAATATCCTCTCCGAGGGAGCGTCTTATAGTTGCCGAAGCACCGAGAGCCGTCAGTCTGTCGAGAAACGCGTGAGCCTCTTTCGTCGTCACGCCTTTAAGTCCCGAGTCGGTGTCGTTGAGCGGTATCAGATTTATGTGACAGGGAAAATCCGCAGTAAGTCTGCGCAGTTCGCGCGCGTCTTCATCGCGCGTGTTGAATCCGCGCATCATGGCATATTCTACGATAACGCGTCTGCCGCTTGCGTTAAAGTAATATCTTGCCGCGTCCATTATATCCGCGACCTTATACCTGCGTGCAGTCGGCATGATCTTGACACGTCTGTCATCGAATGGCGAATGAAGAGACAGGCACAACGTCACCGAAAATCCGTCGTCGGCAAGCGCGCGCACTTTATCCGTAAGCCCGCAGGTGGAAAGCGACACGCTCCTCTGCCCCACAATTCCGCTTTCGGACAGCCGACGGATAAATTTAGTTACGTTTTCATAATTATCCAGCGGTTCGCCGCTTCCCATGAGTACGACGTTACCGACTCTTTTGTCTCCCGCTCGTGCGTTTGCCGCAGTCAGTTCGCCCAGCATTTCTCCGCACGAGAGATTGCGAAACAGCCCGTCGCGCCCCGACGCGCAGAATGCGCAGCCCATACGGCAACCCACCTGCGTGGAGACGCAAAGCGTGCGCCCGTATTTATAGGTCATGAGCACGCCCTCTACGAGCGATCCGTCATTAAGCGAGTAGAGGTATTTTTCCGTACCGTCCGACGATCGCGCGACTTTGATTATGCGCGCTCCCGTCGCCGAGTATGTTTCTTCGAGCCGTGCGCGTAGCTGTTTTGGAAGATCCGTCATTTCGTCGAAATCCGCTCCCGAAACGAGCCACTTGTGTAGCTGTCTGACGCGGTAAGGCGGCTGATCGCATATCAAGGGAAGATCCGCAAGTTCCCTTTCGTCATAATCCGTAAGCAGCGGTTTCAATTTCGCATAAACCTCGCAATGTAAAATCCGTCGCAACCGTCGGTATCGGGGGAAAAGCGTATTTTTCCGTCATTCTCGCTGCCTCTGCCCGTCTTTTCGGTTATCGGCGAAAACTCGGGATGAGCCAAGGCGAATGCATCGGTGATACTCTCGTTTTCCTCGGTAAGAAGCGAACAGGTGGAATACACGAGTCTCCCTCCGCGCTTGACGCGAGACGAAACGGCTTCGAGTATTTCCCGCTGTAATGCAGACAGCGCGGTTACGTCTCCGTCTTTTTTTCCTATAAGTATATCGGGAGAAGTGCACAGCAGACCGCTTCCGGTGCAAGGAACGTCACAGACCGCGAGATCGTACTTTTTATCGTCGGGAATGCTGCGCGCGTCCGCAACGATTGCGCTTATTCCGCTTGCTCCCATTCTTGCGGCGTATGCCTTTATAAGGCGCACTCTGTGCTCGTGAACGTCGCATGCCGTTATGTGCGCATCGGGGAGAAGTTCGGACATATACACCGACTTTCCTCCCGGAGCGGCGCACGCGTCCAGTATATCGATATTGCCTTTCAGACCCTTGATATACGCTTCCGCGGCGTATATCGATGACAGCGACTGGGCGGTATATACGGACGGATCGAGCGCTTTTAACGTACCTCGCGTGACATAGTACCCACGCTCCGTACGCTCGAATTCACCTAACCTCTCCACAATACTTGCAAATTCGGTTTCGCTTATCTTACGGCTGTTTCGCCTTATATGCGTCTTTTCCGGCAGTTTTGCGCCGAGTATGCTTATGGTCTTCACCTCTCCGAAATCGGCAAGCATTCGCTTTACCAGCCATTCGGGTCGGCTGTACCGTACGGAAAGCGCAGTCGCGTCGTTACCGCTCGGAAGAGACACTGACGGAGCGGCGCGCAGTACCGCGTTTACGAATTTGTCCGCTCCCCTGACGCGTGCTTTTGCAAGTTCTACGCATTTGTCGGCGGCGGCGTGAACGGGCGTGTTGCCGTAAAGCATTTCGTAAAGACCGAGCTTTATAAGTACCGCCACTGCATTTTTCGGGCGCTTTTGCGCTAATGCGGACAGTATGTAGTCGAGCGTCACGTTTTTATCGAGCACTCCGTAAACGAGTGCCGTCACTTTTGCACGGCTGCTCTCGGTAACGTGATCGAGAGTGCGGTCAAGTTCGACTGACGAATACGCCCCTTCCGTAAGAATGCGTCTGAGCGTGTCATACGCGGCATTTTCCGCTTCGGGCAGTTTCATCCCAGCACCTCGCCCGTGCATATTCTGCAACCGTTAAGAAAATCGGCGCAGCACATACGTTTTTTACCTTCGAGCTGAACGTCCGTTAATACGAGCGTACCTTTACCGCATGCAACGTATATCCCCGTTTTATCCGCTTTGATTATCGTACCCGCGCTAAGTCCGCTTTCGGCGTCCGTCGGATATGCTTTATGCACTTTGAGCGTCTTTCCGCACCTGTGTGTGTATGCTCCCGGCCACGGCGTGACTCCTCGGATAAGTCTGTCCGTTTCCTCTGCGGATGCGTTCCAGTTTATCAGTCCGTCCGCTTTACTCAGCATGGGAAAATATGTGGCTTTTGAGCTGTCCTGAGCAATGCGGGTAACTTTGCCGCTTTCGAGTTCGTCCAGATATTCGAGAAGGGCTTCCGCGCCAAGCGACGCGAGCTTTGCCATCAGCGTTTCCGCCGTGTCGGTGTCCGAAATATCCGTCTTTTTAACGAGGAGTATATCCCCCGTGTCCAGCCCTTCGGCAGTCTGCATTATGGTGACTCCCGTCTGCTTTTCGCCGTTCATAATGGCGCGCTGAACGGGACAGCTTCCCCTGTATGCCGGCAATAAAGATGCGTGGACGTTTACAGTGCCGTACTTTGCTGAATCGAGTATGGCTTTATCGAGAAGTTGACCGTATGCCGCCGTAACGTATATGTCCGCACCGAAAGAGCGCATTTCTTCCGTTCCCTCCGCGCGCACTTTTGCGTATTGGCGAACGGGCAAGCCGACGCTCTCCGCATACGTCTTAACGACGGGCGGGCAGATCATTCCGTGATTTCCGCGCTTGTCCGGTTGCGTGACAACGCATACCACTTCGTGCCGTGAGTGAACGAGCGCTTCGAGCACGACGCGGGCAAAATCGGGTGTTCCCATAAACAGCACGCGCATATTCTTACCTCTTTCCCATCATTTTGTCGATGAAGAGTATACCGTCGAGATGATCGAACTCGTGGCAACAGATATTTGCAAGAAATCCTTCGGCTTTGAGCAGAAAACGTCTGCCGTTTCTGTCATATGCCATAACTTCTATTTTTTTGGGGCGCTCCACTTCCCCGTTTATTCCCGGAACGCTGAGACAGCCCTCGCGGCATATCTGAGTCCCCGACGAGCTTACTATGACGGGATTTACGAATTCGTAAAAGTTTTTGCCGTTCGGGCTGACTACGGCTACGCGCCTGAGTATGCCCACCTGCGGTCCCGCGAGTCCGACGCCGTCCGCATCCAGCATAGTTTCCTTCATATCGTCAAGCAACTCGCCGAGACTCGCATCGAACTCGGTGACTTCCTTGCACTTTTTACGGAGAATGTCCTCTCCTATTTTAACTATCATTCTTCTTGCCATTTGTAAAAAGCCTCTTATGACAATTTTATCGGGTTTGTTTCGGCATATGACGTTATGCCCGCGGTGCGGCATTCGTCCGTCGCCGTGTATATGAGATCTTCGACGTCGTCGGAGTCGGGAACGAGCCGTGCAAGTATCTGCATTCTGTATTCGTCCATTATTTTTTTGACGGGAGCGCGCATATACGCGAGATATATGAATTTGTCGGGTTGCGCGTCCTTGACCGCCTTGACCCGCTCATATATGTTTTTAAGCACTCCGCTCGCCTTTTCGTCGTCCGTTCCGCTGACGAGCACGCGCACTATCTTGGAAAACGGAGGGTATTTCGTGACTTCGCGGAGGTTGATCTCCTTTTCGTAAAAACCCTTGTAGTCGCCGCTACGGACGTAGTTATACACGTAATGATTGGGAGTATACGTTTGAAGTATGACTTTCCCGGGACGATTCGCGCGACCCGCTCTTCCCGCGACCTGCGTTGTAAGCTGAAAAGTTCGTTCGACGCTGCGATAGTCTGCGACGTGCAGGCTCATATCCGCATCGAGTATGCCGACAAGCGTGACGTCTGGAAAATCGTGACCCTTTGCTATCATCTGGGTCCCGACGAGTATATCCGCCTTTTTTGCTCCGAACTCGCCGAGTATGCGCGCATGCGCGCCCTTGGTCCGCGTGCTGTCGTTATCCATGCGAAGCACCGTTGCGGACGGGAACATCTCCCTGAGTTTGTCCGCCACTTTTTCGGTGCCTATGTATCCCTCTTTGATAAATTTACTTCCGCATACGGGGCATTCGGTGAGAGGCGCATACATGTTTCCGCAGTAGTGGCATTTAAGACGGTCTTCTTCTCTGTGATAAACGAGTGATACGTCGCAACGCTCGCATTTGGCGACATATCCGCACATGCGGCACATCACGTATGACGCATAGCCCCGCCTGTTAAGAAACAGCATTGCCTGATTGCCGCTACTAAGACAAGATCGCAGTTCGCGCGTCAGCTCGTCCGAAAATATCGTTCTGTTTCCGCGTAATACCTCTTTGCACATATTGACTATGCGCACTTCGGGAAGCGGTCTTCCGTTTACCCGTCCCGTCAGTTCGAGTAGAGCTATTTTTCCCTGCTTTGCCTCGTAATACGTTTCCATGGAGGGCGTCGCGCTACCGAGAACGAGATTTGCGTTATTATAGTGCTTGCGCCATTCGGCTATTTTTCTCGTAACGTAGCGCGGATTGCGTTCGGATACATAGCTCTGATCGTGCTCTTCGTCTATTATGATAATGCCTACGTTTTTAAGCGGAGCGAATATCGCACTGCGTGCGCCGAGAACGACTTTTGCTTCACCCGTAAGGCATTTCCGCCATTCGTCGAATTTTTCGCCCTGTCCCAGTCCGCTGTGCAGTACCGCGACGTTATCTCCGAAACGACTGCGGAAATTTCTCAGCATCTGCGGAGTCAGGGATATTTCGGGCACGAGCATAACGGCGGTTTTTCCGATGCCGAGAACGTGCTCTATGCAGCGCATATAAACTTCCGTCTTGCCGCTACCCGTAACGCCGTGAATGAGAAAGGTCTGTCCGCTCGCGCCGTTTATCGCGTCGCATGCGCGTTGCTGTTCCTCCGTCGGCGTTATGTGCCGCGATTCTTCCTCAACGGGCATGTCGGCATACGGTACTCTGCGTTTTTCCGCGTCCACTATCCGCACTATCCCGCGTTCGGCAAAATTGCGTAACGCACTCGCAGACAGTATCTTATTCAGTTCGACTACATATTCGCCGTCCGGCTTGTCTATGGAAAGGTAATCGTATAATTCGCGCTGTGCGATCGCGCCTTTTCTTATGAATTCGTCGGGGTCTCTGTCCCTGTATTCTTCGCTGAGCACGGCGAGCTGCCTGACCAGCTCCTTTACCCGCCCTCCGCGCATTGCGGCAGGGATGAACAGGCGCAGTATATCTACCCGCAAAAGGTGCATGGACGTGCGCATGTAGTCCATGAGCGCAAACATCTCTTCCGTAATTATGGGCGATTTATCGAGTACGGAGCTTATCCTTTTTATCTTTTCAATGGGCACGGAGGTGTCTTCCTTCACGCCTATGACGAAACCTTCCGCTTTTGTTCGCCCGAACGGCACGGACACGCGCACGCCGCGCTTAATATCAAAACCGCCGCAATCGTAGTCGAAAATGCGGTCGACTTCTGCGGCAGCTATATCTATTATCACTTCGGCGTACATTCGTTTATAATTCCGTGATCCTGTCGAGTATTACGTCCGCAAGCTCGGACTTTAACATGAGCGGGAGCCGCTCCGTGCCATGCTCCGTTATGAGCGTCGCAATGTTTGTATCCGTTCCGAATCCCGCGCCGACCGCCGTTACGTCATTGGCGACTATCATGTCGGCGTGTTTCTTGATGCGCTTTTCCGCCGCGCGTTCTTCGGTAAGGCTTGTCTCCGCCGCAAATACGACGAGTTTTTTATTTCCCTTCACCCGTCCGACTGCTTCTGCTATATCCACCGTTTTTTCAAGCGTGAGCGTTATGCCCGCAGTGGCTTTGATCTTGTCCGTTGCAGCTTTTGCCGCCTTGAAGTCGCAAGGTGCGGCGGCTTTTATGACGACATCGCACTCGGGCAAAAGGCGCATGACTGCCTCATACATATCCTCGGTGGTGACTACGTCCGTACGCTCTATGCGCTCGTCACGTACTGTTATGTCCGTGTGTCCGCATACGAGCAGTACTCGCGCTCCTCGGTCCGCCGCGGCTTTTGCTATCGCTATGCCCATTTTTCCGCTCGAACGATTGCAGATAAAACGAACGGGGTCTATCGGCTCGCGCGTTCCTCCCGCCGTTACGAGAACGGTTTTTCCCACGTAATCGCGGCGCGGATAGAGCAGATCTATGACCGCCTTTTCTATTTCCGCAGGAGCGGCAAGTCTGCCGTTGCCTACGTCTCCGCAAGCAAGAAGCCCGCTTTCCGTCCCGACAAAGTGAACGCCGCGCTCTTTAAGAACGCTTTCGTTATGTCTGTATGCCGCGGACGCGAGCATATTGGAATTCATTGCGGGGGCTATAAGCACCGGGCAAACGCATGCCATTACCGTTGTGGACAAAAAGTCGTCCGCTATACCTGCGGCGAGTTTTCCCGCAAAGTCTGCGGTACAAGGCGCTATCACGCATACGTCGGCACGCTTGGCAAGCGAGATATGTTCCACTTCCCACTCGTGGTTGCGGTCAAAGGTGTCCACTACCACGCGGTTGTTGCTGAGCGTTTCAAAAGTAAGTGGAGAAACGAATTGCGTCGCGTTTTCCGTCATGCATACGCGCACGTCCGCTCCCTGCTTTTTAAGCGAGGAAACGAGTTCGCATACTTTATACGCCGCTATCCCGCCCGTTACTCCGACGAGCACGCATTTGCCTTTAAGATCCATCAGTCTTCTTTGCTTATTTCTACCGTGCCGTCGTATACTTCGTGAGCGGCATAGGAAATGGGATTGAAGTCGGGTCCCATTGACGACGTGTCGTCGCCCAGTTTCTGCTGCAATTCCCTTGCGCGCTTGGTGACGAGGCACACGAGCGCGTATTTGCACTTTATCTTTTCAACAAGTTTGTCGATGGGAGGATCTACTAACATTTCCGTTCTCCTTTGATCTTATTTATAATATCTGCCACTTCGCGGACCGCCCGATCCAGATCGTCGTTTACGATCCGATAGTCGAACAGTACGCTTTCGGACAATTCGCTTTTAGCCAGTTCCAGCCGCGCTTTCACCTGCGCTTCCGTCTCCGTTCCGCGCCCTACGAGCCGCTTTTTTAATTCTTCTTCGCTCGGCGGGAGCACGAATATCGTCACGCAATCGGGGTACGCCGCTTTTATCTGATGCGCGCCCTTGACGTCTATTTCAAGGAGCACGTCTTTTCCGTTTTCGAGTTTTTCTATCACCGGCGCTTTTGGAGTTCCGTAAAAGTTGCCCACGGTCTCCGCCCATTCGAGGAACTCGCCGTTTGCGCGCTTTCTGATGAACTCCTCTCTGTCGAGGAAGTAATACTGCACGCCGTCCTTTTCGCCCGCACGCGGAGAGCGCGTCGTCGCCGACACAGACACCGTAAGGTCGGGCATGATTTTGAGCAGATGAGAATAAATAGTGCCCTTGCCCACTCCCGACGGTCCGGATAATACGATAAGCAGTCCTTTTTTCATTCTACGTTCCGTATCTGCTCTTTGATTTTTTCGAGCTCGTTTTTCATCTCTATGACGAGGCGAGACAGTTCGAGATCGTTTGCCTTGCTCCCCATAGTGTTTATCTCTCTGTTCATTTCCTGCGAGAGGAAGTCAAGTCTTCTGCCCTGCGGCTCTTTGCTTTCAAGTGCGTCGGTAAACTGACTTATGTGTGAGCCTAAGCGGGATATTTCTTCGTTGATATCGCATTTATCCGCAAACACGGCGACTTCCGTCGCTATGCGCGCTTCGTCCACAACGGGAGAGCCTATAAGCTCCGCTATGCGTGCGGTAAGTTTTTCCTTATAGTCGGTAACTACGATCGGCGCGCGCGTTATCGCTTTTTTGAGCGACGTAAGAATGTTGGTGACCAGTCTTGCGAGGTCGGCGCGTGCGGTTTTACCCTCCGTTATGCGCATTTCGTCAAGAGCCGCCACGGCTTTCGACGCGGCAGCCGTAAACATTGCCGTGACTTCGTCGCGGTCTTCTTCCGCCGCGCTTACGGTCAAAACGTCGGGCATTTTAAGCACGGACGAGATCGTGATGTCGTCGGGAAGTTCGAGCTCCGCCGCCGCGCGCTTCATTGCGGAAGCGTACCTCTCGGCAAGCGGCATATTGACATCCACCGTCTTGTCGCTTTCTCCCGTGACCTCATAGGTGTAGTAAACGTCCAGCGTTCCGCGCTTTATCACCTGCTGAATACTCTTTCTGACGCCGTCCTCGACGTATGAGAGGGATTTTGGAAAGCGCGTATTTATGTCGAGAAAGCGGTTGTTTACCGCCTTGATCTCGATCGTTACCTTTTTGTTTCCGCTAACGGCTTCGCCTTTGCCGTATCCGGTCATGCTCTTCATAGGTGTACCTCTGTCAGCCGTGCGGCATATGGATCATGTGCCGGTATGCCGTATATTATATATTACCACGTTTGACTCTCTTAAATCAAGCGTTTACGAGCGATAAAAACTCACTTTCTCCCATTATGCGAATGCCCGCGCTGCGAGCTTTGTCCAGCTTGCTGCCCGCGTCCTCTCCCGCTACAACGAGAGTGGTTTTTGCCGTGACCGACGACTGCACTTCCGCGCCCTGATCCGCCGCGATATTTGCGGCCTGCTGACGGGTCATGTGTTCGAGCTTGCCCGTAAACACGATACGCTCTCCGGACAGCACGCCCTCTTTCTTGGCAACTGCCTGCGGAGATACTCCGCACTCTTTCAGCCGCCTGTCGAGATCGGGATTGTCCTTGAAAAATTTTACTATATCTTCCGCGGTTATTTCGCCGATGTCGTCTATCGCGGCGAGTTCTTCCGCGCTTGCCGCCGATAGCTTTTCCGTACTGCCGTACTTTGCCGCGAGATCGGCCGCGAGTTTCTTTCCGACGCCCGGGATGCCGAGCGCGTTGATATATGCCGAGAGAGAGACGTGCTTGCTCTTTTCTATGGATTCGATCAGCTTATCCGCCTTTTTATCCTTGAACGCTTCCAGCGAAAGCAGATCGTCGCGCGTCAGTCCGTAAATGTCGGGAGGAGTGCGGACGCCCAGGCAGTCGTGAAATTTGCCGAGTGTGTTGGTGCTGAGTCCGTCTATATCCATACAATCCTTTGACACAAAGTGCGAAAGTACGGCTATTGTGCGGGTTCGGCAACCCTCGGGATTGGTGCAGTACAGGTTTGCTCCCCGCATTTCGACGGGCGCACCGCAATCGGGACAGAACTTGGGCGGAAGCAGTTCTCCGCTCCCCGTTTGAGGGTCTGCGGAAAGAATTTCGGGTATCACGTCATTGCTCCTGCGGATGAACACCGTGCTGCCTATGCGCACTTTTTTGCGCACTATGTCGCCGTAATTGTTGAGAGTCGCTCGGCGCACCGTCGCGCCGCAAAGCTCCACGGGATCGAGCAGCGCGAGCGGAGTGAGTTTACCCGTACGCCCTACCTGCCAGATAACGTCGCGCACTGTGGTGGTGGTTTCCTCTGCTTCGAATTTATACGCGATCGCCCAGCGCGGGAATTTATCCGTGTATCCCAGGCTTTCTCTTAACGCATAATCGTCCACTTTTATGACCATTCCGTCTATATCGAAGTCAAGCGAGTCCCTGTCTACCGCCTGTATTTCGCTAATGATCTGTTCTATGTCAGACGTAACAATCAGTTTTTCGGTCTTGAATTTGTTATTTTTCAGCCATTCCACGCCGTGGCGCTGTGAATCTATTGAATTATCCGAAATGTAATTGACGTCGTAGAAGATCATGTCGAGATTGCGCTTTGCCGTAACTTTCGGATCGAGATTGCGCAATGCTCCCGCCGCTCCGTTGCGCGGGTTTTTAAGCGGTTCTTCCGCCGTTTCGTTGTATTTGCGAAATGCCGAGCGGCGCATTATACATTCGCCTTTCGCTTCCGCCACGCCGTCAAACGCTATACGCATTGGTATGGACTTTATGGTGCGCGCTTGCGCAGTAACATCTTCGCCCGTCACTCCGTTTCCGCGCGTGGATGCGCATAAAAACAGCCCCTTGTTATAAGTGACGACGAGAGTCAGTCCGTCCAGCTTATACTCCAAAGTAAACGTCACTTTATTGCCGCCGTTAGCGGCGACAATCTTCCCCGCCCACTCGCGCAACTCGTCGAACGATCGGCACTTATCGAGAGAATAGAGCCGGGCTATGTGCGTGTGCGGCTCGAAAGCGGCGACGGGTTCTCCGCCGACGCGTTTTGTTGGCGAATCGTGCAAAACTTCCCCCGTTTCTTTTTCGCAGGAGAGCAGTTCGTCGTATAGCCTGTCGTATACGTCGTCCGTTACCGCAGGGTCGTCCAAAACATAGTAACGGTAGGCGTAGTCGTTCAGTTTGCGGACAAGCTCCCGCATTTTGTCGCGTAATTCCGTTGTCATAATTTCTCAATGGGCGCGAACGCCAAAGACAGTGTTATTTTTCCGATCTTATCGAAATTTATAACGATGTATGACGCTTTGCCGACGTTGGTCGTGCCTATGACCGTACCTTCGCCGAATTTTTTATGTTTTACCCTCGTTCCGGCAGGGTAATCACCCGTTGCGGCGGATGCGTTTCTCACGACTGCGGTATTGCCTGCGGCGTGTCCGCCGACGGATATGCGCTTGCCGCTGTCGGCATGCTCGTAATCGCCGTTTCCGACAGCCGTGAGCGACGGGCGTTCGTATAACTTTTTGAGCCTGTCGTCCATTTCTCCCAAAAAGCGGCTGGGACGGCACGGACGGGTCTTGCCGTACATAAAGCGGGAGTCGCAATAAGTGACGTACAGCTTTTGCTTGGCGCGCGTCACGGCGACGTACATCAGCCGCCGCTCTTCTTCGAGCTCGTCGGGGTCGTCGCTTGCCCGCGTAAGCGGGAAAAGCCCCTCTTCCGCGCCCACTATGAACACGCAGTTGAATTCCATTCCTTTTGCGCTGTGGACAGTGGAAAGGTACACGCAATCGCCCGATTCCTCGTCGCCTTCCGTGTATAGCGTTACTTCCTGCAGGAAGTCGTCCAGACTGCCGCCGCGATTTTTAACGAATTCGTGCGCGGAAGAGACGAAATCGTCTATGTTCAGTTTGCGCGTCGTGTTCTCTTCCGTGTCTTCCGAATATGCCTCTTTTATCCCCGCGAGTTCTATCACCTTTTCGGAAAGCTCGGCGACGTCGGCAACCGCGCGATACTCGTCAAGATCGCTGAGCAGCTTTCCGAACGCCGCTACCTTTGCCATTACCGACTGACTGAGCGTAGGGATATTCCCGTGAACGGCTTCGTAGAAACTCTTGCCGCTCTCTGCGCAGTATTCGCGTATTTTGTCCACCGTCGTTTCGCCTATCCCGCGCTTGGGGAAGTTTATTATCCTCGTAAGCGCCTCTTCGTCGCGGTGGTTGGAAAGCACGCGCAGATATGCCGTTATATCCTTGACTTCCTTTCTGTCAAAGAACTTAAAGCCGCCGTATACCTTATACGGCAATGAGTACTGCATGAAACGCTGTTCGAGAGTGCGCGTAAGCGCGTTCACGCGCATTAGTACCGCAAAGTCGTGCGGGCGGTATCCGTCGGATATTAGCTTGCGTATCGTGTTTACCACAAAGTCGGCCTCACCCGTTTCCGAGCGCGCCTTGTAGAATACGGGAGCCGCTCCCGCACCGCTCTCCGTCCACAGATTCTTATCTATGCGGGATGTGTTGTTCTTTATGAGCTTATTTGCAAGCGTGAGAATGTTCGCCGTGGATCGGTAGTTCCGTTCCAGCTTATACAGCTTTGCACCGAAATCCTCGATGAAGTTCTGCATATTCGTCACGTTCGCGCCGCGCCAGCCGTATATGCTCTGATCCTCGTCGCCCACCACGAAAATATTTCCGCTCCCAGACGCGAGAAGTCGCACGAGACCGTATTGTATTTCGTTGGTGTCCTGAAACTCGTCGACGTGTATGTATCTGAACTTACGGCAGTATGACGACAGCACCTCTTCCGAACGCGAAAAAAGCTCGTAGGTTTTGAGCAGAAGATCGTCAAAATCCATGGCGTTATTGGCTTTGAGCCGATTGTCGTATTCGGTGTATATATCCGCGATGACGTCTATATCCTCGTGATCGTAGTAGTTCTCCACCATTTGATCGGGCGTGAAACCGTCGTTTTTAGCGGAAGATATGGTCTGCGCCGCGCGCTTTACTATCGTTTCGTCCGCCTTTAAGTCCTTTACTATCTGCTTGATGAGCCGTTCGGATTCGTCGTGCGAATAAATGGAAAAATTCTGCCCGTAACCTATTACGGCAGCGTGGCGGCGCAATATCCGAGCGCACATGGAGTGGAACGTAGACACCCATATGTCCGCAGCGTCGGGCAGCAGAGAGTAAAGTCTGTTCTTCATCTCTTCCGCCGCCTTGTTGGTGAACGTTATGGCGAGTACGTTATATGCGGGAACGCCGAGGTCGAGTATTATATGCGCTATGCGGTGAGTGAGCAGTCGCGTCTTTCCGCTGCCGGCACCCGCCGTTACCAAAACCGCGCCCTCGGTATCGAGGGCGGCGGCAAGCTGTTCTTTGTTAAGACCGTCGGTCGTCGTGGGCATCATTTAACCTCTTCAGAGCTGTTTTGTAACCGTCCGTTCCGTATTCGAGGCATTTGTTTATCCTGCTTATGGTTGCGGTAGACGCGCCCGTTTCCGCGGATATCTCCTGATACGTCTTACCTTCGCTGAGCAGCCGCGCAACGTGGAAACGCTGCGCCATAGCCTGTAATTCGGATACCGTGCAAAGATCCTCAAAGAAGTCGTAACATTCGTCCGAATCTTTGAGAGACAGCACTGCGCGGAAAAACAGATCCGTATTTTCGTTTTTCAGTTTGCTGTTCACGGCTGTGCCTCCTTGCGGTCACTGTAAATAGTTTAGCACAGTAAAGCGGAACTGTCAAACATATTTGCTTTTTTCCCTGTAATATCTGTCTTTGAGCTCTCTGAACTTCGCTGACAGTTCGAGAATGTAACGCTGTTTGTTATCAGGATCGAGTCTGTCGTATTCGCTTCTGTCCATCAGCCGCGCGATAGGGTCGGTCACGTCCTCGTTCTCGTCAAGCATATTCCTCACTTTGCCGTACAGTTTTTCGTCGCGTTCGGCGAAGTCGTCGCCGAGAGCCATGCGGCTATCGCGCTCGAACGCCCGCAGTCTTGCCTCTCGCGCTGATTCGATCACCGCACTGTTATTCGTTGCGCCGCCTATAAGGTCGCGTTCCGATTGCATTTTCTGCCAATACCCCATTTTAAGACGTTGTTTCGCAAGCAGCGCGCGCCGTTTTATCTCGCTCATTTCCTTTTTCATTTTGTTTCCTCCGTGCTTTTCTTCAATTTTAGCACGGCGGAGCGATAATGGCACGGCATAGGCATAAAAAGTCCTTTATCGACTCAATAACCCGTAATATTGCGTATAATCGCATAAAACTACAAAGCGGCGTCCGACACATCGTCGGACGCCGCTCTATAAGCGATCTTTATCAGCCCTTGTTGCTACGCTTGCGCGCCGCTTCGGACTTCTTCTTTCTTCTCACGGAAGGCTTCTCGTAAAACTCCTTTTTGCGGAGATCGCCGAGAATGTTGTCCTTCTGGCACTTTCTTTTGAAGCGTTTGAGTGCGCTTTCGAGAGATTCGTTCTCGCCTACTCTTACTACGGACATATTTACACCTCCTTCCCGATCGGTCAGAATATCTGTACTGCGGCAACCGTTGTCGGCAGACAGCTTATATATTTTATCAAATGCTTAAATCCTTGTCAACGAAAAAAGTGCGGTTTTTTAATTTTATTCCGAAAAAAGCCCGATTCAACTTTTTGAAAAAGTATAAAATCAACCTGACTTTTCAAGGAAAAGCTCGGCGCAATCGTTACTTGTTTTTAAGATCGGGAAAATCGAGATACTGCCCGCCGAGTATGTGGACGTGCAGATGGAACACCGTTTGCCCGGCGTCGTCGCCCTGGTTGATAACGAGCCTGTAACCGTTTTTAAGACCCAGCTTGTCCGCAAGAGCGGGCAGTTTGCGCAGACCGCGCATGAGCGCCGCCGCATCGTCATCCGTCATGTCGCTTATGAGCTTGTAATGATGCTTGGGGATCATCAGATAGTGCTTTTCGGCTTTGGGATCGATGTCTTTGATTATAAACACGTCCTCGTCTTCATACACCTTTTCGGACGGGATCTCACCGCGTCCGATCTTACAGAAAATGCAGTTCATTCTATTTCACTCCTTGTCTGAATAGTTCGCTGACTTTAACGTCCTTTACTTCTCCCTGTGCGGCGTCTGCGGAGTATACTCGCGCATAGTTGGTCGAGTATCCGCTCGAATATCCGTCCTTACGCTCTTCAAAGAGGACCGAAAGCGTTTTTCCTTTGAGCCCGTTCAGAAACGCCCTGTGCAGACGTTTTTTTATCGTGCCGAGTACTGCCGCGCGCTCTCGTCGGATCTCCATGGGTAGCTGCTCCATTTGTGCCGCGCGCGTACCTTTTCTCTCGCTGTACGGAAATACGTGTATGTCGGAAAATCCTATCTTCTCCGCAAAATCGCAAGTCTCCTTGAAATCCGTTTCCGTTTCCGTCGGAAAACCCGCTATGATGTCCGTCGTTATGCCCGCCTCGGGAAAATACCTTCGTATATCTTCTACTGCTTTTGCAAACCTTGCGGTGTCGTAATGTCTGTTCATGGCTTTGAGCACCCTGTCGCAACCCGATTGAAGAGAAAGATGAAAGTGATCGTTGAACCCCGAGTCTTTAAGCGCGATAAGAAGGTCGTCGCTAATCACCGTGCATTCAAACGAGCTTAGCCGCTTTCTGACGTCGATATGACCGAGAGCTCTCACCACGTCCGCAAGCGTGTGTCCGTTGTCCTTGCCGTAAGACGACACGTCTATTCCCGTAAGCACTATTTCGCGCGTGCCGAGCGCCGCTCTCTCCGCCTCGCGTACGATGGAATCGAGGTCGCGCGAGCGCGATCTGCCGCGCAAATACGGTATGACGCAGTATGAACAGAAATTATTGCAACCGTCCTGGATCTTGACATAATTGCGCGTCTTCTGGAACGCCGGAAGCGGTACTTCTTCGAATTTAAGCGGAATTTCCGCTATATTTTGCACATTCTTCCATACTATGTCAGACATAATACGGCGTGCAATTGCCTGTTTATTCGCCGTTCCGCCTATATATTCGACATTTTTAATCGTCAAATACGGCGACGGATCGTTCTGACTGCTGCACCCCGTAACGTATACGCGAGCGTTCGGATTGAGCCTCAGACACTTGCGTACGAGCTGTCTGCTCTTTCTGTCTGCCTCACCCGTTACCGAACAGGTGTTGACGATATATGCGTCCGCGTACTCCTGTTCTTCCGTAACTTCCGCTCCCTCGCCTTTAAGCTCGGAGATCAGCGAACGGCTTTCACACTCATTGACTTTACAACCGAGAGTTATTACGGCTACCTTCATTTCCATTCACCGCAAAGTTGCATGATGACAGCCGCACCCGCTATCGCCGCGGTTTCGGCGCGCAGTATGCGCTTGCCGAGAGTCACTCCCTCGTACCCCGCTTTTTCCGCCGCATTGACTTCCTCTTCGGAAAAGCCTCCTTCCGGTCCTATCACGAGTGCGACGCGCTTTTCCGTGCCGTTGATAACGTCGCCTATGCGCTTCCCGCTGCCGTATGCGCCCTCATACGCAAACACCGCCGAGTCATAGCCGCCGAGCTCGGAGATAACGTCACTAAACGTCTTCACTTCGGACACTTCCGGAATTATGGCTCTGCCGCACTGCTTGGATGCTTCGTGCGCCGCTCTGCGCAGTCGCTCCGATTTTTCCGAGCCTTTAACCGTCCTGTCGCTCGTAAACGGCACTATGCGCCTTGCTCCCAGCTCCGTGAGTTTCTGTACTTCAAGCTCCGTTTTATCGCCTTTGAGAAGTGCTATATACGCGCACAGAAACAGATCGGGTTCGGTGGGGTTCGGCACGCATTCCACAAAATCGAGCGTGACCGCCGTTTTATCGAAAGCGGTTATCTCGTATATGTAGTCCTTGCCGTCGTTGGGGCAGATGATCACTCTGTCCCCCACGCGCGAACGCAGTACCTCCGCAAGATGTCTGCGCTCGTCTCCCGTGAGTTTCATTACGGGAATATCGGCTTTTTGTGCGAAAAATCTTCTCAAACTTTCACCGCCATATATGCGCGCCAGCCGTTTTTGCCGCGCTCTGCCGCCTTAACGAACTTTCCGTCCGCAAAGTATGCCTTCTCAACTTCCGCCGCTCTCGCGTCTATTATACCGCTCATGATGACTACCGATCCTCCGTGCATTACCGCGGGAAGCTCGTCATGAAGTCTGATCAGTATGTCCGCGGTCAGGTTCGCAAGAACTATGTCAGCCTTTCCGCCGTAATCTTCGGCGAGATCGCCGCAGATCACTTCCGCTTTCATGCCGTTGCATTCGAGATTTGCTTTCGTCGCTTCAGTCGCCTGCGGATCGATGTCTATAAACGTGCAGTCACGCGCTCCGAGCGCAAGCGCGGCTATACCGAGTATGCCGCTTCCGCAACCCACGTCGAGCGCCGTTTTACCTGCCGCATCCGTTTCTCCGAGAAGTTCAAGGCACATTCCGGTGGACTCGTGCAGACCCGTTCCGAACGCCATACCGGGGTCTATCAATATCTTCGTCTTGTCGTACTTACCGTCCATCCACTTGGGAACGACTACGATCTTTCCGAAGTCGAGCGGCGCGTAATACTTCTTCCACTCGTTTTCCCAGTCTGCCGAATCTCGCACCGATACGGTTATTTCCGCATCCCTGCCGAGATAAGCTTTGAGCGTTTCGCACAACTCGGTCACGTCGGCGTCCTCGTCGTAACAACCCGTAACATACGCCTGCGGCGGAAGGTCGAGAAGAGAGTCGTCGCAATAGTCCCAGTTGGTCTTTGCTCTAAGTACTTCCGCGATGTCCTCGCTGTCCTTCACGCACGCTCCCGCACTTCCCGCCTCTATCATGGCGCACGCGGCGAGATCCGCTTCTTCGTGCGTGGTCTTTACCGTTACCTGTTTGTATTTCATGATAAACCCAAGGAAAGCCCGCGCGTTACCGCGGGCTTTCCGAAATCGTTCTATTGGTTATGCGTTCTGTCCGCCGTCGCCCTGCTGAGCGTTATCGGCGTTCTGCTGATACAGCTTTGAGAATACCGCGTCCGACTTTTTGGAAAGCTCCTCGGTCGCTTCGCGTATCTTGTCGCCGTCGTCCGTTTTGAGCGCTTCTTTGACTTTGTCCATTTCTTTTTCGAGATCCTCTTTGTCTGCGGGATCGACTTTGTCGCCGTTCTCGCGGAAGAACTTCTCGATGGAGAATACGAGTGCGTCTGCCTTGTTCTTGGTTTCGACAAGCTCTTTGCGCTTGTTGTCCTCTGCCGCGAACTTTTCCGCGTCCTTTATAGCGTCCTGTATCTGATCCTCGCTGAGGTTGGAAGATGCGGTTATGGTTATGCTCTGCTCCTTGCCCGTGCCCTTATCCTTAGCGCTGACATGGACGATACCGTTTGCGTCTATATCGAACGTGACTTCTATCTGAGGCACGCCTCTGGGTGCGGGCGGGATACCCGTAAGCTCGAAACGTCCTATCGTCTTGTTGTCGCTTGCCATGGGACGCTCGCCCTGCAAAACGTGTATGTCGACGGAAGGCTGATTGTCCGCCGCGGTGGAGAATACCTGCGATTTCTTGGTAGGTATAGTCGTGTTGCGGTCTATGATCTTGGTGAACACGCCGCCCATCGTTTCGATACCGAGGGAAAGCGGAGTAACATCGAGAAGAAGAACGTCTTTGACTTCACCGCCGAGAACACCGCCCTGAATGGCCGCGCCTATCGCGACGCACTCATCGGGGTTGATGCCTTTGAAAGGCTCTTTGCCCGTAAGCTTTCTTACAGCCTCGACGACTGCGGGGATACGGGTAGAACCGCCGACGAGAATGACTTTCTCAATGTCGTTTACGGTGAGGTTAGCATCCGACAGAGCGCGTTTGCTGAGCGTTACTGTACGCTCGACGAGATCCGCCGTAAGCGCATCGAACTTGCTTCTCGTAAGCTCGCACTCGAAGTTGATCGGACCGGAAGGACCGAATGAAAGGAAAGGCAGACTTATAAGAGTCTTTTGGAGCTGAGACAGCTCTATCTTAGCCTTTTCGGCAGCCTCTTTAAGTCTCTGCATCGCCATTCTGTCGCCTTTAAGGTCGATGTTGTTTTCCTTCTTGAACATATCGGCGATATAGTCTATTATCCTCTGGTCGAAATCGTCGCCGCCAAGTCTGTTATCGCCTGCCGTCGCCACGACTTCAAACACGCCGTCGCCTACTTCGAGAATGGAGATATCGAACGTGCCGCCGCCGAGGTCGTACACGAATATCTTGTGATTGCTGCCCTCGCCCTTGTCGAGGCCGTAAGCAAGAGCCGCCGCGGTAGGCTCGTTTATGATACG
>DXHT01000097.1 GCA_019113265.1 Bacillota bacterium | reverse complement strand
CCAACGATAGATCGTTTTGAACGACGGCATTTTCATCCCGCACGGTGTTTTGGATATCTGTTCGGGAGACCACGTTTGCGACAGTTTCTCGTCTATGTAATCCAGCACCTCTTGTTTCCAAAACATTCCGCGGTGGCGGTAACTGCTGCGAAGATTGCTTTTCTTTTGTGCCGTATACGGATAATATGCCGGCTTCGCGTTCATAAATGTCTTATTCCGCATGATCTCCCGGGAAATGCTGCTGACATTCCTTCCTAAAAGTCTTGCTATTTCCCGATAACTTTTCCCTTTGACATAGTATTCTCGTAGACAACAACGCTCTTCTATGGTAAAATGTTTGTAGTTCATACAAGTCTCCTCTGGTGTAAATTTGGTTTCACAACTCTATTTTACCACAGATTTGTATGAACTCCTTTTTTTCTCATCTGTTGCACTTAATAGTATAATTCACCCTCTCGGCATCGCCGAGCTTGACGAGGGCAAGAACACGATAGAGATGCGCATAATAGGCGGCGGCGGTTACCGCAACTCCTACGACGGCGAGGCTTACGGTCAGATAGACGCACTCGAAGTCGTGCCCACGGCTTACGACTGCGAAACGGGTGCTCATAAACTCATATTCGAGGAGGGCACGCCCGCTACCTGCACGGAGAACGGCACGGCGGACAGCTATGTGTGCGAAACCTGCGGAAAGCGCTTCGACGCGGACGGCGAAGAGATTGAGGATATCACTCTGCCGAGCTACGGCGGGCATCTGTATGACGTCGTGCCCCGCTATTCGAGCGAATCGGAGCACACCTATGAGTGTGTGCGCTGCGGCGAAACGACGACGGAAGCGCATTCCGCGCCCGAAAGCGGCAAGGGATATCTCGTCGTCGCCAAAGCGCCGAACAAGACGTGGTATTATGCGGGTCAGACGCTGGATACGGACAGAATGGAAGTGTATACCTCTCTCGTGTGCGACAAAGGCTGCAGGTGCGCCGCTAACGTCGATCCGTCGGCTATAACGGTGACTTACGCAAACGGCAGCGCGCTTGCCGCCGGCGACACATACGTCGACCTCTCCTATGAGAGTAACGGCGTGACCTATCGCGGCAGGCTTACCGGACTGACCGTCGCGGCGGAAGAGAGCGATATCCTCACCGCGGACAGCGCGGAAGGAACGTGCGCCGTCGGCGGGGGAGCGTCAATCCGCACAACGGATATGAGCGGCGTCGTCGGGCAGTCGGGATACGGCGGGTCTTACGTCAGCGGCAAAGTCCCCGGCAGCGCGACGTTCACGATTGACGTTACCGGCGGCGGAACGGGCAGACTTGTGCTGCGCGTATCCTCTAACCGCGTCGTCAAGGGCAGCGGCAGCGAGGGCAATCCCGAATACGCGAAAGGCATAGCGGCGGCGGACTCGATGAGAATCTCGCTCAACGGCGAGGAGATAACCGTTCCCGCGTCGGCGGTCATAGGCGGCTCGATAAGCAATCTCGAAGCGTCGTCCAACCGCTGGACGTGGACGAACTGGTACGATCTCGATCTCGGCGAAGTGACGCTGGCGGACGGCGCGAACGAAATAACCGTGACGTTCCTCAATAACGGCTTTGGCGATACTTACGACAACGCTGCCTGCGGACAGGTGGACTGCGTGAACATATTCTTCGGAGGTGAAGTCGCATGAGAACCGCGGTAAAAAGGACAATATGGCTTTCTGTCATGGGCATAATACTCGCCGCGCTGCTTGCGGGCAACATAGTGTGCGGACTGCTCTTTCAGATGATAACGGAGTACTTCCACGGAACGGGCATATCGTTCGAGGGCGATGAGCTTGCCGAAACGCTCACCGTCGGCGACGAACTTTGCTCGGAGATAGAGGGCGAGGGAATAGTGATGCTGAAAAACAGCGGCGGCACGGCTCCCCTCAAAGGCGTGGATAAGGTCAACGTATTCGGCTGGGCAAGCTCGGACGGCGGCTGGACGATATCCGGCTACGGATCGGGCGCAAGCCGCATACCCTCGGAGAAGCAGGTCAAATTCTTACAGTCGCTCACCGAGAGCGAGATAAGCTACAACGAAGAACTTGCGAATATGTATAAGAGTTTCCGTTCGTCGAGAACGGGTCTGCAGTCGCTCAGCGGCGACGACAGGTTCTTCACCCTGCACGAACCGGATGCGTCCGTATACGACGCGCAGGACGAAAGCGGAAAGACCCTTCTCGACCGCGCCTACGAATATTCGCCGACGGCTATCGTGGTCATATCCCGACAGTCGGGCGAGGGCATAGACGTGCCCAACTATATGTACCGCGACGTTACGGGCAAGTTCCCGAATGACGTGATAAAGGACGACACACGCACCTATTTACAGATAAGCCCCGAAGAGGAGGCAATGCTCGAAAAGGTGGAGCAGAAGTTCGATAACGTCATAGTGCTGCTCAACACCACCAACATCATGGAGGCGGGCTTCCTCGAAAGCGACGGAATAGACGCCGCCTACTGGGTGGGCGCGCCCGGGCAGTCGGGTACGCGCGCCATCCCCAAGGTGCTCAAAGGCGACATAAACCCGTCGGGCAGGACGACGTCGACGTGGGCATACGACCACAAGACTGACCCGTCCTACGCCAACTCGGCAAAGTGGGGAACGGGCGGAGTGAGTACCGTGACCTACGTCGAGGACGTTTACGTCGGCTACAAGTGGTATGAAACGGCGGCGGTCGAGGGCTATTTCGACAGCGTCGACAACGAGTACGGCAAGGGCTATGACGGCGTCGTTCAGTACCCGTTCGGCTACGGCATGTCGTATAACGAGGGCGGCTTTACCTGGACGATAGAGGGCGAAAACGGCGCGGCGGCGATCACGCCCGCTCCCGGCGGCGCGTTCACCGCGACCGACACCGTAAGCATCACCGTCCGCGTGGAGAACACCGGGGACGTAGCGGGCAAGGACGTCGTTCAGGTATACGTCACCCCGCCTTACAGGATCAACGGCATAGAAAAGGCGCACATGAATCTCGTCGCGTTCGCAAAGACCGTGGAGCTTGCTCCGGGCGCGTCGCAGTACATAACGCTTTCGTTCTCGCCATATGACTTCGCGTCCTACGACGCTTACGACAAGAACCACAACCGTTACAGAGGTTACGAGCTTGACAGCGGAACGTACACCGTTTCGATAGCGCGCAACTCTCACGACGTCGTAAGCTCTTTCGACTACACGCTTGACAAGAACGTCAAGTTCAGACAGGACCCCGTCACGCAGAATCAGGTAGTCAACCGTTTCACAGGCTCTACCGCATACGGCGGAGCGAGCATAGACGCCAAGGACCTCAACACCACGCTGACGTATCTGACGCGTTTCGACTTTGCGGGCACGTTCCCGACCGAGCGTTTCTCGACGAGAAACAATAACGCGATCGATCAGTACACGTCGACGGCGTACGACACGACGGAAGAGTTCACTTACGAGCAGGATGCGGATCTGCGTCTCTACACCTCTTCGGACGGCGGTTTCCTCTCCCTCGGTCAGCTCAACCAGCCGCAGGGCGTAATACGCAACGAAGCTCTCATGATGGCTCTCGGCGAGGATTACGAAGATCCTCAGTGGGATACGCTCCTGTCGCAGATGAGCGTTAACGAAATGGTCAAACTCGTCGTCCTCGGCGGCTATCACACGGAGGCGATCGAATCCGTCGGCAAGATATGGCTGCGCGAAAACGACGGCCCCATGGGTCTGACCCGCAGCAACGCAAGCCCCAACGAGGTCACCAACTGGACGTGGTACCCCATGGTGGGCGTGCTTGCGGCGAGCTGGAACTCCCGCCTTGCGTTCAGGTTCGGTAACGTCGTTTCGGCGGAGGCGAACTACACGGGCGTGCACGGCTGGTATGCTCCCGGCTTTAACCTCATCCGCTCCCCTTACGGCGGTAGAAACAACGAATACTACTCCGAAGATCCCACGTTCAGCGGACTGTTCGGAGCTGAAACGGTGCGCGGCGCGCTTGCCAACGGCGTGTCCTGCTACATAAAGCACTTCGTGGTCAACGAAACGGAAACCAACCGCAGCGGACTCAATACCTGGCTGACCGAACAGAACCTGCGCGAAAACTATCTGCGCCCGTTTGAAATAGCCGTCAAGAAGGGCGGCGCGAACGGTATCATGAGTTCGTTCAACAGACTCGGTTCGGGCTGGACGGGCGCAAACCACGCCCTCTGCACGGATATCCTCCGCACCGAGTGGGGATTCCGCGGCGCGGTCATAACCGACTGGACGGGTTCCGCCAACGGCTACATGAGCGGCGAAAAGGGCATCCGCGCGGGTAACGACCTGTGGCTCACGGGTACGGGTTCAGAGTCCAACGACTTCGATACGAGCGACCCGACCACGCTCGCCTGCCTGCGCCGTTCGTCCAAGAACATACTCTTCCAGCTTTGCAACACATTCTATAAACAGCAGACGCACGAGGCGGCTGACGACGAGTATATAGTCAGCGTGGGCGTTCTGGACGTAAACCGCCCGTTCCCCTCCTGGATATTCCTGCTCATCGGAATAGACGTAGTAGTGCTTGCCGCGATAACCGTGGGTTGCGTTCTCCTGTTCCGCCGCAGGCGCGGCGTAAAAGTGGTAAATCACCCGGACGGCGGCAACAGCGGGAACCCCTCGGAAGAGGAGAGCGGCGCGACGCTTGCCGGTGAAAGCGCGGTAGCCGAAAGCGCCTGCCCCGCAAACGAGTGCGGCTCGGCGGCAGCGGACTTCTCGGCAACGGCTTTCGCACCGATCGGTGAAGAAGCCGGCGCGGAAGACACCGCTTTTACCGAAGCGTACGAAAAACTCAATGACACGCAAAAGGCATATCTTGAAAAGGTGCGCGCGTACGCCATGGCAAAAGAGGGCGCGACGGAGCGCGTCTCGGGAAGCGGCGTCACCGTAAAGCTCGGCGGCAAAACGATAGTGAAGCTGAAAGTGCGCAGGGGAATACCCGTCGCATCGTATAAGTTGGATAACGAAACGCTGAACAAACTGGGCGTCGCTTACGGCGAGACCGTCATAAAGATAAAGGACGACTCGTCGGCTAAGGCGGCGTGCGACATGGTGGACGTCATCATCATCCAGTACGAAAAGGCAAGGGAAGATGCGGCGGAGCGTCGCAGGGCGGCGCGCCGTGCCCGCGCGGCTGAGCGTCGTAACAGCGCGGCGGGCAGCGAAGACAAGGACGAGTAATCCGTTCCCGCCCTTCGGCCCGCAATTGCAAGGTTGCCGCCCGATGCGGCGGCATGACGCAGCGGCTGAACACGGCAAACGCCCGCCTGCGGTAAAATCCGAACACGGCAAGCGGCGAGAGCGGCGCGACGCGGCGGTAAATAATTCGCGGCACGGGCGGCGTGACCGGACGGTCACTTCCCGCAGCAAGAATAAGCGGCAAAACTGCCGTAAGTAACGTAAAAACGCGCCCTCGCGGGGGAAACCCCGCGAGGGCGCTGTATTTTATTCATGCTTATGATCGTCTGAGTTCATGAGTCGCGGGGGAACCCCCGCGAGGGCGCAGTTTTTTTATTTATACTTATAAATGTCAGAGTGGCGGCGCGCCGTCAGTTGACTATGGCGATGCCCTTATCGCGGTACTTGGCGATGACCGCGTCGGGAGCGTCGGTCACTATGGTGTCGTAGTCGGCAAGAGAAGCCGTGCGGTACGACCCCGGCATTCCGAACTTGGTGCCGTCGACGACGAGCATGCTGCGCTTTGCCTGTCTGAACATCAGCTGTTTTATCTGCGCCGTTTCCAGCGAGTGTTCGTACGTCCCGTCCTCGTCCACGGCGGCGGCGGATACGAGCGCGAGATCCACGCGGAGATTGCGCAGTGTGTTGCAGGTGAGCCCGCCCGTTACCGAATTGGTATTGTAATGCACCACGCCGCCCGGCATGATGAGGTTGACGTTCTGTTTCTGCGTCAGCCGCATGGCTATCTGCAAACCGTTGGTGATCACCGTTCTGTTCTCTAAATTGAGCTTTTCGGCGAGTATGAGGCAGGTGGAGGAGTTGTCTATGAACACGCTCTGAAACCCCGCGACGTACGGCATTGCCTTTTGCGCCGCCAGCTCCTTTTCGCGCGCGTTCTTTTCGCGGCGCACGAAAATGGACACTTCGTTGGCGGTTTCGCGCAACAGCGCCCCGCCGTGACTGCGCACGATAAGCCCGAGTTTCTGCATTTCCTTTAAGTCGCGCCGAATGGTCGCACTGCTCACGTACAGAAAGCCCGCAAGCTCGTCCACCGTCGCTTTGCGGTTGTTTTTGAGGTAGTCGAATATAAGATTATACCTTTCATTTGAAAACATTTCGCTCACTCCTTGCGCGATATTGTTTATATTATAGCGTATCTGCGCTTATTTGTCAATATTATGCGCAATTTTGAAAAAGTATTGACAAAATGCCTTGCGCTTGTTATATTGTTTGTGCAAACAGACTTGATTTCTTGATTTATTTATCTGCAAACTGCGCGCCATACGGACGCGAAAAGGAGAAAAGAGTGATGATGAATAATGGCGGAAAGGTATGTGCTGTAAGGATATGTGACCCCGTGCGGCTGCGCCCCGAAAGCGGCGTGGGCGTTCTCGGCGTTGTCAGCGGCGGTGAGATGACTCTCGTCAGGGGCGACACTACCCGCATTGTCGGCGAAAAAGAGGCGTTCTTTCTCTTCGGCGGTTCGGGCTGGGAGCTGTCGGCGACGCACGGCTGTGCGGACGCACTCTACATAACCTGCGATATAGTTAAGGATATATTCGGCGGGTCCGTACTTTGCGAGCCCGTTCTCGGCACGCTCAAAGAGATCGCGGCAAATGTCGTGGAAGAGGCGAAAAGAGAGCTGATCGAGAAAAAGTTCGGATACGCGGCGGCGGCGGAAAACGTCGTGCGCGGTTTTTTGCTGCGACTGCGCCGCGAGAGGGAAGTATTCGTCCCGCGTTCGGAGTATAACGACGAGACGGACAGATTTTTCGGCGGGCTTCTCGCCGAGATAGACAAGAACTATGCGGATCTGACGTTCGACGACGCGGCGCGCTTCATGCGACTCAGCCGTGCGTACTTTTCGTCCGTGTTCCGCAAACACGTGGGAACGACGTTTTCGCAGTACCTCAACTACGTGCGCGTGCGCTCGGCGATAAACATGCTGCGCGGCGGCGGCAAAAAGAGCGTGACGGACGTTTCTCTTCGTTGCGGTTTCGGCACGATTCGCAACTTCAACAGGGCGTTCCGCGAGATAACGGGGTACTCTCCCCGCACTCTGCCCGCCGATTACGAGCTGACTTCTCTCGTCTGAGCGGCGTAAGATTTTTCGGTGCGCCGTTAGCGGCGGCAAGCCTCCGCGAACGGCCGAAGTTTGTGACAAAAGCGTGACGACGATCTTTCAAATAAACGTGACGGCAATGTGAAAACGCCGCAAAAATCGGGCAGACCGAAATATATTTCCGATTTCTGCGAAAAAAACTTCTTGAATGCGGGCGGAGAATAAATGTAAAATATAGTCGGACGGACAGGGCGGTGTTTTTTTCTTTGCGCTTTATCCGTTCCGCCGGGGCAGAATGCCTTCGGAAGAAAAAACAGACAGGAGGAAAAAGAATGGCACTCAAAAAGACTTTACCTCTGTGGCGCGCGCTTGTGGCGGTATTCGTTTCGCTACTTGCCGCGTTTGCGTCGCTGTACACCGTTGCGACGACGTGGAGGGGAACGGTGGACACGGCTCTCGGAACGACGAGTTACGAAACGACGGCGGACGAGAGGTTCGTATCCGATTATAAGACGAGCGACGACCTTATCGCGGCGCACGAGGAGCTCGGCGAGCGTGCGGGCGCGGAAGGCGCGGTACTGCTCAAAAACGAGGGGAAGGCGCTTCCGCTCACCGAGGAGACTCCGCGCGTGACTCTGTTCGGCATGGGAAGCATGTATCCCTTCCAGGGCGGCGTCATGGGCAGTTCGTCCGAAGGCAAGGTCAACCTTGTGGACGCTCTCGAGGAAAAGGGCTTTGCGGTCAACCCGACCATGGTAAACGTTTATACGACGCTCGGAAACGTGCAGACGGGCACTCAGCCGGGAATGTGGCCGGGCGCGCCCAGCACTCCCGTATACGGCCATCGTCCGTCCGGTTTCTCCAACCCCTATAAGCCCTCCGAGCCGTCCACCGACGTCTACGCTACCGACGGCGGGCAGGCTGACTGGGAGAGCAGCTATGCGAGCGACTACAACGACGCGGCGATAATCGTTCTCTCCCGTCCGGGTTCGGAAGGCTCCGACTTCTATCCGGGCACTGCGGGAGTGGATACGAGCACGGGCGCGACGAGCGCACTCGGACTGTGCGACAACGAGCGCGCGCTCATCGATCTTGCGGGCAGCGCGGGATTCGATAAGGTGATAGTGCTCATCAACAGCGGTTCGGTCATGGAGATACAGGAGATCAAGGAGGACGCGGCGGTAGACGCGATAATGTTCGTCGGATACCCGGGAGATTACGGTTTCCTCGGCATAGCGGACGTGATAAAGGGCAACAAGTCCCCGTCGGGACACCTTTCGGACACGTTCGCCGTGGATAACTCCAAAGCTCCCGCCGCGCTCAACTTCGGCAGCGTGGGCAAGGTGACCGATTACAGCGAGATAGTTGTTTCCGATTCGGTAATGGGAACGGTCAATCCCGAGACCCCCGAAAGCACGTTCGGCGGCGGCGCGAGCATGGCGGCGACGCAGTACATAATAGAGGCAGAGGGCATCTATACGGGATATAAGTATTACGAAACGCGTTATTACGACGCGCTTACCGACCCGACGAGCAACGCCTCGCGCAAAACGAGCGACGGCCGCGACGTGGTCAGCGGCGCGGACGGCTGGGAGTACGACGCGGAAGTGTCCTATCCGTTCGGCTACGGTCTGAGTTACTCCTCGTTCGAGTACAGCGACTTCACCGTAAACGCCGATCTCGACGCAAAGACGGTGACCGCGACGGTCACGGTCAAAAACGTCGGCGGAATGCCCGCCCGCGAAGTGGTACAGCTCTACGTTCAGGCGCCGTACACCGATCACGACATTCGAAGCGGCGTGGAGAAGTCCGCGGTCAACTTCATCGGTATGCACAAGACCGCCGAACTTGCGGTGAACGCGACCGAAGACGTCACGATAACCGTGGATATGCAGTACATAGCGAGCTGGGATTCCACGGCAAAGGACGGTAAGGGCGGCTATATCCTTGACGGCGGCGATTACTACTTCGCCCTCGGCAACGGCGCGCACGAAGCGGTCAACAACATAATAGAGGCGCAGGGTACGCACGCGTCCGCGGTCAGCGGCAACGCGAGCATGGTGTCCGTCGAGAGAATAGGCACGGAGGGCAACGTGGACGAAAACACGTTCGCTCAGTCCAAGAACGGCACGGACGTGGTAAATCAGCTGCAAAACGCGGATATAAACTACTATCGTCCCGATTACGCGACCTATCTTTCGAGAAGCGACTGGCAGGGAACTTTCCCGCGCACGTATAACGATCTCGAAGTAAAGCGCAACGGAAGCAACCACTTCGACGAGTGGATAACCAACCTTGCGAACGAGACGTACAAGGCGAAAACGGACGGACAGCTTTCGGATACCGACCTTAACGGCTCGGGCGGCACGCTCACGCTTGCCGAAGTCGCGGGAGTGACGGACGTCGAGAGCGACTATTGGGATATCCTCGTCGGACAGATACCCGCCGAAAAGATATACACGATAATCCTCAAAGGCGGCAGCGCGACGGAGATGATCGACGAGATAAGCTCTCCTCTCGTGTATCAGAACGACGGACCGAACGGATTCTCCAGCTCGCTCCTCGGCCGCGACAACAAGAACGAGGGCGATAAGAACGCGGACTATATGCTCAACACCATGCCCAACCTCGTGCTCCTCGGCTGCACGTTCGACAAAGAACTGCTGCGCGAGTGGGGCGAACTCATGGGCAACGACGGTCTGTGGACGGGCAACTACCTCATCTGGGGAGCTGCGGGCAATATCCACAGGAGCGCGTTCAACGGCAGAAACTTCGAATACTACTCCGAAGATCCCATGCTTTCCACCTACATGCTCACCGAAACGCTGCTCGGCGCGCTCGATTACGGCGTCATTGTCGGACCCAAGCACTTTGCGTTCAACGATCAGGAGAGCTACCGCGGCGGCATAGCTCCGTACATGACGGAGCAGAAGGCGCGCGAGGGCGATCTGCGCGCGTTCCAGGGCGCAATGGAGGGCGGTGCGCTCGGCGTCATGACCTCGTTCAGCCGTATAGGCGCGACGGCGGTCCACGGCTCCGTGCCTCTGCTCAAAAACATCCTCCGCGGAGAGTGGGGATATAAGGGACTGATAACCACGGATATGGCGTCCAACGCGGGCTACTTCCGCGCGGAGGCGATGATAAACGCGGGCATCACCATGGTTGCGGACTTCACCCGCGAAGAGGATTTCGCGGACGTCACCGCAAACTGGAGCTACTTTGACAGGGATTTCATCGAAAAAGATCCCAATATGCTCGAAATGGCAAAGGACAATCTCAAATATCAGCTTTACGCATTTGCGAACAGCGGCGTTGCCAATGCCGTGACCGTCCGCGTTACCCCGTGGTGGGAGGCGCTCCTTATCGCGCTTATCGTGATCACGGCGGCAGGTACGGCGGCGACCGTTGCAATGTACGTCGTGGCGACGGTTAAAAAGGGAAAGGAGGACTAAACGATGATGCGCTTTATATCCAAACAATGGGTGGGCTTTTACGGCTCGGTAGTAGCCGCGGTGCTCATGATAGTCAGTCTCGCGCTCGTCGCGGCAAACGGCAACACGGTGTATTATAACGACGTCGCATCGCTGGGCGGCATAATCGCCGCGATAGTCCTTGCGATAGTGTTCACCGTCGCCGCCGTGGTAGTTTCGGAGACCGGGCTCGGCGAGAACAGGTACGCTTCGCTCGCGGCGAACGTGGTGCGCGCGGTGGGCGCGATGCTCATGATCGTCGCCTGCCTTGCATTCCTCAACGAGCGCGTGGAGTCGTTTGGCTATATATTCGGCTCCAACATAGAGCTGGGCAACGAGACCGCGTTCACCGCGGGCGGTCAGGCGATCTCCGTCATAGTGCTTTGCGCGGTGACGTGGATAATCGCCGTAGTGTCCGCGGCGTTCGCCGTGACCCGCCGCTCGCGCTGCAAAGCGGAAAAACGGGCGGAAGCGGCTTAAAAAACTGCGCTCAAGGGGCGGGACGGCTTTGCCGTCCCGCCTGCTGCCCGCGCGGGAACGGTCGTTCCCGATCGGGCAGCAGGCGCGTTTTCGCGCCCTTGCCCGCGCGCTTGCGCGATTGCGCTTGTTTATGCGCGCACGACCTCGGTTTTTGTGCATATTTGCCAATTTTGCGATCAATTTTGCAAAGCCTATGGACAAACGCTCAAAATAGTGATAATCTTAGACTGTCGGGCGGTCAGACGAACGGTGCGAAAAGTGAGTTAAGGGGAAAGCCCGAAAGACGCCGCGCGAAAAATTGCCGCGCTAAAGCGGCGCTTGCGGGCGAGGAGATGATGAAATGCTTGAGATAACCGATCTTTCAACGGAAAACATGACGGCAGGTTGCGTCACCGATCGTGCGCACCCCCGCTTTTCTTTTGCGCTTTTGTCGGACAAAAAGGACGTCAGCCTCGCGTCGGCGACGGTGACCGTCGAAAAGGACGGAAAGAGGGTATTTTATACCGAAACGGACAGTCAGCGCGTCGAGTACGCGGGCGAGCCGCTCGCTCCCTTTTCGCGCTATACCGTGCGAGTCGTGGCTACGGACAACGGCGGCGAGAGCGCGGAGGCGGTGACTGAGTTCGAAACGGGGCGCATGGGAACGCCGTGGAAAGCGGAGTGGATAAGCGACCCGAATTATAAATTCACCGAAAAGCGGGTATCTCCCGTGCCCATGGAGTTTTTCCGCGAATTTACCACGGAAGAGCTGCCCGTAAAGGCTGTGGCGCGCGTCACGGCGATGGGCATATTCGAACTTAAAGTGAACGGCGAAAAGGCGGGCGAGGACTGCTTCGCTCCCGGCTTTACGTCGTATAAGACGCGCCTGCAATACATGACGTACGACGTTACGCCGCTGCTTAAAAAGGGCGGCAACACCCTTGACGTCGTCGTCGCGGGAGGCTGGGCGGTAGGCTCGTTCGTGTTCACCCGCAAAAACCGCGTCACGGCGGACAGACAGGCGCTCCTTCTCGAACTGACGTTGTCATACGCGGACGGCAGAGAAAGGGTGATAGGCACGGACGGCAAATGGCGGGTGACCGAGGACGGCGCGTACCGCATGGCGGACCTTTACGACGGCGAGACGTACGACGCGCGCCGTAGCGTCAGACCCGCCGAAATGCGCTGTGCCGCGCCCGAAAAACTGCGCGTATCCCCGAGCATACTCGCGTGTTACGGCCCGCCCGTAAGGCGGCACGAAACGCTCCGCCCTATAAGCGTCACCGCAAACGGCGACGAGCGCATTTACGACTTCGGGCAGAACTTTGCGGGAGTGATATGCGCGGTGCTGAAAAACACGACGGCGGGGAGCGTCGTTACCTTCCGCCACGCCGAGGTGTTAAAGGCGAACGGAGAGCTTAATACCGAAATACTGCGCAGCGCAAAGGCGACCGCGACGTACGTATGCGGCGGCGGGGAGCGCGAGGAGTACACTCCGCGCTTCACCTACATGGGCTTCCGCTATGTGGGAGTGCGCGGCATAGCCGAAGAGGATATAGAGCTGACGGCGCGCGCGCTGTACTCGGATATACCGAACGGCGGGTCTTTCCGCTGTTCGGACGAGAGGCTTAACAAACTGCAATCCAACATACTCTGGGGAGCGCGCTCCAATTTCGTGGACATTCCCACCGACTGCCCTCAGCGCGACGAGCGCATGGGCTGGACGGGCGACATAAACGTGTTCTCGCAGACGGCGATATGCAATTTCGACATGACCCGCTTTCTCGAAAAGTGGCTGCTTGACGTAAAGTCCGAGCAGAAGAGGGGAGGCGGCATACCCAACACCGTTCCCGCGCAGGGGTACGGATTCCCCGCGACCATGCCCGTTATGGCTGTGGACTTCTGGGGCGACGCGTGCGTGACCGTGCCGTGGGCGCTCTACCGCGCGACGGGGGATACCGCCATGCTCGCCGAGCTGTACCCGACGATGAAAAAGTACGTCAGGGCGTGCAAATTCTGGGCGGGGTTCGGCTTCGGCAAAAAGAGATACATATGGCATACGCCCGCCGTGCTTCACTTCGGCGACTGGGTATGTCCCGATCTGCCCAAAATGTCGCAGTGGCAGAAGCGCAGTCGCTGGACGGCGACGGCGAGCCTGTACCGCACCTCTTCGCTGCTTTCGCGCATAGCGCGCATACTCGGCGACGAGAAAGAGGCGGAGCGTCAGTCGGCATACGCAAAAAAAGTGGCGGACGCGTACGTTTCGGTGTTCACCGACGGCGCGGGAAAGCTGAAAAGCGAGTTTCAGACGGCATACGTCCTCCCGCTGTACTTCGGGATGTTCCCCGAGAGTCAGAGGAAGGCGGCGGCGGACAACCTCGCGCGGCTTGCCGAAGAAAACGGCTGGCGCATAGGCACGGGCTTCCCCGGAACGCCGTATATACTGTTCGCGCTCGCGGACAACGGGCGGGCGGACGCGGCATACAATATGCTCATGTGCGAAGAGTGCCCGAGCTGGCTTTACGAGGTCAAGGCGGGCGGCACGACCGTATGGGAGCGCTGGGACGCGATAAGCCCGAGCGGCGGCAACACGGGCGAGGGCGACGGCACGGGCGGCATGGTGTCATTCAATCACTATGCGTCGGGAGCAGTTGGCGACTTTTTCTACCGCCGCATAGCGGGCATAGAGCCGAACGAAGCGGGCTACAAGGCGTTTACCGTGCGTCCCGTCACGGGCGGCGGGCTGACGTCGGCGTCCGCGGAGCTTGCCACGCCTTACGGAAAGATAAAGTCCGAATGGACAAAGAGCGAAAAAACTTTCACGCTGCGCGTGAGCGTGCCCGTATCTACCGAATGCACCGTCGTGCTCCCGTCGGGAAGAACGGAAAAGGCGGGAAGCGGGGAATACGTATTCACGGAGGAATCATGAGATACCTTGCCGTAGACATAGGAGCGTCGTCGGGGCGGCACATAGTCGCCGAGATAAAGGACGGCAGACTGTCGCTGAGAGAAGTATACCGCTTTCCCAACGGGCCGCGCCGCACGGCGGACGGGCTGGTGTGGGACGCGGACGCGCTTTACTCGCACATAATCGAGGGGCTAAAAGCGGCGGACGCGGCGGGTCTGCGCCCCGACTGCGTGGGCATAGACACATGGGCGGTGGATTACGTCCTGCTTGACCGCGACGGGAAGCGGATAGGCCCCGCATTCTGCTACCGCGACGAGCGGGGTGCGGAGGCGGCGCGCCG
>DXHT01000096.1 GCA_019113265.1 Bacillota bacterium | reverse complement strand
TACCGAGCTTTGGATAGACGCGGGCGGCACGGCGAGCCACACGGCGTTCACTACCGATTACGACGAGTATGCCGCTTCCGTACAGCACATGATAGAGGAGATAGACGAAGAGGACGGCGCGTCCGACCGGTACGTTCTGAACAGAAAAACGAACGCGTCCTATTACAGCATGTCCGTCAACATCGACAAGGTGGCGCAGATAGCGGGTATATTCCCCGTGTTCTTCATCGTAATAGCCGCTCTCGTCGCGTTCTCCACCATCGTGCGAATGGTGGACGACGACAGAGGTCAGATAGGCACCCTGCGTTCGCTGGGCTATAACAGTTCGCAGATAGTGGGAAAATACATATTTTACAGCGTCATGGCGGCGCTACTGGGCTGTGCGATAAGCGTGCCGTTCGGGGCGTTCATGCTACCCGCCATACTGTGGAACGCGTATGGCTCAATGTACGTCCTGCCCACGCTTCTGTTTACCGCAGACTGGCTGTTCTGCGTCATAGCGTTCGTCGGCACGGTGGCGGCGGTCATACTCGTCACGGCGGGAGCGTGCTGGTCATCGCTCAGGGAGACGCCCGCGTCCATACTTCAACCGCGCGCACCCAAACCCGGAAAGCGCATACTTTTGGAACGTACGCCGCTTTGGAAGAGGATGTCTTTTAAGTATAAGGCGACGTTCAGAAACATATTCAGATTCAAACGTAACCTCATCATGACCGTCCTGTCCGTCGCGGGCTGCTCCGCGCTCATCCTCGCGGGGTTCGGACTGCTCAACACCATGTCCGCCGTCAACGACCTGCAATTTGATAAGATATTCTCCTATCAGCTCGAAATAGGCGTTAAGGACGGCTGGCAGAGCGACGAAACGCTCGCCTCGTATATAGGCGACGAAAACAACTACACGAGCATTTACGAGACGAACGGAACGCTGTATTCGGGAGAAAGCAACGAGAACAGCGACACCGTTACCCTCGTTTCCGCAACCGATCCTTCCGCGCTCGACGGCTACATCTCCGTGGACTGCGGCTATGACAAGGATTCCGTTATAATCTCGAAAGGTCTGCACAAGGCTTACGGAATAGACAAGGGCGATACCGTGGAAGTTCGCCTGTCGACGGGAAAGAGCGCGAAGCTCACCGTCACGGGGGTTATGACAATATACTCGCAGTGCTGGGTATTCATGGGCTCGGACCGCTATCAGGCGGAGTTCGGGGAGGCTATACCCGAAGCCAATACCCTGCTCGTCAAGTCCACGCCCGTGCCCGACGGCGACGAAGAGGCGCAGACTGCGGCAAAACAGGCTCTGTTCGCTCTCGACTGCGTCAGCGGCGTGACGTTTACCGACGACATGAAAGAGCAGTTCAATAACATAACCTCTACCATTGGTCTTGTTACGCTCGTTCTCGTCGTTGCCGCGGGACTTCTCGTCATCATCGTGCTTTATAACCTCACGAACATCAACATATGCGAGAGGCGCAAGGAGATCGCCACGCTCAAAGTGCTCGGCTATCGGCGACGAGAGGTATCGGGATACGTGTTCAGGGAGATAATAATCCTCGTCGCGTTCGGCGTGGTATTCGGAATAGGCATGGGACTGGGACTCATAGCGTTCCTGCTCCACGGCATAAGTTCGAGCTTCATGGTATTCCCCTTCTCCGTCAGCTGGTGGAGCTACCTTACGACGATCGCGCTCACGTTCCTGTTCAGCGGACTTGTGGATCTTATGCTCCTGCCTAAGCTCAGCCGCATCAATATGGCAGACTCCATGAAGGCGGTCGACTGACGCGCACGGCGTGAGCAGCGACGCGCTCAAAACAAGAAAAAGCGCGTAGCAAGCAAGCGGCGACGTCGGAAACAATTGAATACGGCACGAAAAACGATAAATGCGCCCGTAAGGTCATGACCTTACGGGCGCGTATCTTATGTTTTACCTTGATTTTCGCAAATCGGCGGGACGTGCATTGCCGACGCATTATCGGCGCGCGGGGTCGGTACCGCCGAGCATAGTCTCAGCGCGCGGAACAAGGTCATGACCTTACGGGCGCGTATCTTATGTTTTACCTTAATTTTCGCAAATCGGCGGGACAGGCATTGCCGACGCATTATCGGCTCGCGGGATCGGTACCGCCGAGCATAGCCTCAGCGCAAAAGCAGGGCGCGGGTCGGTACTGCCGAGCATAGCCTCAGCACGGAACAAGGTCATGACCTTACGGGCGCGTATCTTATGTTTTACCTTGATTTTCGCAAATCGGCGGGACGTGCATTGCCGACGCATTATCGGCGCACGGGGTCGGTACTGCCGAGGTCGACGAAAGGCGCGTTTTTGCGGTGTGCGGCTTAACCGCCGTACTTTTCGTTATACGCGTTCATGCACTTCTCGATGACTTCGCGCGCTTCCTTGTGACCGCCGCTGCGTGAAATGAACGTCTTCTTCCCTTCAAGCTCCTTGTATACCGTGAAAAAGTGCATCATCTCCGTCGTTATGTGTTCGGGCATTTCGTGGATGGACTTAAAGTTCGCATACGTCGGATCGCCGAAAGGCAGTGCGATTATCTTTTCGTCCAGCTCGCCGCCGTCCTCCATGGCTATTATGCCTATGGGGCGGCAACGCACGAGCGCGCAGTTGAGAATGGGCTCGGAGCAGAGTACGAGAACGTCGAGAGGGTCGCCGTCCTCGCTGAGCGTCCGCGGTAT
>DXHT01000095.1 GCA_019113265.1 Bacillota bacterium | reverse complement strand
CTTCCATTGTTTTATATACTGTTTCAGCATATACCTTATTTCTTCTTTTAAGATAATTTGCTTTACTCTATGTAGTTGTCAATGTGCGATGCTTCCCCGCCGACAGGCGGGCGCCGTACCCTTTCGGGGTGACAGCTTGTATATGTTACCATATACGCATGGTAAAGTCAAGTGTTTTTCCGAATTTTTTTACAAAATTTTTATGACCCGTAGTGCTGCCGTGAAACAACGTCGTGCATGAAATGCCTGCGCGTCAGAACGCAGCGTTTATCCTCACTTTAACATGGTCGTTTGCGCAAAGCCGATACCGGGGCGCATATTCGCCCGCTTACGCAGCTTAAAGGCGCGTCACTAATGGCGCGCATTTAAGCTGCCGGGCGTTTAGCTGCCGATCATCCGAGAACGGAAAGATCGAAATCGAGTTTAACGACGCGCAAGCCGTTGCCGCCCCAGTGTACGACCGCGAAATAAGTCTCGCCGTTGTATTCGCACATGCCCTGTACGTTGACTCCCGACGTCCATGAATGCAGATTTTTAAGCGTTACATCCGCCACCTGCTCTCCCGACCACGAGAATACCAGAATGCCTGCCGTCGTCCCGTCGGAAGCGCTTGCGGAAGTTTCGTATACCGCATACACGTAATTCTCGTCGCAGTAAGTGCCGAGCATGGTATGCCAGGTAAACGATTTTTCCAAAATGATACCGTTCGTCGCCGCGTCGTATATGCACAGCGTCGTATTGTCCGTCATGACCGCCGCGTATTTATGCTGCGTCACGTCGTAAGATACCGATTTGAAAACCTTGCCTTCGGGAGGAGCGATCCCGCCGGAGACGTTCTCGATCACGGCGTTGCCGTTCATATCGATATCGTCGCACCTGACCCGCGCGACGGTGCCGTTACCGTCGTACTTGACCACATATACGTACCCGTCTCTGTAATAGATATAGTCCGCATTGTTCCAGTCATCTGCGCGCTCGTATGCGGCGGTATATCCGACGACGGATCTGTCGCTCATATCCAGCTTGTATATCTTTACCGACGTTCCGTCGTTCGCGGATATGTAGAAATACGTTCCGTCCGTGCAGAACCCGTGCACATAATTCGGCGTGCCGTTTATGCGGGACGCGGTGACCTGACTGACATCGTACTTCATCGCCGCACCCTTGTCCGCGCACGCTTCGGCGTACTCGCCGAGCGAAAGTACTTCCTTTTCCTCGCTCTCGGCGTGCGCGAAGTCCACTTTGAACACGGCGCTCGCCCACGGGCTGCTCCAACCGCGGTACGCGACATACAGCGAAGTGCCGACCTGCGTCAACGCTCTTTCGCTCGCATTCGTACCCGAAGTGCCGGATATCCCCGAGAAATCCATATCCGTCTGCGCGACGAGTCTGCCGTCCCAACCGTATATGTACAGCGCGTTACGGAAACTGCCGTTGTCCCATATGGATCCGTGCATGACGTATATGTAATCTTTATCGAGCGTCAGTCTAAACGGCTGAGCGGTACCCGCATTGAAATACGACTCTTCCGTCATATCCGAACCGTAAACGTGTACGTACCCGTCGCTCCCCACTCCGGCATACTTCTGATTTTCCGCGCTGAATTGCAGGTCGTTCAGCAGCCGTACGGTTTCTTCGGGGAACGTTATCTCGTCCGCCGCGGAAAACTGCGCCGTGCCGTTACCGCCGAGTTCGTCCGCGCGCACCTTTATCGGTTTCGCCTCGCCGTCGAAAGCGTAAACGTATCCGCTCTTATAGAAAAGTTTCACGGTAAGATAATGCGCCCACTCCGAGGACGAGTATGCCATGAACTGAGACGAGTAGCCGATTATTTCGTCGCCGGCGGGATCGTACTTGACTATCCTTACGGGATAAAGATATTTATAAAATTCGTCCGCGTCCGTCTGTTCGGGAGATATGCTGCGTCCGACGGCGTAATAGATATACGTTCCGTCCGTAGTGCTGCCGACGATGAACGGATCGACCATATTCTGCCAGCTTCTCTGCACCGACGCCGTCAGCTCGGGAGTCGAAAGCGATCCTTCGATATCCCCGACATAGTCGCCGAAAGTATTGAATATCTCCGCTCCCTCGGCGGAAAATCCCACCGAATCGATCTTTCCGAAGGGTTCTTCGCCGTCGCAGTCTTTAAGCCCGTTCGTATTGTTTCTGAACACGATCTTCACGGTATTGTCGCCCTCGGTAACGTAAAATCTGCCTATATGCACCCTGCGCATGTCGGCGAGCGCGTCTTCTTTGGACTCGTAAGGACCTCCGACGGGCATCTGTGTAAGATCCGTCGCTCTCAGCACGTCGTTGACATATACCTGCATGAACGAATTGACTGCAATATTCTGCGAATAATACTTATCCCCCGTTCCGACTATATAGCCGTTGGACATATCCGCGTACATATCGACGTACGTCGGTGCGGAAGTCGTAAGCGAGTACGACAGGGACGAACCCGCGCCGATACCAGAGACCACGGTCATGCCGCCCGTTTCCTCTGTCACGCAGCCGGAAAGCACGCCGCTTTCGGCTTCTACGGGCAGCACGACGTTTACTCCGAATTTTTTGCTGATCCCGCCGTCGACGCTGATCGTCGCGATGTAATCTTCGCCGAGCCGCGCGATCGCGTCTCCGCCGGAGCCGTCAAAACTCACGGAATATTCTGACTCGTCCGGCCGCACTATATTGCCGTTGCTGCGCCTGACCATGACGTCCGCGCGTGCCGTGGAAAGAGCCTTTCCGGCGTCCACGCTGACGCCGCCGTCCACCATGAGTTCTACCGCCTCGCCGTCCGTGAACGTATCTTCGGACATTACCTTGACGGGCACCGTGCCTTTGACGGAAACGCCGTCAAGCACGTAGCTTATCGTCACCTCGGTATCCGTCGTTTTAAGCGGCTTGTTCTCTTCGACGGCGATATCGTCCGTGTCCACGTTATCGTAGACCGATCCGTCGTTATACGCGACGACGGCGACCATGCCCGTTTTGTCGAACAGACTGTTTTCGCGGTAACAGACGGTATACGGCTCGCCCGTCACGACGAGTTTTTCGGGTCTCACTTCCGTCAAGGACACGTTCATGCTCGCGGTGAACGTCTTTTGAAAATGTTTTTCCACGGGGGTCGTAATTATCTCCGTCCCGTTGTCCGTGATGACTTCGCGCTGCTCATCGAACATCTTCGTTTCCTCATGCACGTAAGTCGCCGTGACCGTTCCGCCGTTTTGGGCGAAATCATCAGGAATGTCAAGCTCGTAATCGCTCAGCTCTTCCTCGTACTCCCGTCCGGAAACGGTGTACAGCCCTTTGACGGAAAAGCTGTTTTTGGTCGGAGCGGCTTTTCCGTTGTCGTAGAACTCCACTCCGTCCGCATAAGTTATCTCGATCCCGTTCATGACAGTTACGGGATCTGCGTTCGCCTCGTCGTAAACGCGTTTGCGTTCGAGCATTTCGGCGTAATAATCCCTGTAAGACGACCATGACACCGCCGCCGATATGACTCCGAACAGCACGAACCCTACACATATCGCGATAATGACGATCTTTTTTATCAGCGATAACGTGATCTTTTCGGTAAATTTAGCCATTGTCTCCGCCTCCGTTTCCGTCGCCGGCGAACGCATTTTCCTCCGCATTGCCGGCTTCGGCGTCTGCCTGCCGCTCTCGGGCGCGCCTTGCCTCGCGGCGGCGATCCTTCGCTTCCTCTTTATAGCGCGCACGCTGCTGCTCAACGATGTCGATAAGCCGGCATGCCGTGCCCACGCTCTTCTCGTCGCGCAGTTTTACCTTGGTGTATTCCGATCTGAGTCCGAGCGATCTTCTCTCCGTGCGCACGTCGTCGTTTTCCAACTTTATATACGCAACGGGCACGCCGCGTTTTACGGCGATCTTTACCAGCGGCCCGCCTGCGGCTCTGACGGTCACGCCGTGCTTGCCGCGGATCTCCGTCGCGCCCTTCTTTCCGAGAGCGTACGACAGCACGGCGTTCACGCGGTCTTTCATCTCGCCCGGCAGCGCGTCGTACTCTTCGTCATACGTGCGTGCCGCTCCGCCGCCGATGTCCGCGGGCGGCGAAGAAAGTTCCTCGTCGCTTTCGGCTCCCGGCGGAGCACTTTGAGCCGCGCCGGGCAAATCCGTATCCTCGGCTGCCGCCGCGCCCGCCGAAGTTATATCCCCGGCGACGTTTACCGCGGCGTCCCCGCCGCCGGCGGGCGCTTTCTTCTTGGAAAGCGGCTTTTTCCCGCCCGGCACGAATACGGCGATCGCCCATATCGCGCAGGCGCAGACCACGAACAGATCGAGTATGGGCAGCACTACCCGCCACCACTTCCACGAATCGATGGTAAAGCCGAATATGCTCGTTTCTCCGCCTTCTTCGACGTACTGTTTGCCCTGGTATTTCGCACTGAGCCAGCTGTAAAGAGTGTGGTGCACCGCGTCTCTGATTCTATGCTGCAAGCGCGGAGTGCTCGTTTCGTCGTATCTGAGAGTTTTATCCGTCGCGTTCAGCCCGAAGCCCATGCCGAGATCGCCGCCCGCGCGGAGCTGTTCGGCTATCTCGCCGTAAACGAATCCCGTCTGAGACGTCCAGTCGGTGTCCACAAGTCCTTTGAATCCCCACTCGCGGCGGAGCACGCCCGTCAGAAGAGCGGCGCTTCCGCCCGCCCATATCGAGCCTATATTGTTGTAAGCCGACATTATGCCCGTGCAGTTTTCTTCCTGCACCGCGCGCTGGAAAGGTCTGAGATAAGTCTCGCGCAGCGTCTGCTCGGTCATATACGTGCAAAGCCTGCCGCGGTCACGCTCGACTTCGTTGACTGCGAAGTGTTTCAGCTCGACGCTGCAACCGCGGTCCTGTATGCCGCGTATGACCATGCAGCAGGTCACGCCCGTAAGATACGTATCCTCGCTGTAATACTCGAAATTCCTGCCGCCGCGGGGACTGCGGTGCAGGTTTCCGCCCGGACCGTAAACGCTCTGCACGTTAAGGCTGTTCATATCCTGTCCGAACGCAAGCCCGAACTGGTGCATGAGATCCTTGTTGAACGTCTGCGCGAGCATTACGGGGTTGGGATTGCCCGTCCCTTTGTTGCCCGACGTGAATCCGCATATCTGACTGATCGAGTCGAGCGATTGAAGCGCGGGTTTTCCTATCGACGGAAGCGCGACATTGCCGCTTATGCAGGGTCCGAGCATCTCCGCCGCTTCCTCGACGGGGATCTGATCGAGCACCGCATCCCATTCGGGCGCGTTATAATCCGCGCCGAGGGTATAACCGAGATCGTATATCTCGCCTCCCATGATGCCGTCGGCTACTTTCAGCCCGCTGTCTACGCCCCAATTCGGAGCCTTGTCCGGAACGGGATCTCCGAACTCGTCGACAGCCGCGTTGTCCCACGCCTCCGCGCGCTCTACACTGTAATCGTAATTGGCGAATTCCTTGTCGGAAAGAGTGCGGGAATAGATTTCCATCGTTCTTTCGGGTATGGAATAATTCGCGTCCGCCGCGAAATTTTCCCGCTTCATCCAGGGGATCGCGACGTTTCCGTCGCTGCCGTCGATGGACGCGCCGTCGATAGCGTTCTCCCCCGTGAACAGATTGCCCACCGGATTATCCGTATAAAAATCGTTATCGAAATTCAGATCATCGGGGACGTTGTATTCGATGACCGCGGGGACGCCCTCGCGGCTGTCCGTATCGGTCGCGAAATCCACGGTTCTTATCTCGTGGGAATTGTTCATGAGCTTGATCAGGTATTTGTGATCCGCGTCGCTATGTTCAAGCTCCCAGCCGACGTGCCCGTTTCCGTTCTCGTCGTAACAGTCGTAAGAGAGCAGCTCCTCGACGTCTATTTCCACCGTCACGGTCTCGCTCGCTCCCGGCGCGAGCTTCTGCGTCTTTGCGAAACCGACGAGCGAAACGTGTGATTTCTCTATCCCGCCCTCGTAATACGGCACGGTCGCGTATGCCTGTACGACCTCCTTGCCGGAATAGACGTCGCTCGTGTTCGTAACTTCCACGTCGACGGTTATGCGCGTGGTTTCGTCCACCTCGGTAATTTCCGAACCTGCGGACGGAGACACCGCTTTGACCGTCCAATCGAACGTCGCGTAACTTTTGCCGTACCCGAACGGATACTGCACAACTCCGTCGTAGCCTTTGCCGTAGACGTTGTCGACGTTCGCCCACACGCCTTCGACATCCGCCGTTTCGTACCACTTATAGCCCACGTATATGCCTTCCACGTATTCCACCGTACGCACGGCGTCTCCGTTATGGCTGCTTTTATTCGTGACCGTGCGGCCCTCCAGCCAGTTGTCGGTCTGCGCTCCGACCGCGCTGAATTCGGTTATATCGTAACTGTACGTGTCGGCGGTCCTGCCCGAAAAACTCTCGTCGCCGTAAAGCAGCGCGGGAAGCGCGCTCACCGCCTGCGTCCCCGTCTGTCCGACGTGAACGAGAGCGTCCAGCCCCGGTATCGTCTTCATGAAACCGCATTCCATGGGAAGCGCGGCGTTCAGAAGCACGATCGTCTTGTCGTAATGTCCGCCGACGTAAGTGAGCAACGCCTCCTCTTCGGCAGAAATTTCGAGAAAGTGACGCAACGTATCGTCATTTTGCGCCGGACCGTTTTTGGGCTGCTGCGTTGACGCGTCCACGCCCTCGGCGGTAGACCTGGAAATGACAACGAACGCCGTCCGTGAATACTGCTCCGCCCGCGAAAGAACGTCGTCCGAAAAAATGCTCATGGGCGCTTCTTTGATGTCGAGCTGACTTGCGCCGGCGTTCTCTACCACCCTGACGGGAGCCGCCCAGCTTTTATATATTTCCTGCAATTCGGAATTATACGAAATGCCGTAACGGGTCATCGCCCGGAGAAAATCGATGATCTCGCTGTTCGCGTTCTCCTTCATCACCCGTCCGCTCGAACCCGACGAGCCTGCGCCGTGCATCCAGTCGACGGAATTGTATCCGAATACGTTCACGCGTCTGTCGTCGTCCTTGGATAACGGCAGTACGTTGTCCTTGTTTTCGAGCAGCACGGCGCCCTCGGTAATGACCTGTGCCGCCATCTGCTGTCCCTCTTTCGCGCCCAAAGCCACGGCTTCGCTGTCCGTTATCGGCGGGAACAGTATCCTGTCAAGCTGCATCTGCCAGAAATACGCCGTGGACGTGCCTATGCATATCGCGACGATAAGCCCGACGATCAGCACGAGCGAAATGCCTTTCCATATCAGTGATCTTATTTTTATCTTCATTTTTATTTCCTTTTTCGAATTTCAAGCATGCGGTTGCCGCAAAAAGCGGCAGCCGCATTCCGTTTCGTTCTTTTTTCACCCGCTCTGCATTTCCGTCGTATACGTCACGCTTATACCGGTTTCGAACACCGAGCCGTTCGGATTATCGAAGAAAGTATAGCATTCCGCGCCGACGACGAGAACGTCCGTCAGTTTGGTGTAAAATCCGCTCACGATCGCGGACTGCTCTATCGTGATTTCCGCCGCGGCGTTCCCCGCCCAGTCGTAAACGTTGAGCACGGGATAAACGTGCTTATTGAGATAGAGGTTATGGTAACTGACATAGACGTACCCGTCGGTAGTGGAAATATGCGAATTCCAGAGATCATCACTGTTTATTTTGGCGTTACCCGGAACGGTAAACTCGCTTACGTAGCTTCCGTCTTCCGAATATACATAAACGGTACTTGCCGTAAGAACCGCATACCTGCGGCTTGCGGCGTTGAAATCGATATCCCTTATCGCGCTCGTTTCGACAGCCTCGCCCTCGCCCGTCTTAAACGCGGGCACGGCCGCCGCCTCGAACGCGCCGCCGTCGCCCTCCGTGGCAAAAGAAGTTACCGCCGTTTTCGCAAACGCCGAAGCCGCTTCCCCGCCGCCCGTCAGCGTGTAGACGTATCCGTCTTTGACGTAAACGAGCGTGTCAACCGCGGAGGACGCAACGTATTCCGCGCTGTATCCGAGCGGCTCGAACGTTTCCGGATCGAGTTTGAATATTCTCGTCTTCGTCGTCCTTTCGCCGTTCGACGCCGCGGCATAGATATATTCGCCGTCCGTCGCCGTCCCTTTTATCTCGTTGTACGAAACGCCGCCCGCCGAATATACGCCTGCTCCGCTCGCAAAGGACAGTACGGCTTCATGCGAAAACACGGGCGTTTTCTCCGCCGCGGTGCAATCAGCGAGATATGCGCCGAACTCCTCGTACGGAACCGGGGCTTTCGCGACCTCGATCTCCTGCCTCACCGGAATGCCGTCGTAACTCACTTCGACATATTCGGCGCCCGCCGCGAGCGGCGTTTTGTCGAAAGAAAACCTTTCGTCATCCGCCGAATACGCGACGTCCGCCGTCTTACCGCTTATGAGCGTGGCTGTCAGGACCATTCCGGAAGGATCGAACACCTCGCCCTCGTAATAACTGACGCGCGTTGCGGGAGTTTTGAGCACGACGCTCTCCGCCGTATCCCGGCGGACGTTTATTTTGACGTCCGTCATTTTATCCATATAAAGGATCACCACGTACGTGTCCGTGGTTTTAAGAGGCTGTTTAAGATCGTAATTGTATTGCGTCCCGTCTATGACCTCTTTGGTTCCGTCGCTGTATACCGCGCTGACGACCATTCCCGCGGGATCGAACGTTTCTCCTTCTATGTATTCCGTCTTCAAGGGCATTTCGGTTATTTCCAGCCCCGTGAATTTTCTCGGCTCTTCCGGCAGTCCGCAAGCCGAAAACACGACCGCAACAAAAATAAGCGCGGTCGCGAGCACTGCCGCGATCTTAAACTTCATCTTTCATCCCTCCGTGGCAAACCCGTTTCCGTCCGTCCGATACGGGCGGTTCGCGCAGTCCCCGAAAAAGGAATGCGACGGCAAAAAACCGTTGTCTTTCTTTCCATCTCATATCTCCTTTAATTTATTTCGGGTAACGCACCGCCGCACGTGCGCAAAGCGTTGTTCGCGACATTCCCGCACGGTCGTAAGCGAAACCGCCGCGATCCGCCCGCTTGAAAACGCACGCCGAGCGTATACCCGTTATCATTATACCCCCCCCCTACCTCGAAAGTCAAGTGAAAATACGAAAAAAACCGAAATGCGCAAATGAAGTGAACCCCAAAGTTTGGACAAAAATTTAATTAAATTGTTTGGTAGTGAGTCCGGTACCCAACCGGGCTCATTCCTTTT
>DXHT01000094.1 GCA_019113265.1 Bacillota bacterium | reverse complement strand
ATGGTTCTCACGCATATCCATTATAACAGATAACTTGAACTCTGGCGAGTACTTTGTGTTATGTTTCTTCTTTCTCGACATAAAAATTTGCACCTCCAAAAGTTTGTCCAACTTTTGGGGTGCATATCATTTCCAGGCGGTGCGGCTTATTTCCGCAATGTCGGTCTCATCCGTCGATACCGACGAACGCGGGGCCTAGCGCGAGTACGCCCGTGATGCCCGAATATATGGCATAGGCTATCTTGCGCTGGTATTCGGGCGTGACGAGTTTTGACTCCTCTTCCGCGTTGGACATAAAGCCGCATTCGACGAGAACGGAGGGATACTCCGAACATTCGAGGATGTAGTAATCCGCGCCCTTGGCGACGCGGTCGCAACCGAGCGAGGCGTTGAGCACGTTCTGCATACGGTTTGCATAGTCGGAAGACACTTCCGAGCCCTCCGCATAGAACACCTGCGCGCCACTGACGCTGCGCAGAGGATAGTAATTCTGATGCACGCTCACTACGAGATCGGGGGCGGCGTCCTCTATTATTTTCTTGCGCGCGCTCATGTCGGACTGCTTGAAATTGCCGTCGCCGCTCGCAAGATCCACGTCCTTGTCGCGCGTCATCACCACTTCGTATCCCGCTTCGCGCAGGAAGTGGCGCAGACTGAGCGACACGCCGAGATTGACGTCCGCCTCTTTCACTCCCGTATCCGTTCCCACCACACCTCCGTCCGCTCCGCCGTGGCCGGGGTCTATCACTATCGTCATTCCGTTGGGAGCGACGGTGTGCGCCGACGCGGACGCCGCCGCTCCCGCGACTATCCCCACGGCGACAGCCGCAAAGGCTATTATCGCAATAAGGGTACGCTTTCCGCAAACATAGAATCTCATACCGTCACATCACGCTCGCCGTTCCGCTCAGCCAGCTCTCGAAAAATCCCACGAGTCCGAGTCCCGAACTCTTTTCAAACTCCGCTATCAGGCAACCTGCGTCCGCAACGCGCCCCGAATAATCGGAATAGTATGCTTTCAGTCCGTTAAAGAACGCCTCGTCGCCTATTATGTGGCGCAACGAGTCGAACATAAGCTCGCCCTTTACGTATGCGTGGAACGCATAGTCCGTCGGAGACGAGTAGCTTCCGAGAGGGCGATCCATGCGCCCTATGCCCTCGGTGTCCGAATACACGTCGCTGAACAGTATGTACGACTGCATCGCGTCCGCTATGCGATCCTGCGTCGTGACGCCGAGATCGGGGTTGTTTTCGTAGTACAGCGTCGTCGAGTACTCGGCAAGTCCCTCGTCCATCCACGGCTCGTTGATCTGATCGTTACCCACGGCGGCATACCACCACTGATGGGATATTTCGTGCACGATGGCTTCCGTCTTCATATCACCGCCGAGAGCGTCGGACACCATGACGAAGGACGGGTACTCCATGCCGCCCTCCTTAAAGGGCGTTATCGCAACGGACAGAGTGTCGTAAGGGTATTCGCCGAACAGCCGCGAGAAGGTCTCTACGGCGCGGCAGGCGGTGTCCAGACCCTCTGCGTCCTCGGAAGAGGAGTAGTAACGCACCTTTACGCCGTTCGTTTCCCTCTCCGCGCACACATAGTTCGCGGACGCGCTCATGGCGAAATCGCGCACGCCGCTCGCCGTAAACGAATATGTCGCGTTGCCATCGCCGAGAGATGCGGATACGCTGCCCGTTCCCGCGACTTCCCAGCCCTCGGGTACGGTGAACGTCACTTCGTAATCGGCAACGGACGAATAGAACGGATCGCCGTATGAGTAGTACGGATCGGTTCGCCAGCCGCTCTCGTCGCGCATGGCGACTATCGGATACCAGTTGCCGAGATTGACCACGCCGTCCATATGTCCGAATCTGTTGCGCGTTTCGGGAAGAGCGAGCGTAAACTTTACGCTCACGTCCGCATAGCCGCCGGGAGCGATCTCGGGAACGCTTACGATGAGAACGTCCTCGTCCTCCCCGCCCACTGCCCACTCGCAGCTCTCGCCTCCGACGGTGACTTCGCTTATCGTCACTCCGCCGTAACTCATGCCGTGAGGGTACGCCTCGCCCTGCTCCGATTCGGAAACGGCGGCATACCTCGCTCCCTCGCGGTATGCGCTCGGATACAGCATGAATTGCAGGTCGTCAAGACCCGACTCCCCCGAATTGAAGTAATGCACGTCCATTGACGCGGTCACTATCATGTTGTCCGCATCCAGCGCGGCACTTATGCGGTACAGCGTACCGTCCTTTTCTTCCTTTCCGCAAGCGGCGAACGCAAGCGCACTGACAGCCAGCATGAGCGCCGCAGCGATAAGCGCGATCTTTTTCATCATTACTGCTCCTTACCGTGTTTTCGCAATAATTATATTCCGCCCTGCCGCATAAAAATTCCCGAAAATTTGGGCGAAAGCACTTGACAATACAAATAAATCGTCGTATACTGATAATAGATTAAACGATTGCTTAATCGTTTAATGAAATCTGTTCGGGAGGTCGTTATGAACGAGACCAGAAAATACGAAGTGGAAAACATAGACTGCGCGCACTGCGCACAGCGCATAGAGGATGCGGTGAACAAGCTGGACGGCGTGAGCTGTAAGCTGTCGTTCGCGCTCGGAACGATGAAAGTAACGTCCGAAAGGGATTTCAAGGGCGTGGAAAAGGATATAAAAAAGATAATGCGCGGCATAGAGCCGGACGCGGTCATGCGGGAGACGAAATAAATGAAAGACAAGCGGCTCATATCCGTCATTGTCGGGCTGGTTTTCTTTATCCCCGCCCTTCTGACGGATAAGATAAACGGCACGTTCGCGGCGTATCTGACTCTTTACGCGCTCGCATGGGCGGCCGCGGCTTGGTCGGTCGCATATAAGGCGGCGAGGAACATATCGCGCGGGATAATATTCGACGAAAACTTCCTCATGCTGATAGCGTCCGTGGGCGCGTTCGTCATCAATATAGTGTTCTCCGACTACGAAACGGAGCTGAACGCTCCCGGCGGCGGCGAAGCAATGATGGACGGCGTGCTCGTCATGCTGCTCTATCAGGTAGGCGAATACTTTCAGGCACTTGCCGTCAGACGCTCGCGCAAGAGCATAAAAAAACTGCTCTCCATGCGTCCGGACAGCGCAGTTGTTCTGCGTGACGGCATAGAGACGGAAGTCGATCCCGAAGAGGTGAAAACAGGAGAACTCACCGTCGTTCGCGCGGGCGAACGCATAGCGATAGACGGCGTCGTGACGGAAGGATCGGGGTATGTGGAGACCTCTGCGGTGACGGGCGAAAGCGTTCCCGCGTTCGTCAAGCCGGGCAGTGAGGTCAAGAGCGGCTGTATTGCCGTGGACGGACTGCTCACCGTTCGCACGACCAAGGATTTCGGCGAGTCTACCGTAAGCAAGATGCTGAGGCTCGTCGAAGAGGCTTCGGACAAAAAGGCGAAACAGGAGACGTTCATATCCGCATTCGCCAAGGTGTACACGCCCATAGTGTGCGCTCTCGCGCTCGCCGTGGCGGTCATTCCCTCCCTCGTCGGCATTTTCGCAATGGATCTGCCCGCGTCGCAAATGTGGTCGCAGTGGATATACACCGCCCTTTCCCTGCTCGTCGTATCCTGCCCGTGCGCACTCGTCATAAGCGTTCCTCTCACCTTCTTTTCGGGCATAGGCGGAGCGAGCAGGATAGGCGTGCTCATGAAGGGTTCGGACTGCTTCGCGCCGCTTGCCGCGACCAAGACGATAGCGTTCGATAAGACGGGTACGATAACAAAGGGCAGCTTCGCGGTTAGAGACCGCCGCACGGACGAAAGCTCGCTGTCCGCACTCGCGGCGGCGGAAAGCAAGTTCAATCACCCCATAGCTCTCGCTCTTTCTGCCGAAAACACAAAGGGCTGCGTCTGTACGTCGGCGGAGGACGTGTCCGGCAAGGGCATACGCGCGGTAGTGGACGGGCACAACATTACGGCGGGTACGCACGCGTTCATGCTCGAATCGGGCGTGGACTGCAAGGATGCGGATACGCCGTATACCGTCGTTCACATTGCGATAGACGGCGAGTATCGCGGCTATGTCACCGTCGCGGACGAGATAAAGGAAAACAGCAAGGACGCCGTGGACGCGTGCCGCAAAGAGGGCATCAGAACGGTCATGCTCACGGGGGATCGCCCCGAAGTCGCGCTTGCCGTGGCTCGGGAAGTCGGTCTGGACGAAGTGCGCGCGGGTATGCTCCCGCAGGATAAAGTCGCAGCCGTAAGAGAGCTGGAGCTCGGCGGAAAGACGGCTTTCTGCGGCGACGGCATAAACGACGCGCCCGTGCTTGCGGCGGCTGACGTCGGTTGCGCCATGGGCGGACTGGGCAGCGACGCGGCGATAGAGGCTGCGGACGTCGTCATCATGAACGACGATCTGACGAGCGTCGTCGCGGGTCGCCGCCACGCAAAGAAAGTCATCCGCATAGCGACGGAAAACATCGTGGGTTCGCTCGCGGTCAAGATCGTCATCATGATCCTTTCCGTGCTCATCCCCGTAGTCACCGTGCTTACGGAGTTCCCGCTCTGGATAGCCATTCTCGGCGACGTCGGCGTGTGCCTCGTCGCGGTGGCAAACTCCATGCGCGCCCTCCGCTGCAAGAAGTTTACGGCTAAAAAGGTCAGATAAAGCGGCTTGCCCGCGTTTCATGCCCGCGTCGGGAGACCCCGACGCGGGCTTTTTTATATCCGCATTTCGCGCTTCCCCGTCGCAGGACGCGGGCGCTACCATGCTTTCTCGCGTTTCCTCTTCGCAGGACGCGGGCGCTACCATGCTTTCTCGCCTGTCCGCTTAGACGCAATGTGTGACCCGTCCGCGATTATTCCCCCTCCGCGCGAACGCTCCGTAAAGCAAAAGCCCCGCTTTTTGCGGGGCGGGAACATGCTATGATATATCGTTTTATGGTAGGCATCCGATCGCGCGATACCGTATCGGCCTATTACTCAATCGGGAGAAAGCAGGTTTTCGTCGCTTCCGAGAGTCATCTTTCTCCTCGGCCGCTTATGGTGATTGATGAGGACGCCGTTGATGACAAGCTCGAACGTATAGCCGAGTCGCGTCGCCGCCTTTTCGCACATCACCATACGCGCAAGATATATCTGCAGATACTCCATGGGCGCGGACGTGGAATCCATGATAATGACAAGGCGTATGACGTTCTTCGCACGATCCACGACGAGATAATTTTTCTTTATCGACATATTCACGCGGTCGTGTATATCGAACTCGTCGTAATTCTTTTTGTTTATGCGCGAACGGTGCGCGTCCGATTTGTCCGCGAGTATGAGCGCTGCGGAAAGCGCGTCGCCCGCGACGCCCGTTTCTTCTTCGTGATTGGATATTGCATTGGATATATGCGCCGCTTCATCCGGATCCATTCCGAGCCGCACGAGAACGCCGTATGCGAGCGTGCCGCCCGTCAGCCCGTGATAGGCGCGCGAAAGCGAGTTGCCGACGTCGTGCAACCAGCCGGCTATCTCCCCCAGCTCGATCAGCCGTGCGTCCGCGCCCGTTTCGCGCAGTATGTTGGCGGTCGTCTTGGAAACATAACTGACGTGCCGCACTCCGTGCTCCGTATATCCGAGAGTTTCGAGATACCTGCTCTGCATGTCGATAAGCGCGCGAACCTCGTCGCTGTCCCTTACGTCATTGACGGTTATACGGCGGTATTCTTTCATTTTCCCTCCTTGTTCCCTTTTATCGCGGCGAACGTCTTGTCCGCCGACCAGTCGCGCTCCGTATCCATCTCGCCGCCCAGCCATTCGACGGCGGAGCGTATGTCCGTAAACAGAGCGTAATCGCACGTTCCGGAAAGCTCGTAAAGTCTCGGCAAAGCGCGCTCGTCGCCGTATTCGGCGATGAGCTGCAACGCGCGCGGCAGAGTTTCCGCGCTTTCGGTAAGACGCATGAGAAACTCGAACACGTCCTCTCCTCGCGCGCCCGAGCTTACGAGAAGTTCGGCGAGAATCAGCGCGTTCTCCCCCTCCGCATACTCCATGCGGGGAGCGAGAACGGGATATATGTTCTCCGTCTGAGAGAGTATCTCTATCAGCCTTTCGCGCAGATCCACCGTCACGTCGGGGTCGAACACCACTTCCGCGAACTCCGCGACGGGTACGCGGTCCGATTTGAACAGCACGTCAGCCGCCGCTTCGCGCAGGCGTTCGTCGCCCTCTTCCGCCACTATCTTTCCGAGCGCGGGCGCGGCTTCGGGCATTTCGGCGAGCCTGTCGGAGATAAGCGCGAACGGCTCTCCGCCCTCGGCGACGTCGTCGCGGAACATCTTTATCATCTCATTAGCGTCCGTTATTCCCCCGACGTATTCGCGCGGGGTCTTTCCGCCGTATTCGTCGCACGGGGCGTTCTCCCACTCCGCCGCGCTCGACGCGAGAAGATCCTCGAATTCGTCGCCCTTTATCGCCTTACCGCCCGCGATCAGCCGCTTGCGGAAGTACTCTCCGAACAGTTTTTTGGGACTTTTCATTTATCCTCCTCGCCGAAGTCGTAAACGACCCGACTTTCGGCGGACGCGGCGAGTCTTGCCGCCTCGTCCTTGTTTGCGCCCGCATGCAACGCGCCTGCGTCCAGTCCCGCGCATTGCACGTCCGCGCGGCAGAGCAGCATTATCGCCGCCGCGCAGTCCTTTTCAAAGTTCTCGCCGTGCGCGGCGGAAGCGAATACGTCCGCCGTTTGCGAGAATACCGCATTTACGGGACACGACACGTCGCAGTACACCGCCGCCGTCGCAAGCGCGCGGCAGTAGGCGCGGCGCAGAGCCTCGTCGCCGCCGCACAGCTTTATGCACTCCTCGGAGGGCGACACCATGCGCTCGCCGAACGAATACAGCGGTACGTTCTTTCCGCCCGCAAGCAGGCGTTCGAGCAGTATCTCGCGTTTAAGCACGGGCAGTCCCTCTATGTCCGTCAGATACGCGGTGAACACGCCGCGAGCCACGCCCGCGGGCACTGCCGCGGCTATCGCGTCGAATGTGGCGGGCGTCATTCCGCACGAAAGCAGGTATCTCACCGCCTCAGCCGTCTTTTCGGGGAACGGATCGGACTCTCCCGCAGAGTGAGTGAAAACGCGCATGAGCCTTCTTTTCGCCTCAGCCGAGGGCAGGCGCGTACTGTACGGCACGTGCACGCGCCGACTGTCGTTTGCCCTTCTCATGAGGTATTTTGCGAGGGGGTCGTCGGGCGCTATCATCAGACAGCGCGCTATCCTGTCCCGCGCCTCCTCCTTGTCGTCCTCGTTCAGCTCCGCCTCCGCCGCGACGCAAAGCACCGCGGGAGTCGGACTGACGGCGCAAAGCTCGTCGAGAAAGAAGCGCGCCTCGTCGCCCATATCCAGCGAAAGCAGTGCCGCCACCGTCTTGACCAATTCGAGGTCTCCGTCGGGAAGATCGAGCTCCGCAAGCATTTCCGCGGTTTCTCTCGCCTCGTTCTTTCTTCCCACTGCCGCGAGAGCGACTGCGAGAGTGGACAGCACTTCGTGGCGGGGCTGCCCGTCCGAGTCCCCGTCCAGCGCGCTCTTGCATGCGTCTATGAGTTTGTATGCGAGCGGCGCGACGAGCTTCTCCGGGTACAGTATGCCCGTAGCACGGAACATTATTTCCGATCCCGCAAAATCGTGCTCGTCGAACAGCATTTCGCCCGCGAGCGATTCGTCCGCGCCCGACTGCATGCGCTCGGCGACGTACAGTACGCTCGATATGTCGCTGTCGAACTTGTTGTCGGGAAATTCTCCGCGTATCAGCTTTATCGCCGCCTCATACTCGCGGCGGGTAGCAGGCGCGGCGGCATCAGTCAAAAACGGGAACGCGCCCGTCTCCGCTCCCTCGCCTATAAAATATGCCGCGCTGATATAACGCGTCATGTCGTCGAGAGTCTTTACCGTGAGCGCGTACATATCCGCGCCCTTGTCCCCGTCCGCACGCAGATCGGAGAGTATCGCAAGCGCGAGCGAGAGATTGCCGCTCTCGTAAAGCATGCGCGCGCGGCACATCTTTACCTCGCGCGTATCGCCCTTCGTCATATAGGCATAGAGGAGCGACTTGGCAAGTTCGCCCCTCCTGCTCCAACTTTCCGCACGAGCGATATACCACTCGTCCGGCTTTCCGAATTCAAGTATTTCCGCCGCCATATGCGACCTCCGATGCCTTATTCCCCGTCGTCCTCGTATACGGACTCGTCTTCCAGCCCGCTGACGGTCTTGTCGCTCTCTTCCGCCGCCTTTTCGGCTATCTTGCGTCTGTCCTCGTCCATCTTGGCAAGATCCTGCGCGGTGTAGCCGCCCTTGGGCGCGGCGGGAGCGGGAGTCATCTCCGCAGGCGACTTATCGTTCGCCTTCTTCTTTTTCTTGGGGTTTACGTAACGCGCGGGCTGCTTTTTGGCGGGAGCTTTCTCACCGTTCGTCATTGCGGCGGCTTTCTGCTGCTTGCGCTGTTCGCGCTTGGCCGCATAGAACTGCTCGTTTTTCAGCTTGGTCTCGCGCTCGACGAGCCCTTCGTTTATATATGCGGCGAAAGCAGACTGTGCGCACGACACGAATATGCCCGTTACCGCGTAAAATCCGAGGAAGAACATCAGCGCCCACGGAAGCGCACCCATCTGCGATCCGCCCATGAGAAGTTCGAGAAGGAACATCGCTCCCACGAAAAGTGACGCCAGCAGCGCCGCAAGCATGTTCTTGGGGAAGTTCACGAACGTCAGCAGGAACGCGTCGCGCACTGCGCGAGGGTAACTCGTTTTATAGGAAGACGTTATCGCAACGAGATAGAACGAATATATCGATACGAGCACGAGAAGCACTATCGTGCCTATCATGGCGAATATCCTTCCCGCAAGTCCCCAGCCGTTGAGCGTGAACGAATAGTGAGTGAGCATCACGAGGAACACGCATGCGCCCGTAAGCGCGCCGCCCGTAAGACCGCTCGCCCAGTTCGCCGCCACGCCTCGGAAAAAGTCGCGCACCACTCTCACCTGTTCGCCGTACATGTAAAGCCGCGCCACATAGGCGAGTCCGCCTATGCCTACGCCCGCTATCGCTATCCCCGCAATGAGTACGGAGAAACGCAGTACCGCCGCCTGATAGTAGAGCAGATTGCCCAGCCCGACGGCAACGGTAAGTCCGTATTCGCCCATGGCGTCGGGGCTTGCGTAGCCTATGCCGTCGAAAATGTTGAACGGTACGCCCGTGCCGATATTGCCGGCGAGCGTTCCGGATATTATCACCCACGCTATCGCGGGTACGGAGAATATCAGCGCAAGAAGGCTTGCAAGCAGCACTTTGGTGAAGTGCCCGCTCCACATCGCCTTGAACGCCTGCCAGCCGCCCAGACGCGCCGCCGTCGAGTACTCGTCGCGTCGCGCCGCTCCGCTGCCTATCTTGCCCAAAAGTCCGGTCTTTACGCCTTCGTCAGACATGTTTTACTCCTTGTGCGGCTCTGCCGCGCTTATAAGTTCCGCGTCGCCCAGCATGGCGAACGCCCTGATACCTTCTCTCATCACGCTCTCGTCGAAGTCGAACGTGTCGCTGTGAAGCGGAGACGTATGCGTCTCGTCGCGCACGCCCAGCCAGCACATGCAGGCGGGCACTTTTTCCGCATAAAACGCAAAGTCCTCCGCGGTGAATCTCCCGTCCATGTGACCCGCGCCCGTAAGCGCACGCATTTTTGCGACGCAACGCGCGTCGTTTACGAGAGGCGGATACACCGCGCGCACGGTCATTGCTCCGCTTACCCCCGTCCGCTCGCGTATATCGGACAGCAATTCGCCGAGACGCTCTTTTGCCGCCGCGAGCGCGCTCTTTTCGCGGTAGCGGAAGGAGCATTCGAGAGCCGCCTCCCCCGCGACTATGTTGCGCGCGCTTCCCGCAACGAGCTTGCCCGTGTGCATGAGAGTATTTTCGCCGCCGAGCGCGGCTTTGCTTTCGATAACGAACCGTGCCGCCGCCGCAAGCGCGTCCGCTCCCTCGTCGGGCGCGGCGCAGTGCGAACTTTTACCCGTAAGGCGCACGTCGAACTCCATTACTCCCGCAAAAAGGCAGGACGAGTTGGTGGCGAATGTGCCTTTCGCAAGCTCCGGACAGAGGTGGAACGCGTATATCTCGCTCACGCCGTCCAGGCATCCGCCCGCTATCATCTTTTCCGCGCCGCCCTCGCCCTCTTCGCCGTATTGGAATATCAGCCGCACGTTGCGCTTAGGAGTGCGGAGAGTGAACAGTTTTGCCGCCGCAAGAAGCATGGCGGTGTGACCGTCGTGCCCGCAGGCGTGCATACGCCCGCAGGTGGCGGCAAACGGCAGACCCGTCTTTTCCGTGACGGGGAGCGCGTCCGTATCCGCGCGGAGGGCTATCGTTCCGCCCTCTCTTCCGCGCGCCTCGGTGACGAGCCCCGTGCGTATGCCGCGAACGGTGTAACCCATTCCTTCGAGCTCCCGCCGTATAAACTCGCTCGTGCCGTACTCCTGCCCCGACAGTTCGGGACGGGCGTGCAGAGCGCGCCGCACGCCGACGGCATAATCGAGCAGTTCCGCGATAAGTTTCGCGTCAGGTATTTCCATAGCAATGATTATACTACAATTTTCAGACAAATGCAATCGATTTACTTACTTTTTATCGCTCGCCCGAAATGCGCGCGTTCGGACGAACGCTTAAATTTTTGCGCGAAAATAACGGGAAAACGGTTGCAAATGCGGCTTTTCGGTTGTATAATATATAAGTCCTCAGCGACAAAAACCGAAAAGGAGGCAGCGTTTCATGACGGATGACGATAAGATCGCTCCCGCGGCATTCGACGCGGAAGAGCGAGCGAAAAAAATATCCTCTCTTCTCGAAGAAAACGAAAAGGAAAGCGCTGCCGCAGAACTTGCCGCATTGACGACGGAGGAGCTTGTCGAAGTGCTCGGCAAGCTGGGTGAGGACGTCCGCATAGACGCGTTCCTGCTCCTCGACCGCGCCACTGCGCTCGCGCTCATGCGGGAGACGGGCGGCGATCCCGAAACGAGCTTTCTCCACGATCTGCGCGGAGATGAGATCTCACGCATACTCGAAGAGCTTTACGCAAAGCAGGACGACAGAACGGTAGTCGTCGACCTGCCGCCTTTCGTCATACAGAGGATGCTGACTTACGGCGACAGCCGTTCCAAGGAGATAATCGAGGACTCCATAACCTACCTCGTCGAGACCAGACAGCTCGCTCTTCTCAAAAGCGTTCTCATAGAACTCAATCCCGTCGATATAGCGGACATTCTCGACGACTTCCCCACCGAAGACCTGCTCAAAATATACCGCATCCTTCCCAAGGATCTCGCGTCCGACGTATTCGTCTATCTTCCCGACGACGTCAGTCAGAAAATGCTCACCGCGCTCTCCGAATCCGAAGCCGGTCAGCTTATAGACGATCTTTACGCCGACGACGCGGCAGACCTTCTCGAAGAGATGCCCTCCATGGTCGTTAAAAAACTGCTGGCAAAGACCAAGCCGGAGACGCGCGCCGCCGTCAATCACCTGCTCCAATACGAGGAGGACAGCGCGGGCAGTATAATGACCGTCGAGTTCGTCGACCTCAAAGAGTATTACACCGCCGCTCAGGCGATAGAGGTCATAAGAAAGACGGGCATCGACAAGGAGACCGTCAACACCTGTTTCGTGCTCGACGCGCAGCGCAAACTGCTCGGAACGATAACGCTCCGCCGCCTCATCCTCGCGGCAAAGGACGAAAAAGTGGGCGACATGATGGAGGAAAACGCCATTATCGTCCGCACCAACACCGACCAGGAAGAAGTCGCCAAACTGTTCAAGAGGTACGACCTCACGTCAATGCCCGTATGCGACAGCGAGAACAGACTCGTCGGTATAGTCACCGTCGACGATATAGTCGACATAATCGAAGAAGAGACGGAAGAGGACTTCTCGCGCATGGCGGCAATGGCGCCCATAGAGAACACCTACCTCAAAACGCCCGCGTGGAAGCATGCCCGCGGCCGCGTGCTGTGGCTGCTCTTCCTCATGATCTCGGCGACGTTCACCGGACTCGTCATAAACGGCTTCGAGGGGCAGCTGTCCACGTTCCTGTATTCGTTCACTCCCCTGCTCATGGGCACGGCGGGAAACTGCGGATCGCAGGCGTCTACGACGGTCATCCGCGCGCTCGCGCTCGATCAGATCTCCACAAAGGACTTCTTTAAGGTCAGCATGAAAGAGGGGCTTATCTCCCTTATCTGCTCGTCCGTACTCGCCGTCGCGAATGCGGTGCGCGTCATACTCATGTATTGGTGGACGGCATATAACATAAACTACTTAGTGCTTAAAGTCAGTCTCGTGCTCGCCATCGCGCTTATCCTGATAATCTTCATAGCGCAGGTGCTCGGCTCGCTGCTCCCCATTATCGCAAAAAAGATACACGTCGATCCCGCGCTCATGAGCGCGCCCGTCATCTCCACGATAATGGATACGCTGTCCATTCTCATATACTGCGCCGTCATAGTGGTGTGCGCGATATGGTTCGGCTGGAACCTGCAAGTCGTCCCCGCATAAGCGACGGTAATATTTTTCGGAAAGTCTTAACTGCGCCCGCGCTTGGGTCACCCAAGCGCGGGCGGTTTTACATCAAAAGAGCTGTGCGGCAACCCTTGACAAAATCCGCACTTTGGTATATAATTGTAAAATTAAAGAATAAAGGAACACGCTTATGAAACTCAAAGGTGCGCAGATCATCGTAAAGTGCATAGAAGAGCAGGGCATCGACACAATATATGGCTATCCCGGCGGATCGGTGCTCGATATTTTCGACGCGCTTTACGAGGAAAAGGACAAACTCACTCAGGTGCTTACCTGTCACGAGCAGGGCGCAAGCCACGCGGCGGACGGCTATGCCCGCGCCACGGGAAAAACGGGCGTCGTCATAGCGACTTCCGGACCGGGAGCGACCAACCTCGTAACGGGCATTGCAACGGCTTATATGGACAGCGTTCCCCTCGTCGCCATAACGGGCAACGTCGGACGCTCCATGCTCGGAAGAGATTCGTTCCAGGAAGTGGACATAACGGGCATCACCATTCCCGTAACAAAACATAACTTTATGGTCAAAGACCCCGCGGAGCTTGCGGACACTCTGCGCAAGGCGTTCTTCATCGCGGGAACGGGCAGACCCGGCCCCGTGCTCGTGGACGTTCCCAAGGACGTTCAGCAGGCTATCGTCGATTACGAGCCCGCCGTGCCCGAAAAGAGCAAGGCGTACTTCTGCGATAACGACTACGTCAGCCGCGCGGTAGACCTCATCAACGAGTCCGAACGCCCCGTGCTGTATGTGGGCGGCGGTTGCATAACCTCGGGTGCGTCCGACGCGCTCGTAAAGTTCAGCGAGAAGATAAACGCACCCGTCGCGTCCTCCATGATGGGACTGGGCTGCTTCCCCGCCTCGCACCCCAACTACCTCGGTCTTATAGGCATGCACGGCATGAGCAACGTCGCCGAGGCCATGCAGGAAGCCGACCTCATCATAGCCGTCGGTTGCCGTTTCGACGACCGCGTCGCAGGCGACAGAAAGTCATTCTGCCCGCAGGCAAAGAAAGTGCATATAGACATCGACCTTGCCGAACTCGGCAAGAACGTATCTCCCGACGTCGGAGTGCTCGCCGACGCACGCCTTGCTCTCGAAGCGATGTTGCCGCGCGTCAACGCCAAGCCCTCCGCGTGGATAGATGAAAGGCGCGACCGCAAGGCGCACGACTTCCTGCTCGGCAGCGACGGCAAGCTCTGCCCCATCCGCATTATCAAGGCGGTACAGCGTCTCGGCGATCCCGAAAAACTCGTGGCGACGGACGTCGGTCAGCACCAGATGTGGGTGGCGCAGGCGTATGATTTCGACAAGCCCCGCAAGCTCATTTCGAGCTGCGGCCTCGGCACAATGGGCTACGGCATGGGCGCGGCGATAGGCGCGTGCATGGGAAGCGGCAAGCAGACGGTGCTGTTCACGGGCGACGGCTCCTTCCACATGAACTTCAACGAACTCGTCACCGCCTCCAAGCTCGGACTGGACATAACGGTGTTCGTCATGGACAACCACACGCTCGGCATGGTGCGCCAGTGGCAGACTCTGTTCTACCACCGTCACTACTCCTCCACGGACATCAACTACCCTACCGACTTCGTCAAGCTCGCCGAGGCGCTCGGCGCAAAGGGCTTCCGCCTCGAACGCAACGAGGATATCGAAAAAGTGGTGAAAGAGGCATTTACCACCAAGGGCGTCAAGGTCGTCGACTGTATCATAGACAAGGACGAATTCGTTCTTCCCATGATACCGCCCGGAAAGAATTTCGACGCGATACTGACGGAAAGACCCGTTCTTGACTGAGGAGGTCACCATGGCAGAAAAGACTCAGAAGCACATCATAACCGCACTCGTGACTAACAAGTCGGGCGTGCTCACCCGCATAAGCGGTCTGTTCGCTCGCAGAGGCTATAACATAGACTCTCTGTCCGTGTGCAATACCAATAATCCCGAAATGTCGCGTATGACCATAGTCGCTCTCGGCACGGACGACGAGATAAACCAGATAGTCCGCCAGCTCGACAAGCTGTGGGACTGCCACAAGATACGCGTGCTTAAACCCGCCGACTGCGTCAAGCGCGAACTTCTGCTCATCAAGGTAAGCGTTCCCCCCGAGCGCAGACCGGAAGTGGAGAGCACGGCAAGCATGATGAAAGTCAAGGTCATCGACGTCGGCGCGTCCTCCGTCACCTGCGAGATGACGGGCGAGCCCAACAAGATAGACAAATTCATCGAGCTTATGCAGCCCTACGGCATACTCGAACTCGCGCGGACGGGCATTACCGCCCTCTCCCGCGGCGAAGAGATACTCGACGACTTAAAGGATTACAACGAAGAAATATCGCGCTGAAAGCGCGGATAAAAGCCGACGAACGGTCACGTTCGTCGGCTTTTTTATTCGTCGGCTTTTTAATCGTTACTCTTTCCTCTCTTACTGCGGCGTTGCCCCGTTACTTATTTTTCGCTCTTGCGGCGTTGCCCTGTAATGGCGGCGCATGACGCGCGGGGCGGTGCGGCGTTGCCGCGCCGTATGTTCGGCTTATTCGCGCCGTTCTTATATTGCACCGTGCGGTGCGGTTTTCGGCGCGCGTTACTCGCGATTAAGATGAGCGGCGCGGATCTTATAAGCAGAGACAAGCGTTATTTATTCGGCGCGCCTATCTTTCCCGCGAGGCGGAGAAGGACGTATGACGCGAGTACGAGCCCTGCGGCGGGAGGAACGAAGGACGAGGAAGCGGGAGACGGGGTGCGGACAGCGGGGGGTTCGTCCGAGTAGACGACGGGGAGCGACTCTATGCCGCGCTCGCGGCAGAGTTTTCGCAAAGCGCGCGCGAGGGGACATACGGAAGTGGAATAGACGTCCGCGACGCGAAAGCGCGTCGGGTCCAGCTTGTTCCCCGCTCCGCACGCCGACACCACGGGAACGGACAGGCGCGTAGCTCGCTCTATGACGGATATCTTGGCGGGCAGGTCGTCTATCGCGTCCGCAACGAAGTCATAGGCGGAAAAGTCGAACGCGGCGTCCTCTTTGTAATACTCGCATATCGCGGTCACTTCCGCATCGGGAGCGATACGCCCGAGCTCGCGCGCCGCCACTTCCGCTTTGGGCTGACCGAGCACGTCGGCATACGCGAAACGCTGTCTGTTCAGGTTGGACGGGGTGAACACGTCGCCGTCCGTTATCGTCAGCCGCTTTACTCCGCCGCGTACGAGCGCTTCCGCGCACGCTCCGCCCACGCCGCCCACGCCGAACAGCGCGACGCGCGCGTGTTTTATCCTCTCCAGACCGTCCTCGCCGAAAAGCGGCAGGGCGCGGTCAAACATATCTTCCCGCTCGTTCATGCGTCTTCTCCTTCGCCCTTTTCGGGCGCGTTTTTGGGTCTTATCTTCACTGCCGCAAGCAGGGCGAAAGCAATGACGGCCGTCGCGGTTTCCGCTACGGGCATTACCCACCACACCGCGCCTATGCCGAAAGCGGCGGTCAGCGCGTAAAGCAGTGACGAGCAAAGCCCGAGCCCGCGCAGTACGGATATGAGCACGGACACGCCCACGCGCAGAACCGATTGGAAATAATAGCTCAGCGTTATATTCGCGCCCATAAGCAGCAGGCAGACGGACAGAGCGCGGAACGCATACGCGCCCGTGGCAAGCTCGCTTTCAGTCGGTAAGCCGATATAGACGTGTATCAGCGCGCCCGGCATGGCGAGCGCGAGAACGCAGAACAGTACGCTCATGCCCGCCGCGGTGAGCAGTGCGTATTTGAGCAGTTTTTTAAGCGAACGCATATCCGACGCGCCGTACGCGAACGACGCGAGCGGCTGCAGCGCCTGTCCCACTCCGTAAAACAGCACCTGAATGAGCAGTACCGTCGTCGAAACCGCGCCGAACACGCCCAGCTCCGTCGATCCGCCCAGCTCCATTATGCGGTTATTGAACAATATAACAAGAATGCCGAAAGAAAAATCCACTATGAACGGCGCGAACCCGCCGCGCGCCGCCGAAAACGCAAGACGGAAAAACCGATGCGGAAGCGCGAGGCGCAACGTGCATTTCTTGCGGAAAAAATAAGTCAGCATTATACAGAAAGACAGTATCTGACCCAACATCGTCGCCAGACCCGCGCCGCCTATCCCCATATCCAGTCCGAACACGAAAAAAACGTCGCCGAAAATATTGAACGCTCCGCCTGACACAACTGCGATCGTCGCGGTCAGCGGACTGCCGTCGTTGCGTATGAATGCGGAAAAGTAGCTACCGAGTATGAAAAGCGGCATGACGTATGCGATATACCCCGCATAATCGAGCGCTTTTTCGAGCACGAGCTCGTCTCCGCCCGCACCGAAAAGGGCAAGCAGCTGCTTTTTAAGCGTCAGAAACAGAACGTAAAGCACGACGGCGACCGAAGTGACCGCTATGAGCGACGCGGTAAAATATTCGTTCGAGGCGCGCGTATCCCCTTTTCCGCGCGAAACGGAAAACATCACCGATCCGCCTATACCGAACAAAAGACCGAAGCCTATAAACAGATTCCACACGGGATTGACGCAACTTATAGCGGCGATACCCGTGCCGCCCTCGTACTGTCCGACGACCACCGTATCCACGAACGAATATATCGAAGTGGTAAGCACTGCTCCGAACGCGGCGGCAAGGTATACGAAAAATTTTTTACGCAGCGTCGCGCATGAGTTTTTCGCGCTCATTCACAACTCCTAAGCGCCACGAAAAAGGCGCAGAAAGGGCGGACTCTTCTATAAACGAAAGTCCGCCTCGGTTATTGTTTTCGCTCATATTATAGCCGAAAAACGCAGCATTGTCAAGCCGCACGGGGAAATTAAAAAAAGCCGCCCGTAAAAGAAAAAATTTCACTCGTACGGTACTATCGGACGTGTTTTCCGTCATTTCTCCCCTCTGCCAGAAAGGCAAGCCGCCACGACAGAATACGCCTCGCGCAGTTTGTCGTAACCGAGAGCGCAGTTTGCGGGACTGGGACTGGGCAGGCGCACCGCCCGCCGCCCCGTGAATCTCTCATACAGCTTTTCCGCGAGCCGACCCGTGACGAACACCTCGCGCACGTCGCAAGCGGAAAATATCACGTCGAAATCGTTGGGAACGGCGTTGCGGACGGACGAGTCGGACGCGCCGCTTATGTCGCACTCCTTTACCACGTCCCAAAGCGCGATCCCCCGCCTTAAACACATTTCCCGACGCTCATCCGCGCTCTCGGGGAACGGCTCGCCGAGAACGTCCGAAAGCACCCGCCAGAATCTGTTCTGCGGATGAGCGTAATAAAACCCCGTTTCACGCGACTTCGGCGACGGAAAACTGCCGAGGATGAGCACGCGGCTGTGCTCGTCGTAAAGGGGCGGTATGGTGTGAGTGTAATGCCCGGCGGTCATAAGCCTCTTTTTACCGCGTCAGTCACGTAACGCGCGTATTCCCCCGCGACGTTTATACCCACCGCGCTCTCGAACCCGCCGAAAAACGCGTTGCTGTTCACTTCGCACACTATAAACCCGTCGTCGCCGAAGAGCAGATCCACGCCCGCATACTCCGCGCCGACGGCGAGTGCCGCGCGCTCCGCAAGGCGCGCTCCGTCACTGCCGATATCGTACTTTTCCCCGCGCCCGCCCGCGGCTATGTTGGAGCGAAAATCCTTGCCGTCCGACGTGCGCAGCATCGCGCCTATGCACCTGCCGCCTATCACTATCGCGCGGACGTCCCTGCCCGCACTGCCGCGAATGTACTCCTGATACATGTGCGGAGAATAAAGCAACTCATTCTCTATGCCGTCGAGATCCGCGCGGCAGTCCGCCTTATACACGCCCTTGCCGCCCGAACCGTACGACGTTTTCACTATCATCGGATAGCCGAGCCGCCTTTCCGCTCCGCCGAGTACGTCCTCGCGCGCGGTCGATCCCGCCGTGTAGCAAAGCGGCGCGGGTATGGTGCGCGGAACGGGCAGTCCGACGGCGGCAAGCGCGGCGTACGTCCGCATTTTATCGTCGCACAGCCGCACCGCTTCGTGGCGGTTGAAAAGCCGCATACCGCTCTTTTCGAGCAGTTCGGATACGTATTTGTCCTTATCGAGATATATGCAGAAATCGTATTTTCCGATAATTTCGTTCACTATCCCCTGCCTGCCGACGCCGACGGGCAGAAAGCCGTTGCGCATTATGTCCGCTTCCGCGCCCTGCGCGATAAGCTCTTCGCGCAGCCGCTCCGCCTGCTCCGTCACGCAAGCGGCGCGCCAATATGCGTTTATTATAATGAGTCCTTTCATCCCGTATATTATACCCCGCCGCCGCGCGCTTGTCAAGACGAGAGGACGCAAAGGCGCGTTCGTCGTCAATGGAAATGCGGCAGACGGTTTGCCAACAAACCGCATGCACCGAGAGAACGAGCGCGCTGTCAATGAAATTGAAAACTTTTCCCGCTTTTCGAAAAAGTTTTCAATTTGGCGGCAAAAAGCGCGGCGCGGGCAAACGGCGCAGAGAAAAGGAACGGACGATAACCGAGAAACTCGGCAATAAGCGGCGGGCGCAAACGGCGAACGGAGGGCGGGCACTGCCGAGCAGATCGCGAGCGCGGCAGGCGGCTGAAATGCGCAAGCATAAACGGCGCGGCTGACAGTGAAAAAATATCACAAACGCGCGGAAAACTGAAAAGCGCAATATAAAAACCCAAAGCGCGGAAAGCAAAATGCTTTCCGCGCTTTGAGTCAAACTTGAAATCTTATTTGTTTTGGAAATAACGGTGGTTACGCTACCACTATATCATAATACCACTTGCCGTCGATTTTATATACCATACCGCTACCCGTCACACCGTTTCGAGTCAGAGTATTTTCCATTTCCTCGCCGTTAACGGTTGCGGATATGGTCGCCGTTCCTGAATATGTGACCGTAAATTTACATATCTCCTCGATATTAACGCCCTCATACATTGCTTTGGCAATTTCAAATTCCTCCTCCGTGCTTTCTTCTTCTTTGAACTCGAATTTGGTGATTTTCCCGCGTGCGTTCACGTTCTCCCCGATTTCGTTAATACTTTCTTCAAAATACTTCTCATACGTTTCTTTGAGATCGTCATTTTCAAAATATGTTACGTCAATCATTTTATCTAAGTCAAAATTCATATCGCTTTCTATGTACGCCTTTACCACGCTCGCAGGCGAGCCGTTGACTCCGCACGCGGTAAACGCCATGACCATACCTACCGCAAGCACGGCGATAAGAACACCTACCATCAGTTTCTTTTTCATCCGATATATCCTCCTCTATTCAGCCGCTTGAATATCCGCGCGACTTTGATTTATAGTAACATAAACCTGTGCGATATTCAATATTTAACACAATCCTTACACAATTTTTCACAAAACAACATACATTTAATATAATAATTTTGCATATTTTAACTCAAATCCATATAAAACGAGCGTATGACGGTGTGCGCACATGTTCCTTAATGCGACCGGCAGGCATCTTTCAGCCGTTAAAAGTGCTCCGCGCGATCGTAGCACATGCTCACGCGATAAAAGACGCTTAAAAAGCGCGGAAAAGACGTGTCTTTTCCGCGCTTTTGTTTTTTACGTTACTGTTTTTCCCGATCTTACATACCGATATCGGTCTGCCCCGCGGGAATTATTGCCATATACCACTTGCCGCCGACCTTATAAACGGTCACGCTTCCTTTCTCATCCTCAACACTGACATCCTGCTCGTTCTCCACGCCTCCGACGCTCACCTTTATCGTTCCTTCAATCGAAGCCGTATATTCGCAATTGCTTGCCGCCTGGACATCTATGCCCTCGTAAGTCGCCTTTATCGTTTCAAGCTCTTCATCGGTAACGTCCGTTACCGTGCATTCGAACTTGGTGATCTTTATGTTGCTGGATATTTCACCCATTTCGCCCAAGCGTTCATTGAACATTTTCTTGAGCGTTTCCCTGTCTTTGCTGTCCTCAAAGTACATCAGATCGAGCATGGCGTCCACGTCGAATTTCGATTGAGACTCGATGCTCGCTTTGACAACGCTTTCGGGCGAGCCGTTAGCTCCGCACGCGGTAAACGCCATGACCATACCTACCGCAAGCACGGCGATAAGAGCGCCGATGACAAGCTTCTTTTTCATTTAATATCTCCTCCTCTATTTACCGCCGCCCTATAAAAATGCGCGTGCGGATTTCTTGTACTATTATAGCATACTGCGCCGCCCTCGTCAATACGTCGCGGCATAATTACACAATATTTCACAATACGACATAAAACGGTCACAATTAAGCCCGCAAAAACGGAAAAGTGTTACACGGGCGGCACATTTCTTGCACACAATAATACACAATCTTTCACACAATCAGCACATACACCCGCCTTGTTTAATATGCAATTAAAGGAATCGTGGTAATATATAAGTGTATAAAGATCAGTGTGACGAAACGTCAGGGAGGATCGTATGGAAGACGCGGGAAAGAATATACGGACGAACGAAAACGCGACCGAAAAAAATGCGGAATACGTCGTGATGAAAGACGTTTACAAGATATACGACATGGGCGGCAACAAGATATATGCCGCCGACGGCGTTACCTTGACGATCGGAGAGGGCGAGTTCTGCGTCATCGTCGGTCCGAGCGGCGCGGGCAAGACCACCGTGCTCAATATTCTCGGCGGCATGGATACGGCGACTTCGGGTACGGTCATACTCGACGGCAAAGACATAAGCAAGATGACATCCCGCGAGCTTACCCTTTACCGCCGCTACGACGTGGGCTTCGTGTTTCAGTTCTACAACCTCGTACAGAACCTCACTGCGCTCGAAAACGTCGAGCTTGCAAACGAGATATGCCGCGAGCCTCTGGACGCAAAACAGACTCTCGAAAGCGTCGGACTGGGCGAGCGCATGAAGAACTTCCCCGCTCAGCTTTCGGGCGGCGAGCAGCAGCGCGTCGCAATCGCGCGCGCGATTGCGAAAAACCCCAAGATACTCCTCTGCGACGAGCCTACGGGCGCGCTCGACTACGAAACGGGAAAAAATATCCTCGGCCTTTTGCAGAAGATATGCCGCGAGAGCGGAAAGACCGTTATTATCATTACGCATAACTCCGAGCTTACCAAAATGGCGGATCACGTATTCGGCATAAAGAACGGTAAGATCGCGTTTGAAAGCAGGAACGACAACCCTACCCCCGTGGAAGAACTCGTATGGTGAGCGGCCTATGAAAAAGCACGCAAAAATCGTATTCAAGGAGTTTGGCAGCAGCTTCGGAAGATTCATTGCGATAACGGGCATAATCGCGCTCGGCGTCGCGCTTCTCATGGGGCTGTCTTTCGTCACGCCCGACATGAAGAACTCCTATAACGAGTTTTTCGATAAAGGCGCGTATTTCGATTTTACCGTCTACCCCGGAATCACCGAAATGCCGGATACGTCCGTAAGCATCGGCGACATCATGGGAATGACGCAGGAGGAGCGGCAGGAGTTCATCGAAGAGATGAACAAATTGAAAAAAGCTCTTCCGAACGACGAAGCCATAGCCGCCATACGCTCGGGACTGACCGAGCGCGGAATAAACGGGGTGACCGTCGAAGGCGTGGTGAGCGCGGACGTGTATTACTCCGTCCCCGGCGAGAACGCCGAAAAGGCGGTGCGCGTCGTCAGCGCGGGAACGAACGGCAAAGAGGGGCTTACCTCCGTCAACTCCCTCACCCTCGTCAGCGGCGAGTGGCCGAAAGAACAGGGCGAAGTGATCGCCATACGCCCTTTCGGGGATATGTATGACATCGCGGTCGGCGACGTTCTTACCTACGGAAGCGGCAACGGCGACGCCGCGCTCGTCCCCAACGACGGACAGCCGCTCACCGTCGTCGGCATAGCGACTTCCCCGCTCTACTTTTTGCGTCAGAGCGAGTCGTGCACGA
>DXHT01000093.1 GCA_019113265.1 Bacillota bacterium | reverse complement strand
GCTCGATTGAGCCGCCAATGCTTGCCATTTTCTTTCATATCTGATATAATACGGATATGAATGTATATGCCATAAGCGATTTTCATCTGTCCATAAATAATCCCAAGCCCATGAATATATTCGGACCCGTTTGGGACAATTATCTCGAAATCATAGAGCGCGACTGGGCGGAAAAGGTAACGGAAGACGACGTGGTGCTCATTTCCGGCGACCTGTCGTGGGCGATGAAGATAGAGGACGCAAAGGCGGACATAGACTACATCGGCGCGCTCAAAGGGCATAAGATCATAATACGCGGCAATCACGACTATTGGTGGAAGTCGATATCCGCAGTGCGCGCAATGCTCCCGAACGGAATGTACGCCGTTCAGAACGATGCGCTGAAAATAGGCAATATCGTTGTGTGCGGAACGCGGCTGTGGTCCACTCCCGAACCCAACAGGCAGATGGCGGAGGCGGACAAGATCATTTATGACCGCGAGCTGATACGCCTGCGCATGTCACTTGACGCCGCGGCAAAACTGCGCGGTGAGGGCGACAGGCTCGTCGTTATGCTGCACTATCCGCCCTTTAACAGTACGTTTTCCGCTACGGTGTTTACAGACGCCATTGCCGAATACTCGCCCGACGCCGTTGTATACGGGCATCTTCACGGCACGAGCGGGCGCGTATGCCGAAAGCTCGCCATAGGCGGCGTGCCGTATTACCTGACGAGCTGTGACCTTGTGGGCAACAAGCTCGTAACCGTTCTTTAATCGGGCGAAGAAGGGCGACCGTATCGTAAAAAACATATACATTTGCGGTAAGTTTCAAGACAGACTTGCCGTTTTTGTTGTATAATTTTGACGAAAAAGGGAGAAAACGATGTATAGCGTACATGACTTAAAGTGTCCCGGTTGCGGTGCGCCGCAGGATCCGGGGAACAAGACCTGCGTATATTGCGGAAGACCGATCGTTATCACTTCGTTCGGCGATATGGATTCGCTGACGCTGCCTATGCTGAATAAATATGCGGGCAGCTATCGCAAGGCGCTTGAAGAAGACCCGGAGAACGCTGCGGTCGGTATGTCGCTCGGAATGTGTTATCTCAAACTCAGGCTGTATCCGAAGGCCGCGGAGGCGTTCGAAAAAGCAATGAGCGTCGAGTTTGACAATGCGGATCTTTACTTCTATGCCGCGATTGCGCTGCTCGGAGGCAGGAAACCGTTTCTTGCGCCCCGCCGCGACATAGATAAGATCGAAAGTTACATAAACGCCGCAATATCCATAGAGCCGAAGCCGATATATTATCTGCTTTGGGCGTATGTACGTTACGATTATTATTTCCGTAAGTCCTTCCGCGTTACGCCCGACTATGCGGAGCTTCTTGCGACGGCGCGCGGGAGCGGACTCGGCAGCGGGGATACCGACGCGCTGTTCTCCATCCTCGGCACACCCGTGCCCGAGGTCTTTGCCGTTTGATAATAAAAACAATAAAACGAGGAGGAAGATAAACATGTCGATTTTAAGTGCCCTGACGGGCGGAAACGGCGGAAACAAAGAGGACGTTATTCTCTATGCTCCCGAGTATATGGATTTGCTCGAAAGGTATTTCCTGAGGGGGAACAAATCCGGGGGCGGATGCCTGGGCGGCAAAAAGCTCATTACGGATAACGAGTATTACAACATGGTAATGCAGCGTAAAGCGCAGATACGCCCTTATGAACGCGCGCTGGGATATCTCGGTATAGACGATTCGTCCGTGCAGGAGATCCCGCCCGTTGAGTTCGAGGGATTCGTGCGCGGCGTGGAAAGCCCGCTTTCAGTCACTCGTCCGATCCGTCCCGTGCTTCGCGGATACAGCGGTCTTTATACCAATATATACGAGGACACATGGTTCTTCTTTACGGAAAGCCAGATACTTATTTACCAACTGACATTCGATATGCTCAGCCGTTCGATAATGGACGATTCCCGCGAGATATTCTATAAGGACGTAACGTCGTTCGCCGTGCGCGATCTGTCCGAGGAAGTGGATCACCTCAGCACGAAAAAGGGCTGCATGGGGACGAAAGTGATAAACGCCAAGGGCATAGATAAATTTATGACCTTCCGCGTCGTCGTGCCGGGCGAGGATTCCGATAATCTCGACTATGTCATGACAGCCAACCGCGATCTGTCATCGAAGATCCATGCGATGAAGCAGAAACTGCGGGAGAAGAAAAACTTCAGCTGATGAAGACGACGCGCATAGTGGACGCGGACGACGAGGATTTCGATTCGCTGTTCGCAACGGAGGAGGAGAAGCAGGGCACGGTGCTGCATACCGAGGACGGCGAAAGACTCGTCTATGCGGGAGGTAACGTGTGGCTTGCCGAGCCTGCCGCGCCGATGACGGAAGAAGAAAAGGCGGCTTACGAATCGCGCTTTTCACATCCGAAAATAAGCGTTGGCAAAACCGTGCTTCAGCTTGCCGTTCCGCCTGTCGTGACGGCAGCGGCTGCGACGGTTCTGCGGTTTACGGCGGGGGAGAGCGTTTACGCTTTCGGTTCCGTCGGGTATCTCATCCTTATGGCGGCGGGAGCGCTGCTGCTGTATACCTTGCTGCGGCTTAAAAGCGTGATAATATTCGCAGTGCAGGTCTATCAGGTCAGGGCGCCCGCGCGGGTACGCGAACGCTGCTCGATGGTGCCTACCTGCTCGGACTATATGATACTCGCCGTGCGCAAATACGGTGCGCTGCGCGGGCTTATCAAAGGAATAAAACGGCTTCGCCGCTGCGACGGAATGTATCACGTCGATATGCCGTGAAGCAGGCAATCCGCACCGCGGTGCCGGAAAGGAAAATATGATATGAGCGATTCAATGAAACAGCGCATAGGCAGCGTGATGAATCTTGCGGCAATAGCGCTTACCGCGATAATGTTCTTTGCCGTATCGTTCTCGTTTTCGGGAGAGAGCGGTGACGCGCTGTCCGTTACCGTGTTCGATATTGTACGCGGAGGCACGGATTTTCTCGACGCCTTGGGCGGCGACGCTTTGGACACGGTCGGTGATATGTTCTATACGATCTTCGGCGTGCTGACAGCGCTTTCTATTGCATTTGCCGTCTGCGGCGGGATAGCCGTTCTCGGAAATCTGTTCTGCGCAGTATTTGTCGGAGCGTGGTGGGTGCGTACAGTCGCGTCCGTCGCGAGCGTACTTGCTATTGCGTGCGCGGAAGTTCCGGTTATTATTATGCTTGTCATGTGCTTTGTCGTCGGGAAAGTTTCATCCGCGGGCGCACCCGTTATGTCGCTGGTGATAAGTATAATAATGCTTTTGCTTGCGGTTCTGCTCATTTCAGTATCGTCGTATATCGACAAGCGCATCAGGCGGACGAACAGTGTGCAGAGCGTCGGCGCGTCTAAGGTGCGGATAATCGTTCCCGTCGTAATTACTCTGATATTAGTTTTCTTAGTAGTATTTCAGATTGTGGTGTGACGGCAGATCCGCAGATTGTATAAAACAGCTTTTAACGTCCCTTCCGATCGCAACATTCTGACCGGAGGGGATACTGAAATTCGGAGTTTAACGGAAACGTTCTATTATAATACAATGGGATTTATCAAACCTATGGAAACTGTCACACGCACATAATTGTCTGAATTAATACGAGAGCGGCGCGGCTTGCCGATCGGCAAGCCGCGCCGCTTTAACGTATTTCGGATATGTCGTTCCGCCGTGAAGCGGATTCATTCGCCGTGCTTATGCGCCGGTTGAGTCGTAGTTATTCGTATTTTCCGGGTTGTCCGTCAGAACGGTCTTATAAGTGCAGGTTCCGGCAACGGTGCAGGAGTCGCATGCAGACGGGGAACAAGTATCGCAGGTCGTGCAGGAGTCGTCCGATTCCTGAGCCGGGGGAGTACTTTCGCCGCTTTCAAGTTTTGCGAGATTTTTTTCTATATCCGCATTCATTCTCGCCGCATGGTCGACGTTACCGTGTCTTTCCGCGGCTTCGCGCATATTGCGGAATGCGACGGACATCATCAGCTTGATCCTGTTGACCTGATTGACTTCGCTCGCGCCGGGGTCATAGTCGACTGCTACGATGTTGGCAGATGGATTAAGCTCTTTAAGTGCTTTCATAACGCCTTTGCCCGTAACGTGATTGGGCAGGCAGGCGAACGGTTGCATGCAGATTATGTTGTTTATGCCTTCGTCGAACAGGTCGAGCATTTCCGCGGTAAGGAACCAGCCCTCGCCCGCGAGGTTGCAGAGCGAAACTACTTTGCTTGCCTTTTTCGCCATGATGCGGATATTTGTGGGATGACCGAATTTTGTTCCTTCGAGTGCCTGCATCATGGGCTTTCTGAAATGTTCGACGAGATTTATAAGTAAGCTGTTCACTACTTTGTGCGAGAGCTTGCCGTCGAGATAGTCGTGCTTGACCGTGGAGTTATAGAATCCGAACATGAAGAAGTCAAGCATATCGGGGCAGACCGCTTCGCCGCCTTCCGCTTCTATAAGCTCCACGACGTGGTTGTTCGCGCCGAAGTGGTACTTGACCAGTATCTCTCCGACTATGCCCACGCGCGGCTTTACGACGTCGTTTACGGGCAGCTCGTCGAATTCCTTTACCATCTGTTTGCAGTTCTTTGCAAACGTAGAGTGGATGTTCTTGGAGAGATCGTCCGCGATAATGCCTGCCCATTTCTCGTAAAGTTCGTTCGCACTGCCCTTTACTTTCTCGTAAGGGCGCACACGGTAGAGCAGGCGCATGGTAAGGTCCGCATATATCGTCGAATAGATGAATTGAAGCATGAGTTTGAGATTCACGGGGAATCCGCTGTGCTTTTCCAGCCCGACGAAGTTGAGCGAAATTACGGGTACCTGTTCCATATTGATGGCTTTAAGCGCCTTTCTTATGAGCGTGATGTAGTTGGACGCTCTGCAAGGTCCGCCCGTCTGCGTTATGATGAGCGCGGTCTTATTGGGGTCGTGCCGTCCCGAAAGCAGTTCTTCTATAAGACCGCCCACGGTAATTATCGTAGGGTAGCACGCGTCGTTATTGACGTATTTAAGACCGACGTCTATCGCAGTCTTGGTATCCTTGACCACTTCCACGTTAAAGCCGAGCGGTTTGAGCGCGGGCTTGTAGAAGCGCATATGGAAGGGGGAGAGGTTGGGCGCGATTATCGTGTAGCCGTCCTCTTTCATGTCCTTGGTAAATTCCTTGAACCACTTATAGTCATGGGGTTCGGTGTGGTGGATATTGCGCTCTCTGCGTTCTTCCATGACCGCCATGAGCGAGCGTATGCGTATGCGCGCCGCGCCGAGATTGTTTACCTCGTCTATTTTAAGCACTGTATACAGCTTGTTCGCCGCGAGCATGATCTCCTGTACCTGATCGGTAGTCACTGCGTCGCAACCGCATCCGAACGAGTTGAGCTGTACGAGTTCGAGGTTATCCTTTTCGCGGACGTAATTTGCCGCGGAGTAAAGGCGCGAATGGTACATCCACTGATCGAGCACGCGTATGGGGTGCGCTATCTTGTGCAGGTGAGAGATACTGTCTTCCGTCAGTACGGCAAATCCGTAAGAGTTGATCATTTCGGGAATGCCGTGATTTACTTCGGGATCGAGGTGATAAGGTCTGCCCGCAAGCACTATACCGCACTTGCCCTCTTTGTCGAGCATGGCGATCGTGTCTTCTCCCATCTTGTGTATGTCGTCTTTGAAGTGCTTGTCTTCCGCATAAGCGGCTTTGACTGCAGCCTTGATCTCGCGCTTGGGTATGTCGGGGAATTCCTCGCACAGCCGTTCATACATGCGCTTGGGCGTGGCGATGGGGAGGAACGGGCACATGAATTTTACGTCGCTACCGAATATCTCGCCCATATTGTTGCGTATGACGTCGGGATAGGTTGCGACGACGGGGCAGTTGTAGTGATTGTCTGCCGTGGGGTCTTCTACCTGCTCATACGGCATACCGGGATAGAATATGAATTTTATTCCCTGTTTTACGAGTGCCGTTATATGCCCGTGAACGAGTTTCGCGGGGTAGCAGACGGACTCGCTCGGCATGGTGTCTATGCCGAGGTCATATATCGCTCTCGTCGAGCGCGGAGAGAGTACGACGCGGTATCCGAGCGACGTGAAGAACGTGAACCAGAACGGATAATTCTCGTACATATTGAGTGCGCGGGGAATTCCGACTATGCCGCGCGGAGCTTTGTCCGCGGCAAGCGGCTTATAATAGGCGAACATGCGCTTATACTTCGCGTCGAACAGATTGGGCAGGCGAACGGGCTTATCGACGTGTACTTTCTCGTCCTCCGCTCCGCGTTCGCAGCGGTTGTTCGTAATGAAACGCCTTCCGTCGGAGAAGTCCGTCACGGTAAGCAGACAGTTGTTTCCGCACTTTCCGCAACGGCGCGTGTGCTTTTCGTAGGAGAACTTTCCGAGATCGTCCTTGCCGATAATGGTGGAGCGATCGTCGCCCTTGTGTGAGTTGCGGCTGATGATCGCGCAACCGTACGCGCCCATAAGACCTGCCTGTGCGGGGCGGACGACTTCTCTGCCCGTCACTATTTCAAACGCGCGAAGCACGGACTCGTTGAGGAACGTGCCGCCCTGAACGATGACCTTGTCTCCCATTTCGGAGAAGTCGCGCATTTTTATGACCTTGAACAGCGCGTTTTTGACGACGGAGTAGGCGAGACCCGCAGAGATGTCTCCGACCGTCGCGCCCTCTTTCTGAGCCTGCTTGACGCGGCTGTTCATAAAGACGGTGCAACGCGAGCCGAGATCGACGGGAGCCTTTGATTCAAGACCTTTTTTGGCGAACTGCTCGGCGGTCATGCCGAGAGCGGCGGCGAACGTCTCGATGAAACTTCCGCAACCGGACGAGCAAGCCTCGTTAAGGAGCACGTCGGTAATGACGCCGTCCTTTATCTTCATGCATTTCATGTCCTGTCCGCCGATATCGAGTATAAAGCGTACGCCGGGAAGAATGACGTTGGACGCCGTCTGATGCGCCATTGTCTCTATTTCACCGCGATCCAGACCGAGCGCGTTCTTGATGAGGTTTTCGCCGTAACCGGTAACGCACGAACGTCCGATGTATGCTCCTTCGGGCATGAGCGAATAAATTTCTTTAAGTATGGATGAGACGGTTTTGAGCGGATCGCCGCCGTTGGAACCGTACCACGAGTAAAGGAGCGCACCGTCCTTGTTTATGAGGGCGGCTTTTGTCGTCGTCGAGCCTGCGTCTATGCCGAGATAGCATGCCCCGCGATGCTCTTTGATGTCGGCAAAGGGGATAAACGTCTTAGCATGACGCGCGCGGAACTCTTCGAGTTCCTCGTCCGACGTAAACAGCGGGCGCAGACGCTGAACTTCATGACTTTCCATGGATTGCAGTTTTTCGAGGTCCGCCCTCACTTCGGCGGCGGTGAACACCTTTTCCGCGGAAAGAGCCGCACCCATGGCGTTGAATACCTGTGCGTTTTCGGGGAATATGGCCTCTTCGGGTTTGAGCGTATCGACGAACCTTGCGCCCAGTTCGCTGAGGAAGAAGAGTGGTCCACCGAGGAATGCGACGTGTCCCTTGATGGGTTTGCCGCATGCGAGTCCGGAGATCGTCTGATTGACGACGGACTGAAAGACGCTCGCCGCGATATCCTCTTTCGCCGCACCGTCGTTTATGAGCGGCTGAATATCCGACTTTGCGAAAACGCCGCAACGCGACGCGATGGGGTAGATGGTCTTATGATGCTTTGCGCACTCGTTGAGACCGCTCGCGTCCATACCGAGAAGGCTCGCCATCTGATCGATGAACGCGCCCGTACCGCCCGCACACGAACCGTTCATTCGCTGCTCGACTCCGCCTTTGAGGTAGGTTATTTTCGCATCCTCTCCGCCAAGTTCGATAGCGACGTCCGTCTGCGGTATGTATTTGCGTATGGATTCTATCCCTGCGATAACTTCCTGAATAAACGGTATTCCCAGCCAGTTGGAAACGGAAATACCGCCGCTTCCGGTAACGGCAAGGGCGAATCTGTCGTATTTTTCAATTGCGCGGGAAAGGACGGTGTAAATAGTGGATTTGATGTCCGAGTAATGTCTGTCGTAGCTTGAATACAGCAGCTTTCCCTGTTCGTCTATAACGGCGGTTTTGATGGTGGTAGAACCGACGTCCAGACCTATTCGATATTTTCCCATATCCCGAAGATAATCTCCCGTGTAAAATGTTATTCTCCGTTATGATAAAATGGTAAGTTAAACTTTCCATTAAGTAACCATATATACGGGTCACGTATATGGTATTATACAACATTTTGCGGTATTTGGCAAGCAATAAAGCCTTGTCGGCAACGCCACGGAAGACACTTATGCGGAGAAGAACCGCAGGAAAATAAAGTAAGCCGCAACCTGCTTTAAGCAGATCCCGAAAGGCGCGGTCGGCTCGTATCCGAACGCACCGAAATCAAAGCCGTACGATATAAATGCTTCGAGCGTATACGGTTAAAGCGTGCGTTATACGTGCTTTCGGCGAGTGCGCTAAAAAATAAAAAACGCACGATATAAAGCGCTCCGAACGATTGACAAATACTCGCGGCATATGTTATAATTCAACTGTTATGCGGTTGTGGCGGAATTGGCAGACGCGCAGGTTTCAGGTTCCTGTGGGCGACCGTGCAGGTTCAACTCCTGTCAACCGCACCAAACCGAGGATAAGGGCGCATCTTGCGCCCTTTCTTCATGTCTCGGACTTCGGTCATTTACGTTTTAGTAAACTCCCTCGTCCTCGCATTCGAAAGTGTGCAATCTACAACCCTTTTGCTCGGGTTGGAGAAAAAGTTGTATTTTTATTACAGGGAATATAAAGATTATGAATTGGATATATAAAAGCAATAGAAATAATACTGCTCGTTTTGTACTTGGCGAATACAACAATACTAATGAAAAAACATTGATATGTGTAGGTGTAAATCCAAGTACGGCGACACCCAATAATCTTGACCGTACGTTGCAGAAGGTTAAGTTAATTGCGCGTAAACATAATTATATAAATTGGATTATGATAAATGTATACCCCCAACGTGCAACAAACCCTAACAATCTGCATATCAACTGTAACAAATATTTACATAAAATAAATACAATTGAAATTCAAAAAATATTGATGGCTTTTCGTAATGCCGATATACTTTTCGCATATGGAAATTTAATAAGTAAACGTCCGTATCTCAGGGCATGTTTAAAGCGTATTCTGAATGTTATTAAAAGCGGTAACATTAACGGGAAATTATTTTGTATAAAATTAACAGTAAAAGGAAATCCTGTTCATCCGCTTTATCAAAAATGCGATGCTGATTTTATGCAATATAAAAATTTACTTGGTAACGCGAATATTTAGTGATCATAATAATGCAGTAAACTTTATGTTCATGTCAATCCAATATTTTCGTATAAACTGATATGCACCTCCAAAAGTTTGTCCAAACTTTGGGGTTCACTTCATTGCGGCTTGCGCTGTTTTTTATTGCTGCTTTTCGGGCAAAAACGGGACTTTTACGCACCCTCAAAACAGGTTTCGATTTTGTGCTGTCTTTTGACCGTTTTTCATGCAAAACAGGACTTGAACCCTGCGATTTTTTTGGCGATCAGATTTTATTTCGAAAATTTCTTAAAATTGCCACGAAATTCTTGACAGGAGAAGAGTATATGATTATAATGATAATTGAATTATCGGTAATTAGATTATCATAGGAGGCAGGTATGTCGGTTGCGGACAGGAGCATCGATCCGCGCATCATGGAGAGCGCGAAAGGGGAGTTTCTACAAAAGGGTTTTTTAGATGCGTCCTTGCAGGAGATCTGCAAAAACGCGGGCGTTACGACGGGCGCACTGTACAAGCGGTTCAAGGGCAAGGAAGAGCTTTTCTGCGCGCTGGTGGAGAGCACCGTACAAGACCTCAAAGAGGTAGTGCGGCAAAAGTCTGTTTTGCCCGCCACGCTAACGGACGAACAGCTTAAGAAAGCGTGGGACATGGACAGGGATTACATGCAGTGGTGGTTCGACTATCTCTATGACCGCTATGACGAAATGCGCCTGTTGCTCGTTTTTTCGGACGGAACGAAGTATGCGAACTTCGAGCACGAATGGGTGGAGAATATGAGCCATACTACCTATGCGTACTACAAGGAGGCGCAGAGGCGTGGGCTGACAAAGACGGACATCTCCGAAAAGGAGATGCACGTCATGCTGTCCGCCTTTTGGACGGCGATCTGTGAGCCGCTCATTCATGGGTTTACAAAGGAGGAGGCAGGGCGCATCTCCGACTTGATGTGCGGATTGTTCGACTGGTATAAAATGCTCGGTTTCGAGCGGTAAGTTTGCCGCCCGCAGAGGCGGCAATTCTTTCGTCATATGGTTCGCTTATGCGAACAAATAGAATAACAGGAGGCTGTATGATAAAAAGTATCTTGAAGTACGCGGGTAAGTACAAGATTCTCACCATAGTGGCGACAATTATGGTTGCCATCGCCGTGGCTGCACAGATCTTGCCGTACATATTTGCGTATCAGATCATCTCGCCGCTGATTGCGGGCGATGGGCTGACTTGGCAGTTTGCTGTGGGCAGAGTGGTGGGTGTTGCCGTCTGCCTTGTATTGAACTTCGTGTTCTACCTCGGCGGGCTGTCTCTCTCGCACATTGCGGCGTTCAACACGCTGTACAATCTGCGCGTGAGCTTACAGGGCAAAATGGAGAAGCTGCCCCTCGGCGTGGTGCAGGAGAAGGGGACGGGGAATCTGAAAAAGCTGTTCGTGGACGACGTGGAGAGCATGGAACTTCTGCTCGCGCACGCTATCCCCGAAGGCATCGGCAATTTGCTCATTCCTATCGGCGTGTTCATCGCCATGTTCGCGGTAGACTGGAAACTCGCGCTTCTTACGCTCAT
>DXHT01000092.1 GCA_019113265.1 Bacillota bacterium | reverse complement strand
TCGTCCGATCCGCGCGCGCGGAACACGGGAAGCACTATACTGCGAACGCCCGAAAGTACGTCCGCAAACCCGTCCATGAACTTGCCCAGACGCTCGTGCGTGTGCGGCTGAAATACCACGAGCACATGCTTAAAGCCCGCTTCGCGGTATGCGGCTACGGATGCGGCAAGCTCCGTCGGATGATGAGCGTAGTCGGAGAAAACCACCGCGCCGCCCGTCGTCCCGACGCGCTGTAACCGCCTGTCTGCGCCCGTAAAGCGAATAAGCCCTTCCTCTATCTCGCGGTAATCGGCTCCGAACGTGCGCGCCGCCGCGACGGCGAACGCCGCGTTTTCCGCGTTGTGTCTGCCGGGAACGGACAGCTTGAAGCGTTTCACGCCGTCGGGCGTCTTTATAGCAACTCTGCTCCCGCCGCCCTCGCAAACGCAGTCTATGCACGCATAGCCGCCCGTGCGCCCTACCGTAACGCAATGCCCGCCGCCCGGCTCTGAGGCGAGGCTGTCGGGCAGGACGGCAATGCCCGCGCCGAGTGCGAACTGCCTGAATGCGTCCTTTACGTCGGCAATAGACGAGTAGCAGTCGGTGTGGTCGAGTTCGACGTTGAGCACAACCGCTATGCTCGGCCGCATATACAGAAACCCGCGCTTATACTCGCACGCCTCCGCTATAAGCAACTCGCCGGTCGCGCTTCCCCGCCCGCCTTTATACGTCCCGCCGAAAAACACGGCGGGGCGGTAAGGGCGCAATATCTCCGCAAGCATGCAAGTGGTGGTCGTCTTTCCGTGCGTACCCGCCACTGCTATGCTCTCGCCGAAACACGCCGCCGCCTCCGCAAGAGCCTGCGCTCGGCATATCGTACGTATGCCCAACCGCTTCGCCTCGACAAGCTCCGCGTTGTCCGTCGGCACTGCCGCCGAATACACCACGAGATCCGCGCCCCGTACATTCGCGGCACAATGCCCGCCCGTGAGCAGATCCGATCCGCTCACTTCGTTCCCTCGGCTGCGGTAATAGTCCGCAAGCCACTTCATTCCCGCCCCTTCGGCTCCCGTCAGGTGTACACGCATAGCGTTATATATGCCGTGCGGAACTTCCGCGTTACGCATTATGCGCCCGTTTTATTTTTTCCGCCGCGATCTGCGTTCGCCCGCGCTATTGACAACACGCCCTCCCGCGTGATAAAATAGCGGTACGAAAGCGGAATGCAGATGCGGAAATTATCGCCGACGTTGCGCCAAGTACCCGCCGAATGTATTTCGGGGAGTTATTCCGTACAAAAAAGGAGCGTGTTATGGCTTACCTCGGAGAAAACATCAAAAAACTCGGTTTCGGACTTATGCGGCTGCCCGTAAAGGACGGCGCTATCGACATTGCGGAAACTTCCGAAATGACGGATATGTTTCTCGCCGACGGGTTTACCTATTTCGATACGGCTTGGGCGTACCCGGGCAGTGAGGACGCGATCAGGCAGGCTCTCGTAATGCGCTACCCGCGCGAAAAATACGTTCTCGCAACAAAGAACGCCGCGTGGCTGAAATGCCGTAACAAAAAGGACGCGGTAATGCAGTTCGAAACATCGCTCAGACAGACGCAGGCGGGGTATTTCGATTTCTATCTCCTGCACAACCTCGGCGAGAGCCGCACGCATTTCTTCGACGATTTCGGTTTGTGGGACTGGGCTCTCGAAACAAAGGAGCGCGGACTGATAAAACACCTCGGATTCTCATTCCACTCCACGCCCGAAGAACTGGAAAACATCCTGACCGCACACCCCGAAGCCGAATTCGTACAACTGCAAATCAACTATGCGGACTGGGAAAATCCGCTCGTTCGCTCGCGCGAGTGTTACGAGACCGCAAGGCGGCACGGCAAACCCGTCGTTATCATGGAACCGGTCAGAGGAGGCATGCTCGCCTCCCCGCCGCCCGCCGTTGCCGAAATTCTCAAAGCCGCCGATCCCGATATGTCCGCGGCAAGCTGGGCGATCAGGTACGCGGCAAGCCTGGACGGCATCATTACCGTGCTTTCGGGAATGAGCAACTCGGCGCAGATGGCGGATAACCTATCATATATGAAAAATTTCAAAAAGCTGAGCGATGAGCAGCTCGCCGTCATAGAGCGCGCGAGAGAGGAAATTAAAAAAATACCCGTCATTCCCTGCACGTCCTGCAACTACTGCGCGAAAGTGTGCCCCATGAACATAGGCGTTTCGGGAACGCTCAACGCCATGAACGACTACATACTTTTCAATAACCTTCCCTATGCGAAGTCGCAGATAGACTGGCTGGTAGACAGTCACGGAAAGGCACGCGCCGATAAATGCATTAAATGCGGAAAGTGCGAACAAGCCTGCCCGCAGCACATCCGAATCAGAGAAGAGCTCGCCCGCGCCGTCGGGACGCTCGGCATAAAGACCGAATAAAAAAGGAGCATACGTATGCTTGAAAACGCTCTCAGCGCAAGAAATTTATCCGTAAGGCTTAAAGTGACGGTACTGTCACTCGTTTCCGCGGGGCTTATAGTTCTCGCGGTCGCCCTGCCACAGCTCGTCCACCTCGTAGCGGGCGCAAGCGGAGGCATCAGGTGGCTTCCCATGTATCTTCCCGTGCTTCTCGCCGGCTGCTTGCTCGGCGTGCGCATGGGACTGATGGTGGGCGTAGCCTCTCCGCTCGTCAGCTTTCTCATCACATCGCTTCTCGGAAACGCAATGCCCGCCGCCGTCCGCCTGCCATACATGATCGCCGAGCTTGCGGTGTACGCCGCCGTTTCGGGTCTGTTTACGCGCAGTATCGCCGAAAATCGCATGGCGGCGTTCCCTGCCGTATTGCTCGCTTCCGTCGCGGGAAGATCGCTTTTCATGCTCGCGTCAGTCGCTTTCATGGCGGTGTCTCCCCTCACTCCGTCCGTCGTCTGGGCGCAGATACAGGAAGGCTTTACAGGACTTATCGCGCAGGCTGTTCTCGCTCCCGTAATCATAATGGCAGTGGGAAAACTGCTCGAAAAGAAGTAAGAAAGATTTTATTCCGTATAACCGTCAAAATCGGCGGCGAGTCACCTCGCCGCCGATTTTATTTACACCGCATTTACCGCCCTTTAATGCCTTTTCGCGTACCCGCCAAGGTGCGTGCGACGTGCAAGCCAGCGATTGAGACTTATCTTTCTGCACTGCGCGTATATCCATAACGTGACGATCGAAAGGAAATTCCAAAGCAGCCACCACAAAAGAAGCTCCGTTCCCTTTCCTTCATACGTTATCTGTCTGCCGTCCGTCACCGTGCGGGAACGCTCGTATTTTATGCGGATATTCGTGAATATCGGCTGCAAAAACCCGATAGTGAGCAGCGTCAGCAGAAAAGTATACGCGCGGACGAGAACGAGCATCCATGCGTTGCCCGTCCAGCTTCCGCCGAGAAATTTTATCCCGCCCTCGAAATGCGTGTGTTTTGCTTTCCAGACAAGCAGTTTCTTCGGTATCGTAAACGCATATACGAACAGCGTGGGTATGCACAGTACGAGCCACTTCAACCAGTTGCCTATAAGCCCCGCGGCGTTGCCGTCGAACGAAAGGCGTTTGCCGTCGTATATCGTATGATGAGTCTGAAAACGTAGCATCCAGACGTACGTTACGGGGAAAGCTATGCCGAGAGTCACCGCAGTCACGGCGACGCAGAGCAAGCTCCAACCGAGCTGCTGCAAAAAATGACCGTCGAAATCGCCGCGCGCATTGCCGTCCGTTTCGGCGAGCTTTTCGCTCTTTACCTGCTCTATGAGCGCGTTGTACTTGCCTACCGTTGCGATAACGGTGAATATGTCCCGTTTTCTCTCCGCTTCGGCAAGTGTCGCTTTCAGTGCGGCGTGATCTTCGCCCATGAACTCGGCGGCTCGCACGACGTCGTCTATGCATGAGCGGTACAGCGTGTACGTCTTTGACCGCACTATCGCGTTATACACTATCCCCGCGACGAACATAAGCGAAAACAGCAGTCCGAGCACCGCCGCGACTTCCAAGCTTCTCGACATATCGCGGAACTCAGCGCGCATATACGTCAGGAAAACTATCATGTGAGCAAGGAACATCGCGGCAAACGCATATAAGACCGCCATTCGCGCGTTCAGCCTTGCTTTGCTGTGCGTCATCACCCATTCTGCCGCACGGCAGAATCCGTCGGGGCAATCGGCAGACGACTTTACCCGCTCCTCGTAAACGTCGTAATACTTATCCGCAGTCTGCGATATGAACTCCTTGTCGCCGCTTCTGCGTGCCTTTTCTATCTGAACTTTAAGCGCATTCGCGTCGTCGCCCGACGCGGCGGCAATAAGGAGCATTCTACGCACCACGCGCTCGTATTCCCATACGGGAACGCACAGATTGACCCATACCCCGAAAGCGAATATTGCCGCCACGCTAAGCACGATCGCGGCAAACACGGGAACTACGGCAAAGCCCGTTATGACGGGATCCTGAAACTCCTCGTTTCCGATCAAAACATCGATAAAAAACAGCCATATAAATCCGTATATCGTTCCGAGAACAAACAGACCCGCAGCCGCAGTCTTTCTTACTCCGATGAAATTGCTCGCCGCCTTATTTAACGACTTTTCAAACTTTTCTCCGTATTTACTCATACAACCTCCCTCGACAAATGCCGTATTTGCCATTATATTAACACAATACGACGAAAAAAGCGCAAAATAAACACTTTTTGAATACAAAAAACGCGCCACGAAAGGGCGCGCTTTTGTCGCGGTATCTTTACCTTGTGCGGACGCTTAAACGAAAGCGTTGCGCTTTTCGTCGTATGAGAAGCCTGCGGAAGCAAGGGCGGACACTATCTCGTCCTTGCTTACTCCCTCCTCTTCGCACAGCTCGTCAAGCGACGAATAGCTGTCGCGCAGTTTCATGTTGACGTATCCGAGAAGGATATACGGATCTTTGGGTAACGCCATATCTGCCTCCCGCCGCCCGGCGGCGTTCAGACCCGCCTGTTTCAGCGGATAAAGTTTGTCTTGGGTACGCTGCCGACGTCGGGCGGAAGTATGCCCGCCGCCTTGCCGCTATCTATGCATTTGAGCAGCCATGCCATGTTTAGCGCGAGATTGCGCATGGTGGCGACGCCCTCTTCGTCCTTATACACGTCCTCCGCGCGGCTGCCGTGCACCTCGTTCCAATAGGTGGAAGAGACGATGGGCATCTGGCATATGGAGAAATACTTGTTCAGTTCGTCCACGCTGACGACGGTCCCCGCTCTGCGTGCGGACGCTATCGCCGCCGCGGGCTTGTGCGGATAGCCGCCGTGAGCATAGAACACGCGGTCGAGCAGGCTTACTATACTGCCGTTGGGCGACGCATAGTATACGGGCGTTCCCACGATGAGTCCGTCCGCCGCTTCCAGCTTTTCTATAACTTCGTTTACCACGTCGTCCTTTATCGCACAACGTCCGCTTCCGCTACGCCTGCAATAACCGCACGCGACACAGCCGCTTATGCGTGAGCCGCCTATCTGTACGATCTCGCTGTCTATACCCTGTTCGGAAAGAGTGTTTCCGATGATCGTCAATGCCGCATTGATGCAACCGTCCTTATGAGGGCTGCCGTTGATCATAAGTACTTTCATAACGCACCTCCGATATTTGATAATATTATACACCCGCTTTCGGCTTTCGTCAATTATACGGTTGACCGCGACGCGAAATTATGTTACTCTTTGCGTGATGATAACAGACTTTCACACTCACTACTACCCGCCCGAACTTGCTCCGCGCGCGTTACGCGGCGTGGACGACGTCGTCGAAGGCGATGCGGACGGCACACTCGGCGGCCTTAAACGCGCCATGCGCGCCGCGGGAGTGACACGCGCGGTAGCTCTCCCCGTATGCGCAAAGCCGAACCGCGAAAGCGCGGTGAACGGCTACGTCGAGAGTACCGCATCCGCCGATATAATCCCCTTTTTCTCCGTCCACCCATACTCGGACGGTGCGCCCGATCTCGTGCGAAAATATGCCGACTCAGGGCTGAAAGGCATCAAACTCCACTCGAACATTCAGCGGTTCTCCGTATCCGACAGTGCACTTATCCCGTTCTGGCAGGCTATAAAGAGCCGTAATATCATTGCGGTGTTCCACTGCGGCCGGCCCGGCAAAACGCCCACGGAGCACGACGTTTATCCCTCCGATTTTCTACCGCTGTTCGACATACTTTCGCCAAGCCGCACCGTTCTCGCACACACGGGCGGTTACGGCGTTACGGACGATGAGCTCGATGTTCTCGCGCAGTCGGGGGCATATACCGATCTGTCGCTCGCGCAGTCGCAGTTCACCGTCGGGCGTTTCCGCGCGGCTCTCGGCATGCTTTCTCCCGACAGATTGCTCTTCGGCAGCGACTCGCCGTGGCGGGACATAGGCGCGTCGCTGAATTTCGTGCGATCCGCCGTCAGCGACCCGAAGCTTCTCGATAAAATCCTCTGTGAAAACGCTCGGACGCTCCTCGGCGAGTGACCCGCTTCAAGCCCGCCCGATAGTTTTTTATCGCAGGCTGCCTGAAAAATTGACGACTTAAAAATCGAAAACGGATAATAGTCCGCAGACTTATCGGAAAGTCACGGACTCATCAAAAAAACAGACCGACGATTAAAAGGACCGACCGTTTTTCGCGGTCGGTCTTTTAGTCTTTCCGTCAAAAGTAAAGCCTCTCGCCTTACTCCCACTCTATGGTTGCGGGGGGCTTTGACGTAACGTCATACGCTATACGGTTGATGCCCTTTACCTCGTTGACGATACGGGAGGAAATGACTTCGAGGACTTCGTACGGGATGCGCGCCCAGTCGGCGGTCATGCCGTCCACGCTCGTTACCGCGCGCAGTCCGCACACATAGTCATAGGTGCGTTCGTCGCCCATGACTCCCACCGTCTGCACGTTGGTGAGCACAGCAAAATACTGCCATATATCCTTGTCCAGTCCCGCGCGAGCTATCTCCTCGCGGTAGATGTAGTCCGCCTCTTGGAGTATCTTGACTTTCTCCTCCGTCACCTCGCCTATGATGCGTATGCCGAGTCCCGGACCGGGGAAAGGCTGACGCATGACTATGGACGCGGGCAGACCTATTTCGAAACCGCAGGCGCGCACCTCGTCTTTGAAAAGGTCGCGCAGAGGCTCGACGATCTCCTTGAAGTCCACGACGTCGGGCAGACCGCCCACGTTGTGATGGCTCTTTATCTTCGCGCTCGCGCCGAGACCGCTCTCGATGACGTCGGGATATATCGTTCCCTGCACGAGGTAGTCTACCGCGCCTATCTTCTTCGCCTCTTCCTCGAATACCTTTATGAACTCCGCGCCTATTATCTTGCGCTTCTTTTCCGGCTCGGTCACGCCTTTGAGCTTACCGAGGAAACGCTCGCCCGCGTCTACCGCGATGAGATTCATTCCCTGCTCGTCGCGGAACACGCGCACTATCTCCGCCGTCTCGTTCTTTCTCATCAGACCGTGATCGACGTATACGCATACGAGGTTGGGGCACGCCTTGTGAACGAGAGTCGCCGCGACTGCGCTGTCCACGCCGCCCGAAAGCGCGCAGAGCACTTTTTTGTCGCCTATCTTCGCGCGGAGCTTGCTTATCGTTTCCGCCGCGAAATTGCCCATAGTCCAATCGCCCTTCGCTCCGCACACGTTATAGAGGAAGTTATGAAGTATCTTCGTTCCCTCTTCCGTATGCATGACTTCGGGGTGGAACTGCACGCCGTACAGCTTCTTCTCCTCGCACTCCATAGCCGCCACGGGGCAAGTGGGAGTGGTCGCGGTCACCTTAAAGCCGTCGGGCAGTTTCTCCACATAGTTGGTGTGGCTCATCCAGCAGAGCGACGTCTTTTTCACGTCCGTAAACAGCTTGCTCGAAAGCACACTGAGCGTCTGACGACCGTATTCGCGCGGTCCCGTAGCCACTACTCCGCCCGACATGTGCGCTATAAGCTGACAGCCGTAGCATATTCCGAGGATGGGAACGCCCGCTTCAAGCAGTTCGCACCCGACGCGCGGTGCGTTCTCTTCAAAGATGTTGCTCGGTCCGCCCGTGAATATTATTCCTATCGGCGAGTATGCGAGCAGCTTTTCCGTCGGCGTCGTATACGGAAGCAGTTCGCAGTATACGTTGCACTCACGGACGCGACGCGCTATAAGCTGATTGTACTGTCCTCCGAAGTCGAGGACGATTACCGTCTGGCGATCATTCATGATATGTTTCTCCGCAAAAAATGTGTTTTGTCGTTTCGTACAGCCCTATCGCCACCGCCTGAGGGAGATTGAGCGAATCTATATCCCTGCTGTGCCGCACGATTACGGGCGTTCCCTCTTCCGCAAGCTCGGGCGGAAGTCCCGATCCCTCGTTGCCGAACACCAGCGCGCGGGGGTGAGGGACGTGCGCGCTGCCGAGAGTTATGCTGCGCTTGTCCAGCATGAAAAGCATTTTGTTCTCCCCGTGCTCCGCGGCGTATGTCGCCCAGTCGGGGTATTCGCAGACGTCCAGCGAGAATATCGCGCCCATGGATGCGCGCACGGTACGCGGGTTGTACGCGTCCGCACTGCCCTCGCCCACTATGGCGAGCCGCTTAATGCCGAACCCTAACATGGTGCGCATTATCGTGCCCAAGTTGCCCTCGTCCGACGGACGGACGAGCGCGACGTGGTCGCAAAGCCCGAACGGCGTATAACGCTTGCGGAACACGCCCACCATGTATACGTTGCCCTTTTTGGCGACGCGCGAAACGGACTTGTCGTCCGTCACCGTCTTATCCCTTACGGGCGCGAGGATCTCTTCAAGCTCATCAGTCATGCGCAGGTCGGAGCGCAGCACCACGGACTCTATATCCGAAGGACGGTGCCGTATAAGCTCTACCGTGGGAAACGCTCCCAGACTGTATGATATGTCGCCCGACTTGTCGTAACTTCTGAGCATATTATGATTATACGCCTTTGACGCCGCTAAGTCAATCGTTAAGACCCGCTGCCCTGCCCGCGCGTGCGCGCATAGTTATATATGTACTGCTGAGCAAGCCCCGCGAGAGAGCCGTATCGCCTTAAATAGAAGTCGTGTATCTTGCCGGCGGTGTTAAGCTCTTCGCTGCCGAGCGCCTTTTTCATCCACGTGTCCACGGGGAAAGAGTCGCGCTTGCCCAGTCCGAAAAGCACTATGCAGTCGGCGACTTTGGGTCCCACGCCCTTTACCGTGAGCAGCATTTTTCGCGCGGACTGCGCGGAAAGAGTTTTAAGCTCTTCCAGAAACTCGTCCGTCACCGTGCGCACCGCCGAATACAGATAGGAATCGCGGTAGCCCGCACCGAGCGCGGTGAAGTCGGATACCGTCAGCCCGAGAAGCTCGGAGCGCGTCGGGAATGCGTATCCATCGTCTAACGGCGCGCCGCACCGTGCGCAAAGCCGCTCTATTATGCCCTTTATGCGCGGAATGTTGTTGTTCGCCGATATGATAAATGATATTATCATCTCGAACGCGTCCTGCCGCAAAAGGCGTATGCCCCGCCCCGCTTCGCACGCGTCTTTAAGCTCGGACATTGCGCTCAGCCGCGCGAAATATCCGCCGTAATCCTCGTCCAACGCGAAATAACGATAAAAATAATCGGGGTCGGACGTATCTATACGCAGAGCGTCGCCCGACTCCCTCATGCGGCACACCTTGTCCGCCGAATGAACGACGTATGAGCCGTCCTCTTCGCGCCTGAATCTGAATGTCTGACCGCAATCCAGCGTCTGACCTATGTCGAAATACTCGCCGCCCGTGATCGTTATGCCGTTTTCGTCTTTTTTCGTCGTCATATGTGTTATTTTAACACAATCCGACGCGCTTTGCAACGATTTACAACGTAAAAACCTCGGGCGCATATGCGTAGGCGCGCTTCATCGTATCCGGATTTTCCTCGATCCGCAATGTAAAAACCGCGGGCTCTGAGCCCGCGGTCCGCAAGCCGCGCCACGCGCCGCCGTGCGGTGTGCATCAGTTCCGACGCACCCTTTTTACCCGATCATTCCGTACGAAAAACTTATAGGATACTCCTTTACTCCTCCTTTTTCGCTTTTTCGTACTCGGCAAGTATAACGCGACCCATCATTTCGCGCGTATCTGTGTTGAGCGGATGCACTATGTCTTTATACTCGCCGTCCGGGGTGCGCTTGGATGGCATGGCGATGAAACAACCTTCCGCGCCTTCGATAATCTTTACGTCGTGCACTACGAAGCAATCGTCGATCGTTACGGACGCCACGGCTTTCAGCTTCCCCTCTTCTTTTTTGACCAGTCTTACACGAACTTCCGTAATGTTCATTGCGTGACCCTTCCTGTTTGTTTTTCTCTTTCACACCACAGAGGTGTTACAGTATCATTCTACCATATACTCCGAATTTTTGCAATACTTTTTCGTAAAAAAATTGCCATTTTGGTATGAAATTCACGCATTGAAACATATACGCGAGACGCACCTCGGGCATGACCGCGCCATAACTCGTGCGCGCGGTCATTATGTCAATAACGCTTGACGAATGCGTCGCGTTATTATATAATAATAATCCGAAATACAAGCGGCGCGCCGCATGCGCGCGCATATAAAGGGGGATCGCTCGGTATGAGAAAGTCGGCGGGAGAGCTGCTGATAGAACTTAACATTGCGTCGCGCAGCGCGTGCGACCTGTCCGGCACACACGCCGAACCTCTGACTCTTCGGGTCAAACTGCTGTATCTGCTTTCGGGCGGACCGCTGTCCCCCGCAGAGCTTATGGACAGACTTTGTATGGTCAAATCCAACCTCGCTCTGCTTACCGGCAAAATGCAAAGGGACGGCGAACTGACCAAGACCAGGCGTCCGGAAGACAGGCGCGCAGTCGTTTACGCCATTACCGAAAAGGGCATGGAAGTGCTTAAACGTACCGTGATCGCGCTCGAAGACAAATTCAAAGGCATTCTGACGAACGAAAAGGAATATGATGAAGGTGTGAGCAAATTCGGCGCGGTGCTCGACCTGCTCTCTTTCCTCTGACGCGCCACGGAGAAGTAAATTGAAGAGAAAGATCAACAAAATCAAAGCGGACCTCGAAGCGGCGCGCACTCACGATCCTGCGGCTACGGGCGCTTGGGAGATCGTTCTGACCTATAACGGCTTCCACGCTCTCGTACTTTACCGCATCGCGCACTATCTGCACGTCAGAGGATTCAAGCTGATAGCGAGGATGATCTCCTCCATCGGCCGCTTTTTCACGGGTATAGAAATCCACCCCGGAGCTAAAATAGGCTACGGAGTGTTCATAGACCACGGCACCGGCGTCGTCATCGGCGAAACGGCGGAGATCGGGAACAACGTCACCATTTATCAGGGCGCGACTCTCGGCGGCACGGGCAAGGACAAGGGCAAACGTCACCCCACCGTCGAAAGCGGCGTGATGATAAGCGCGGGCGCGAAAGTGCTCGGACCTATCACGATAGGCAGAAACGCCAAGATAGGCGCGGGCAGCGTCGTTCTGAAAGACGTTCCCGCAAACGCCACGGTAGTGGGCGTGCCCGGAGTCGTCGTAAGGCTCAACGGAGAACGCACGGACGATCTCGATCAGGCTCTTCCCGACCCCGTCGAGGATAAGCTCGTCGCGCTCGAACAGAGGATAAAGCGACTGGAAGACGCGGCAAACGGCCGCTCGTGCGATTGCAAAGAGGACTGACATGATAGTTTACAACACCCTTACGAGAAGAAAAGAGGAGCTTGTGACCGTTCATCCCGGAGAAGTGCGTATGTACTCCTGCGGACCCACGGTGTATTCCCGCGCGCACATGGGCAATATGCGCGCGTACATCTTTATGGACACGCTGCGCCGCGTCATAAAGTTCAACGGGTATAAGTTGCTCGGCGTCATGAACATAACGGACGTCGGTCACCTCACCTCGGATGCCGACGACGGCGACGACAAGATGGAAAAGGCGGCGAAAAAGACGGGCAAATCCCCCTGGGAGATCGCCGAACACTTTACCAAACTGTTTTTCGAGGATACGGATAAACTCAACATCGAGCGTCCCGAAATAGTCGCAAAAGCCACCGACCACATAGCGGATATGCTGGAATTCGTCGAAGCTCTCGTCGAAAAGGGCTACGGCTACGAGACGAGCGACGGCATTTATTTCGATATCTCCAAATTCCCCTCATACGGCAAGCTCAGCGGCAATACCCGCCTTTCGGACAATATCGCGGGCGCGCGCGTGGACGTAAACGACGAAAAGCGCAACCCCGCCGATTTCGCGCTCTGGAAAAAAGCTCCCAAAGAGCATATCATGCAGTGGGATTCGCCTTGGGGACGCAGTTATCCCGGCTGGCACATAGAGTGCTCGACGATGTCGCGCAAGTACCTCGGCGACACCTTTGACATCCACACGGGCGGCGTCGATCACATTCCCATTCACCACGAAAACGAAATAGCGCAGTCCGAAGCTCTGCTCGGTCACCCCGCGGTGCATTACTGGATGCACGTCGAGTTCATGCAGGTGGACGGGCGCAAGATGAGCAAGAGCCTGGGCAACACCTACACCCTCGACGAGCTGGAAGAAAAGGGTTACTCACCCATGGACTTCCGCTACTTCTGCCTCAATACCCACTACCGCAAGAAGCTCAACTTCACGTTCGAGGGCATGGACGGGGCAAAGACGGCGTACTCCCGCCTGCTCGCTCTCGTCGGAGCGTGCAAGCACGCCGAAAGCGGCACTACCGATCCCGAGATCATCAGACAGTTCGACAAGGCTTTCCTTGACGCGGTCAGCGACGATCTCAACATTCCGCTCGGACTGGGAGAACTTTGGACGCTGCTCAAAAATCCCCCCTCCCGCGATATTTACGACGCGGCAATGCGCGCGGATAAAGTACTCGCCCTCTCCATTGACAAGTGCGACGAGAAAAAGGACGACGACGTGCCCGCAGACATACGCGACATAGCCGAGCGCCGCTTCGCCGCTCGCAAGGCTAAAAACTGGGCGGAGAGCGACGCGCTCAGAGCGGAGCTTGCCGAAAAAGGCTGGTCGGTCGCCGACTCAAAGGACGGCTACTCGCTCAAAAAGAACTGAAACGAAAAACGGCTTCGGGATCTCCCCGACGCCGTTTGTTTTTACAGCCGCCTCTAAATCGCTTGTTAAAGCCGCGCGAATGTGCTATCATATAATGTGCGCGCGGCAGACGCGCGGCAAGCGGAGGAAAAAATGGCGTTTACGCGGCTCAGCAGCGAACTCACGGCAAATACGGGCATCGAACTTGACAATGTTTTCATTCTCGAACTCATGCCGTTCGCTCCCGAAAGCTACACAAAAGTTTACATATACGGCAAAATGCTCGCGGAGGGCAATTCGGGTGCGGATAACTCTCCCGATCGCATGGCCAAACTGCTCGGCATGACGGAAGATGACGTCATGGAGGCGTTTTCCTATTGGCAGGAGCGCGGTCTCGTGCGCATTTCCGCCGTGCCGCCGTATGAAGTGGAGTACACGCCCGTCCGCTACACCCGCCCGTCGCTCAAAGCGTATTCAAAAAAGAAGTTCACGGCGTTCAACGAAATGCTGATGAAGATGTTCCCCAACCGCGAGTTTTTACCCAGCGAACTTAACGAATATTACGCGGTCATAGAGGACTATCACATAGATACCGACGCAATGCTCGGCATAATCGCGTACTGCGCGCGGCTAAAAGGCAATAGCGTCGGCTGGCGTTATATCGTCGCCGTGGCGCGCAACCTCGCAAACGAAGGCTGTCGCACCGCGGAGGAAGTGGAAGCTAAACTCAGCGCGAGCGAGATCATGTCTTCGGACGTGGCAAAGCTGCTCAAAACGCTTAAAATACGCCGCGCCGCCGACTTTGAGGACGTCAGGCTGTACCGCAAGTGGACGGAAGAAATGGGGTTCTCCCCCGCCGCCGTTCTGTACGTTGCCAAGGACGTTTACGGCGAGATGAAGGGGCTGGACACGCTTCTGACCCGCTACCACGCCGACGGGCTGACCGATCTGCGCGATATAGAGGAGTACAAGACCAACCGCGCCAACCTGCTCTCTCTCACCAAAGAGCTTCTCGCGCACCTGGACGTCAGGTACAATCACCTCGATTACTACGCGGAAACTTACGTCAAGGAGTGGCTGAAAGCGGGGTTCGACGCGCAGTCGCTCATGATAGTCGCCGACTACTGCTTCCGCCACGAGAAAAAGTCCTGCGAGAAAATGGCGGCACTTCTCAAAGAGTGCGCGGACGAGGGAGCGACGAGCGAAAGCGCGATACGCGCACGGTTTTCGAGCGAAGGCAAATACGACGCCGAGATCTCCGCACTGCTCAAAAAAGCGGGGGTCAGCGGCGACGTCACCTCCCGCGACCGCGACAGCTACAACATCTGGACGAATTACTGGCACATACCCGCGGAGCTTTTAGACTATGCCGCAAGCCGCAGTATGGGAGAGGCAAATCCGCGCGTTCGGATGCACATGCTCGTAAAGCAGTACCACGAGAGCGGCATAAAGACCATCAAAGAGGCGGAAAAGCTTAGCGGCGCGCAGCAGAGCGCGGCTACCGCAATGGACGCGGCAAGCCTTAACGACAAGATAAGGAACATAGATTCGGAGGACATCTGACGGAATGGATCGCAAGACGGCGGCAAACCTCATCAAAAGCGAATATATGGCGCGGCGCGCTGCGGCGCGCGCCCGCTTTGAAAAGCTGCTCGACTGCGACGACGCTCTCGCCGCCGCGGAAAAAGCGGTAAGAGCCGCCATTCTCGACGGCAAGCCGGACGACGAAACGGCGCGCCTTACGGCGGAGCGCGACAGACTGCTCGCCGCGCACGGCGTGACTGCGGACGATATCGATCCCCCGCCCCGCTGCAAGATATGCGGCGACACGGGCTACGTCGGCGGAAGGTTCTGTGACTGCGTGCGGCGCAGGGCGAGCGCGGAAACAAGCAACTCGCCTATCCCCGCGTTTACGTTCGCCGACTGCGATTTGTCGCTGTTCGACGGATATGACCGCGAAGTCATTAAAACGGCGTACGACAAAATGCGCATATTCTGCGAGAAGTTCCCACGCACAAAGAATACAAATTTGCTGCTTATCGGAAGAGTGGGCACGGGCAAGACCTGCCTTGCTTCCGCTATCGCCAATGAGCTGGAAGCGCGCGGCTTTTCCGTCGCGTTCATGACGGCATTCGGGTTCAACGACGCCTGCCGCGAGTATCACACCTCTTTCGAGAGTTCCCGCTCGGAAACGCTGAACGCGCTTCTCGACGCAGATCTTCTCGTCATCGACGATCTCGGAACGGAGAGCATACTGCGGAACGTCACTCTCGAATACCTCTATACCGTGGTGAGCGAGCGCATGAACGCCCGCCGTCACACCATTATAACCACTAACCTTACGCCCGCCGCGCTTGCGGAAAGGTACGGAGAGCGCACCGCGAGCAGACTGTTCGACGATCGCGTATGCCTGACCGTCGCGCTTACGGGAAAGGACCTCAGAAAGAGATGAAAGTCGATTGTCACAACCACTCGCTGTTTTCCCCCGACAGTTCCCGCTCCCCCGAAGAGGGTGCGCGCGTCGCGGCGGAAAACGGTTTCGGATATATAGCGTTTACCGAGCACATGGACCTCGGTTTTCCCAACGAAGCGCGCCCCGACGGCGAGCTGATATTCGATTACCGCGTAAACAGAGAGTACTTTGAGCAGATAGAGGGCATCAACGCGGAAAAAAAGATAGTGGCGGTAGCGGGCATAGAGGCGGGATTCACTCCGTCGGACGTCGAAGAGACCGCAGATAAACTCGCGGCGTTCCCGTTCGGCTACGTCATAAATTCCGTGCATATCTGCCACGGTCTGGACTGCTACTGGAAGAATTACTGGAAAGGTTACGACAGGCGCGGCGCGTATCTCGAATATCTGCACTGCGTGCGCGAGAGCCTGGACGCGCCCTACCGTTGGGACGCAGTCGGTCACCTCGGCTACATCGGCCGCCCCTCGCCTTTTGAGCGCAAGACTCTCGTATATTCGGACTTTCCGAACGAGATCGACGACATTTTACGCACTATAATAAAAAAGGGCAAGATCCTGGAAGCCAATTCGTCCGTGGGCGGATGCGCCGCGGAAGGCACGTTATGCCTGCCCGACATCAGCATATTCGAAAGATACTATGAACTCGGCGGAAGAAAGATCAATTTCGGAAGCGACTCTCACCGCTCCGACCGCACGGGATACAACTACGACGCGGTATCTGCCGCGCTTAAAAAAGTGGGCTTTGACCGCTGGACGATATTTGCCTACGGTAAAGAGATAACGGAGAAGATAGACTGATATGACGCTCATATCATTTGTATGCACGGTCTGCGGACACCGTCAGGAAGAATTCGTAAAGTCCGTCAAAAACGCTCCCCCTTGCGAAAAGTGCGGGGGCAAGCTCAGACAGAGTTTTTCGGGAAAGTGCTACGGCAGTATAGGCGGCACGTCGTCCGTCGAATGCACGCACAACTGCGCCACCTGCAAAGGCTGTAAGCACTGACCCGTGTCGTCCGCGACTGCGGACAGGAGGTTTTATTTATGGATGCTCTCGAATGTATCATGACAAGACGGATGTGTCGCGCTTTCAAACCCGACATGCCCGAAAAGGAAAAGCTGGACGCCGTCCTCGAAGCCGCGCGCGTCGCTCCGAGCGGTATGAGCCGCTTTACGCGCCACTTCGCCGTAATCACCGATAAGGACTGGCTCGCGCGCATGAACGAGCGCGTGCGCCTTCTCGCCGGCGAAGCTTCCGTTTCGTCCAACCTCGAAAGAAACGGCGCAAAGGGTTACAGCTGTAACTACCACTCCCCCGTTTTCGTCGTCGTTTCCGCAGACCCGTCTTACAACACGTCCCGCGATGACTGCTCCTGCGCGCTGGAAAACATGTTCCTCGCCGCGCACGCCGTCGGTCTCGGCTCGTGCTGGATAAATCAGCTGGGCGGCGACAACTGCGAAAAACTGCGCGATCTTCTCACCGAAGCGGGCGTTCCCGCAGGTCACCGCGTATACGGCTGCTGCGCTCTCGGTTATGCCGCAGGCGAGCCCGCTCCACGCAAGCCGCGCGTCGAAAAGATAGATTACCTCGGCTGACAGACGAAACGACGTTTACCGAATGCCTGTCGCGGCGCGTCCGCCAATCGGCATAACGGCGGGCATTAAAATATAGCGAACGCAATATAAAAAAACCGAAAAAGTTCTATCGAAAACCGAATGCGGTCGTTCGCTTGAAACGGCTGACGACGAAACCGCCGCTCCATAGCAGAGCGGCGGTTCTTTTATTTCGTCATATTCCCCTTCTATCATCCTCAGCGGCGCGGCGATATTTTCGTATCCGTGCCGCTTTTTCTTACGGCGCGGCGGCGTTCGGTCGTTCTGCCGCTTTATCGCCGAAAGGCGTTAAATGACCTGTTTGCCCTGGTGGTCGTCTATGACTCGCAGTACTTCCGCCTGTGCGCCCGTCGCCGCGTCTATATACACGAAGTAATCGAGACCGCGGTATTCGGATGCGAACTCATAGCACAGCCGCTCGTCGTTGCCATCGGGAATGAGCGCGAGTCGGACGTTCTCGACGGACAGTTTAGCACTCACTTTTTCGCGCGCCTCCTGCTCGCTGATTCGCGGCGACATCAAGCCCCTGTCACGGAAGTTCGCGCAATACGAGCACGCCTCTATTCCCGCAAGCGCGCCGTCGCCCGCACGCAGTTTTATCTTGATGAGGTCGGGATAATACACGACGTCGTTTATCTCGGGAGCGAGAGTCACCGTTATGTCGCCGTCCGACGAGTTGTACCACACGGGAGAAAGCGACTTCGTATAGCCCGCCTTTTCGGCATAGCCGAGCGCAAGCTTCTGCGCCTCGGCCCGGGATATTTCCCCGTCCGTATCGCCGAGGTGCGCGCTGTACAGCGCTATCATGCCGCCGCGTACCGTGACGGTCGCGTATGCGGAAGAGCCGTCCGCCGCAGTTCCTTCCGCGACGTAAAGATCGGCGTCTCCCGAGCTTCTGCACGTTATTCTGCCGGTCATGCCCACGCCGCCATTAAGAACGTCGAGCGCGTCGCTCTCGCCGATCTCCGCTTTGTCATCAAGCGCTTTCCACGACGTATCGCGGCTGTCGGAGAACGGACCGTCGTAAATTATTCCGGGGTACTCAACGTTGAAGTCGCCCTCTCCGATATTGAAACTTCCCGATTCGTTTATGTCCTCCGCTATCGAGTAGTCGCCGCCCAGTTTGTTTGCCGCCTCTTCCAGCTTTTTGCGGACGGAGAGAATTGTTTCGTACAGCGATTCGAGCTGCTCGTTATACTCCTCCGCGTCCTTGCCCGATTCTACGGCGCGTATATACCCGCTCATAAAGTCGGACACCTGATTGAGGAATTTTTCCAGACCCGAATAGGTATACAGATCTACCGGCAGATTTGCGACGCGCGCCGCCGCACTGCCCGCGCTCATTCGTATGTCGGAAGCGAGAGACAGCGTTTCCCCCTCCGCCGAAACGAGCATTTTGGCGAGGTCGTTCTCCGCCTCCCGCACCGAATCGAGACTCTCGCAAAGCGCGGTCTCATACATATAGTCCACTCTGCGGGCGTTTTCGTCCGCGCGCATTTTCATGCCGTAAAGCCCTATCGCAAGCGCGATCACCGCCGCTATAAGTCCGAGAACGACTATGACGGAAATCGCGGTAAATATCTTAGCAGACGTCTTCATATCCTTACCCCCTTGCAAACGAATGTCTGCCGATCGTGATCTCCACTTTCAGAGACCATATCCACTTGCTCGTCGCCGTCGCCGGGTTGTAGTAATACAGACACCCGTTAGTGGGATCCCAGCCGCTGAGCGCATCGTCCGCCGCGCTGTACGCCGTAGAGTCGGGCGTGTAGTTGATCTGCCCGTCCGTAACGCAGGTAAAGGCGTACGGCTGATAAATTACTCCCGATATGGAATTCGGGAAGGACGCGGAGTCCACGCGGTTGAGTACGACTGCGGCAACGGCTACCTGTCCCGCATACGGCTCTCCGCGCGATTCGGCGTATACGCACCGCGCGAGCAGTTCCCTGTCCGGCGACGAGTAACCGCCGCCCGACGAGGACAGCGAAATACCGAGTGAACGCTCCGTCCACGTCCCCACTATGCCGTCCACAGTCAGTCCGTAGTCGCGCTGGAACGCTTTGACCGCGGCAAGCGTCTTGGGTCCCCATATGCCGTCCACGGCTATCTTGTAGTAGCCCAATTCTTTGAGCCTTTTCTGCACCTTTACGATATTGTCGTAAGTGTCACCCTTTACTATGTTAGCCGCTTCCGCCACTATCTCAACGGCCGAGTGTGAGGCGGCTATACTTCCCGCCGCGCAGCCCGCACCTACCGTCAGCGCAAGGGCAAGGAGCGCGATACCCGTCTTTTTCATCGTTTTACCTCCTTTTTCCGCATAAAACAACATTTTCAGTATTTACGCAAGACGGGTTTTTTATTTATTTAAGGCAAAAATAACCGCATGAAAAAGTTTTTGATACCCGTTACCATATTGGCATTATGTATTACGGCGCTCGTCGCGCTCCCTCTTACCGCATGCGCGCGCTCTGACGAACCCATACGCATACATATACGCGCGGACTCCGATTCGGATGTCGATCAGGCGGTAAAGTACGTCGTGCGGGACGCCGTCGTCGAATATCTCACTCCGCTCCTTTCGGGCGCGCGCAGTCGCAACGAGGCGTACAGGCTCGTCAAGGCGAACGCGGGTTACGCGGAGTCTGTCGCGGAAGACGTGCTTATAAAATGCGGCTTCGACTACGGAGCGACGGCGCACGTCGGCAGAGAGCAGTTCCCCGACCGCACTTACGGCGACGTGTTCTATCCCGCAGGCGAGTATGACGCGCTGATAATAGAACTCGGCAGCGGCAGCGGCGCAAACTGGTGGTGCGTCGCGTATCCTCCGCTGTGCTTTTACGGCGACGACGGCAGTGTCAGATACGCAAGCATCATAGCCGAGCTTATCGGAAAACTTCGTTCGTAAAGCCTAAACGCTCTCCGTTTCCGTTCCCACGGCTACCGAGCGCGTTCTGAAAACGCGCACCCTAAGGGGCGCAAATACCTCTTCCGCGCCCTCGGGAGGATCGGTTACGAACACGCACCCGCCGCTCCCCGTCATCTCCGCATTCAGCCCGGCGCGGCGCGCCGCGGCAAGACAATGCCCGATGAGCGGGAGCAGCGCGGTAGCCGCGGGAGTGAGAGAGTTATACGGCGGGGGAAGTTTTCCCCTTGCGGCAAAGCCCGCCGCCTCTTCGGGAGAGGGCGCGGAGCGATGCGGCAACGCGTCGAAAACTCGGTAGCACGCGGCTGTATCCACCTGTCCGCAATTTATCACGAGAGCCTCGAAAGGCACGAACGGCAATTGCTCGATCTCGTCACCCGCGCCGCGCACGCGCGCACAGCCGCCTCGTATCATGAACGGCACGTCGCTACCCACGCGCATGGCGAGTTTCATCATGTCGCTTTCGCTCATGCGCCCGCCGAGAATGGCGGACGCGGCGGCAAACACGCCAGCGGCGTCTGCGGACGATCCGCCCATTCCCCCGCCTACGGGTATGCGCTTAACTATATCCGCGGAAAGCGAAACGCCGTAATTCTCCTTTATGAGCATTGCCGCGCGGTATGCGG
>DXHT01000091.1 GCA_019113265.1 Bacillota bacterium | reverse complement strand
CCGTGTTCGTTTTCGACGAACCGACGATAGGACTTCATCCGCTGGACGTGCGCACGCTCCTTTCCGTGTTCGATACTCTCATAAAGAGCGGCGCGACGGTAGTGGTCGTCGAGCACGATCTCGACGTCATCCGCAGTGCGGACTATGTCATAGACATGGGTCCGGGCGGCGGCGAAGCGGGAGGCAGGATAGTTGCGTGCGGTACTCCGGACGACATAAAAAACTGTTCCGACAGCGTGACGGGCAGATATATATGACGCGCCGCATTCCGCATATGCAGGCGGCAAACGGTTGCATATCGCGCGCATTTATGATATTATATAATCAGGCGGAATGATCCGCGTCAATAAGGAGGGGGTGATATGATTAAAATCAATCTGAAAGAGATCGTTCCCGATCTCGAAAAACGCCGTGCAAAGCTGAATACCTTACGCAAGATATTCATGGTGCTGACATTTCTCATAGTGCCGGCAGTGCCCGCGATGATCGTACTGTCGAAATACGGCACGTGCATGGCGCTGTGTAAAGCGGTCTCCACCGTAAAGATGTACGACAAAGTGCCGATCACGAACGTGCTCGGTTATTTTCCGAACGTCTGTGAAGCGGCGCAGAAACTGATAGACACCGGCAATCTCGCGGATTACCGTATAGTCGCAGGCGCGATGTTCGTCCGGAACGATACGGAAATGACGGAAGAACAGGCTCTGCGCGAGGCGGCGGCATGTTTCAGCATTCCCGCGGCGGTGAGCGCCGGATTGACGGAGGGCGGCATGGGCAGACTGGCAAAATACGCCGCCGGACTGCAGCAACAGGCGATAAGCAACGCTGCGGACGCGCTCCCGGACTTAAGCGGGGAAGGGAAGAATATAAACGGATAAATATAAGACGGTAAACGGCATAACGCAAAGCGCGGCACAATGACGTGCCGCGCTTTATATGGCGTTGCTTTTGTTTATGCTTTGTAAACGTAAGTCTGAATCGCCGTCTGATATGAGCCGGACATTTCGATTGTCATCGTAAGCTTTTATGATATAATTTCGTTGAAGCGGGATTTAACGCCGTAAAAAGATATCGGACGGTCGGGATCGATATAGGTGCGTTCGCGGGAGCTGAATTATGAACATACGGAGATATACGGGCAAATTTATACGGATTCTACATAAAATGCGGGCGCATGCGATGCTTTTTGCATGCGCGCCGCTTTTTTGCAAAAAAGGTATTGATTTTTTACTGCCGTTATGGTATCATTACGTCAAACGGGCGAAAAGTCCGTAACAGCAGTGAACGGCTGCAAAAAACGGGAGGATATTGATACGGCATGGGAAATTTCAGCAGATTCGGAACGCTGACGCACTTTATCCGTCACATCGGAAACATGGGTGCGGCGAGCGGCGGAAAGCGCGTCTACTATGCGCTGATGAACATCATCTGGATGGCTGTGGGCGTGGCTGCCGCGATAGGCGCAAAGTTCCTTATTGAAGGCACTTTCTATGACGGCTTCATAAACCTCATACTCGGGATAATCGGCGTTATCATATGCATCGCGGTGGCTGTCGTCAGTTTTCTCGAAGGCTTTCTCGCGCAGTTCGTGCTCGTTTTCATGTCGGGCATAGGAATGAGAAATCCCGAAGAGAGGAAGGGCAACGCCGTGGCGTTCGTCATTTCGCTCATAACCTCTCTCGGACTCGTCGCCGCAGGCATCGTGATCCTGATGATCATCTGATGCGTCTTTTCCGTCGTCTGTCATAATGGCGAGCTGCCTCGATTACGGCGGTAAGCGGGAGGCGGCCTTCTTAAACTGCCCGAGCGGCAGAGACCGAAACGGTCACAGTTAAAATAGCGGCAGGGCGTCATCGCCCTGCCGCTTGTCTTTCCGCGTATGCTACCCGCGCCGCTCTGCCGCAATCGCGCCGCTATGCCGTTAAAAGCCGATAAAAATAAACCGCGCGGGGGCTAACCCCGCGCGGTTTGGCGCGCCGTGAGGAGTTCGAATCCCCAACCTTCGGTTCCGTAGACCGACGCTCTATCCAATTGAGCTAACAGCGCATATATAGTCACGAAAGAGTGACGCGACGGAGCGAAGGTGCCGCGAACAGGCGACTTCTTCCGACCGACTGCAACTTATTATAATATTCTCGGCGGCGTTTGTCAAGAAGAAAACGCGGTTTATGCGCAAGTTTATGCGACTTTTATTTTTATAAATGCGGCATGCGCGCGCCGCCCTTTTATCCGCGTAAAATTTTTCGCGGCTCGCGGCATTAAACGGTTGACTTTGCCGCGTAGCTTGCTATACTTATTATTTGCCGTAAGCAATGGCGGGCGCGGCGCAGTAAAAATTTAGGCGGTTTTATCAATAAGCCTTGACAAACGCTCCCGCATTCTGTTACTATTGGATTGTGCCGCTTACGTCTGTTCGTAGTTCCGACGAACGGTTGCGGCGCGTCCGGGAGGCAGTGCCGTGGCAAAAGTCATCGCAATATCCAATCAGAAGGGAGGCGTCGGAAAGACGACCACCTGTATCAACCTCAGCGCGTTCGTCGCTCTTATGGGGAACAAAGTACTCGTCGTGGACATAGATCCTCAGGGAAATACGACGAGCGGTTTCGGCATAGTCGGCGAGAGCAAGGACAATCTCCGTCGCACGATATACGACGTGATGATGGGGGATGCGACCGTGCGCGACACGGTATGCAAGACCACCGTTCCCAACCTTCAAGTGGTCCCCGCCAACATAGAATTTGCGGGGGCGGACGTGGAACTGATGAGCCTTGAAGAGTCGCGCGAAAAGGTGCTCCGCCGCGCGCTCGCTCCGGTAAGAGAGGACTACGACTACATATTCATAGACTGTCCGCCCTCGCTCAACGTGTTCTCGGTGAACGCGCTGACCGCGGCGGACTCCGTGCTCATCCCCATGCCCGGCGACTTCTTCTCGCTCGAAGGCATAGCGCAGCTGATGAACACGGTAAAGCTCGTCAAAAAGCACCTCAATCACGCGCTTGAAATAGAGGGCGTGGTGATGACGATGTACGACGGGCGCAGTAATCTTTCCAATCAGGTGGCGCAGGAAGTGCTTAAATGGTTCGGAAAGAGCGTATTCAAAACGCGCATCCCGCGTAACGTGACCCTCGGAGAAGCTCCCAGTTACGGACTTCCCGTCGTGCAGTATTATCCGACGAGCAAGGGATCTCTGGCATACATGGATCTTGCCGTCGAACTGCTGCGGCGTGACGGCAAAAAAGCCGCGCCGCTCACCGATCTCGCGTCTTATAAACTCAAACAATCAGTCGCTCCGAAAAAGAAAAAGAGCCGATGAGAGAGTAACGGTACGGCAACGCCGTCGAAACAGGAGGGGGAAATGAAAACACCGCATTTGACGGCGGAAGCGGGGGATTTTGCTCCCGTTGCGGTAATGCCGGGCGATCCCATGCGCTCGCGCTATATCGCGGAGAACTATCTGACGGACGCGCGACTGATATGCGACGTGCGCGGTGTGCAGGCGTATACGGGGTACTACTTCGGAACGCGCGTATCCGTCCTTGCGAGCGGTATGGGAATGCCGTCGATGGGGATATACGCGTACGAACTGTTCGACGTATTCGGCGTCGACTACATAATCCGCGCGGGGAGTGCGGGCGCGTATTCGGACGGGCTGAAACTGCGCGATAAACTTATCGCTCTTACCGCGGCGACGGACTCTAACAGCGTCGAAAGCTTCGGCGCGGCGATGTACGAACGCATACCCGCGTCCGAGCATCTCGCGTCGCTTGCGAGAAAGAGCGCGATAGAGCGCAATTTCACTCTTACGGGCGGGAGCGTGTACACGACGGACGTGTTCTACTGCGGCTCCGAGCGCGCCGAGGAGTGGAAAAGACGGGGCGCGCTTGCCGTGGACATGGAAACGGCGATGCTGTACGCCGTCGCGCGCAAGTTCGGCAAACAGGCGCTCGCCGTGTTCACCGTGAGCGATAACGCGCTTACGGGCGCGGGGCTGGACTCGTCCGAACGCGAGCGCGGCTTCAACGACATGATAACGCTTGCTCTCGACACCGCAGTTCGCGCCGTCATAACCGAAACGAACACTAATTGCACCCCCACCGACGCTCCTAAAAAGGCGACAAAAGAATTGAATTAACATAAAAGCTCGGCAAATTTGTCGAGCTTTTTTATAAGATGACTTGCTGTTGTCATTTTTAATATGGTATAATTAAAGAAAAGTACATAAGGAGGTCGTCATGCTTGATACAGTACCAACCGCGGAAGAATTGACAAATCTGGTCGGAAAATCTTTATACGAAATATG
>DXHT01000090.1 GCA_019113265.1 Bacillota bacterium | reverse complement strand
CTGAGGAGCTTGCCGAAAGGGTGAGGGAGCGCGGCGGGGATTGCGTCGCCCTGCCGCTTGCCGAAGCCGCGGAAATGATAAAAAAAGCCGCACCCGAATGCGACGCTGTCGCGGTAACGGGTGCGGGTGATAACGAAAAAATATTGCCGCTTATTCTCGATCAGTCGTCGCCGAACGAGTGAGTGCCGGTAAGCAGCTTATTGATCGCTCCGACGAGCGCTTTTACGGACGCGCGCATGATGTCGTTGTCCACGCCTACCGCCCAGACGCGATGATCGAGAGCGTCCGTAATGCCGACATACGCCGCGGCGCGTGAGTGCGAGCCCTCTTCGAGCGCGTGTTCGGAGTATTGCAGGTTGCCGAACTTGACGTTTATATTGCACTGCAAAGCGTTTGTGATCGCGTCGAGCGCGCCGTTGCCCGAGCCTATGTAGTCGACGAGCTTGCCGCCGCTACGCAGAGTGACGCAGGCGCGAACGCCCTCTCCCGCATTGGTCACGTCGTACCTGACGAACGAATAGGGCGACTCGATATTGATAAATTCGTCCGAGAACACCTTCATCACTTCGTCGGGGAGCAGCTCCTTGTGCGCGTGGTCGGAAGCGTTCTTTACAGCATAACCGACGGACTCGCGCATGTTCTTGGGCAGGTGATAGCCGAACGTGTTTTCCAGCATATAGCCTATGCCGCCCTTGCCCGACTGACTGTTTATGCGTATGACGTCGCCGTCATAACTGCGTCCGACGTCGGTGGGATCGATGGGAAGATAGGGAACGTCCCAGCGTTTGCGCCCCGTTTCCTTGCGGAATTCCAGACCTTTTGCGATCGCGTCCTGATGACTTCCCGAGAACGCGGTGAACACGAGCTGACCCGCGTACGGCTGACGGGGAGGAACGGTCATGTTGGTGAGCCGTTCGTATACCTCGCGTACCGCGGGGAGATCGGAGAGGTCGAGCAGGGGATCGACGCCGTGCGTGTACATATTGAGCGCGAGCGTGACTATATCCACGTTGCCCGTTCTCTCGCCGTTGCCGAACAGCGTGCCCTCCACTCTGTCCGCGCCCGCAAGCACGCCGAGCTCGGCGTCCGCGACTCCGCAACCGCGATCGTTGTGCGGGTGAAGAGAGATGCACACGCAGTCGCGCTTTGCAAGGTGCTTGTGCATATATTCGATCTGGCAGGCGTAGACGTGAGGCATACTCATCTCCACGGTGCTTGGCAGATTGATTATCAGCTTGCGGTCGGGCGTGGGATCGAACACGCCTATCACGGCGTTGCATATTTCGAGCGCGAATTCGGGTTCCGTCCCCGTGAACGATTCGGGGGAGTACTCGAAGCGGTAATCGCCGCCGTCCTCTTCCGCGAGTTTTTTTACGAGTGCCGCGCCGTCCGTGGCTATTTTTACTATCTCTTCCTTGCTCTTGCGGAACACCTGTTCGCGCTGTGCGACGGAAGTGGAGTTGTACAGATGCACTATTGCCCTGCGGCAACCGCGCAACGCTTCGAAAGTGCGGCGTATGATATGCTCGCGGCTCTGCGTGAGCACCTGCACGGTAACGTCGTCGGGAATGAGATTATCCTCTACAAGGCGGCGCAGGAAGTTGAACTCCGTTTCGGACGCGGCGGGGAAGCCCACCTCTATTTCTTTGAATCCCACGCGAACGAGCAGCTTGAAAAATTCCAGCTTTTCCTCTAAGCTCATGGGCGTTATGAGAGCCTGATTGCCGTCGCGCAGATCGACGCTGCACCACTCGGGAGGCGTCGTTATGCGGTCCTTTTTCACCCAATCCGTGTAATCCTCGGGGGGCATATAGTAACCTTTTCCGTACTTGTCGCAGTTTTTCACGGTAACTCCTTCGGGGCAAATAAAAAGCCCCTTAACGAAAGTATGTTAAGAGACGGACGGATCCGCGGTACCACTCTTATTCCGCGCCGTGACGGCGCAGCGCTTTACGGGATACAATCATATCCCTTCCCACTGACGCGGGGATTTACGTCGCAGTCTACTGAGAAGCGTCGCTTCCGTTTGGTGCGCGGCTTAGCATCCTTTATGGCGAGTTCGTCTTGCCCGACGCCTTCGTCCTCACACCGACCGGACGTTCTCTTGGGACGCGTAACAAGATTACTATTCCTGTAAGGCATTGCCTTTACGGTATTAAATTACGTCAAGTATAAACCAAAAAGAACCTTTTGTCAAGGGTTTTTCGGATAAATCCGCTTCCGCGCCGACAGTCAAAACGCGTTGCGCGGTTTTGCCGCCGCACCTTGCTCTGCCCGATTGCTGTTTTTTGCGCTCCGCATGCTTTCGTTCGTTTGCATTGATTTACAAAAATTTTACCGCCGTCAGTATTTGTCATCCATCTTGACAAGCGTGTTTTTTTATGTTATAGTATGCCGAAGGCTGCTATTAAGGGGGAATGCGAATGATAAAAGCCGCCATAGTGGACGACGAACAAGCCGCGCGCGATCTTCTTCAAGGCTATATAAAAAGGTATGCCGCGGAGCACGGCATAGGTTTTGATGTCAGTCTGTTTTCCGACGGGCTGGATTTTCTCGCGTCGTCCAAGGGCGGATTCGACATAGTATACATGGACATAGACATGCCCGACCTCGACGGGATGAAGACTGCGGAAAAGTTGCGCGCCGTGGATTCGTCCGTAGTGATAGTGTTCGTCACGAACATGATGCAGTTCGCGGTAAAGGGATATGAAGTGGGTGCGCTCGACTTTCTCGTAAAGCCCGTTACATACGACAATTTCGCGCTCAAACTGCGCCGCGCCGTCGAACAGATAAAGGTATCGGGCGCGGATAGGGTGATGATAGCGTCCGACGGAGTGACGCGCGCCGTCCGTCGCCGCGACATAAAATACGCCGAAATAATCAGTCACGACATAGTGTATCACACTTCGGACGGCGACATACGCTCATACGGCAGTCTGAAAAAAGCGGAACAGCTCCTCGGAGAGGGTTTCAAACGGTGCAACAGTTGTTATATAGTCAACCTCGCGTTTGTCGATTCGGTAAAGGGTTTTTCCGTGATAGTGGACGGCAAGGAACTTTCCGTAAGTCACCTCAGAAAGAAGGAATTCATGCGCGCTCTTGCGGACTACTACGGGGGTAAGATCTGATGTACGATTTTACCCCTTTCTTTCTGTATAAATTCCAGTTTATGGCAGAGCTTCTCGTGGCGGAAGTGCTGATGTGCATAAAACTCAAACGTCGTCCGTTCTTTGCTCTGCGCGCCGCGCTCTGCACGGCGGCTTGTTTTGCGTTCGCGTTCGCCGTTCCCATAGTAGCATACAACGCGGTTTGGTGTTCTGCGATGTTCATAATACTTTTCGCGTTCACCGTTCCCATGCTGAGGATATGCTTTGCCGAGTCGTGGGCGACGGTCGTGTTCTGCTCGCTCGCGGGCTACACCATGCAGCACATAGCGTATGAACTGTTCGATCTCATAATCGTTCTTACGGGGCTCAACGGCGGCGAGTCGTTCGGCAACTACGGGGACGGGGAAGTAATAACCGATCCGCGATTCGGCGGCGTGGGCGGATTCATATTCACTTCCAACCTGCTTGTTGTGGCGGTATGGTTGCTCGTATATGTATGGACGTACTGGACGGCGCTGGTGTACGCCATGCGCAAGACGGACAGAGGGCGCAGTCTGGAACTGCGGCACCTTTCTCTTCTCGTCGTCGTTGCGATGATAGTGATCGTGGACGTCGTTTCGAGCTCGTTCGTGACATATTACAGCGTGGGCAATTTCGACACGGGCTACGTGGTCGCCCTGTATCTGTATAACATATTCTGCTGCGTTCTGGCAATGTACATACAGTTCGCCGTTGCACTGCGCCGCAAGCTGGAACGGGATTACGACGCCCTCAGCCGCCTGTGGGAGCAGAAGAAGGAGCAATACGAGATAACCAAGGAGAATATAGAGCTCGTCAACATGAAGTGCCACGATCTGCGGCATCAGCTGCGCACGATAGCGGGGCGCGAATCGGTGTCGGCGGACGCCATAGACGAGATGGAACAGGTCATAGACATTTACGACAGCGTGGTAAAGACGGGCAACGACGCACTGGATATAATCCTGACGGAAAAGAGCCTGCTTTGCAACCGCAGGAAGATACGTCTGTCGTGCATGGCGGACGGAAGCCGACTGTCGTTCATGTCGGACGCGGATCTGTACGCGCTTTTCGGAAACCTGACGGACAACGCGATAGAGGCTGTCAAGGATCTGCCCGTCGAAAAGCGCACGATAAGCCTTTCCATAAAAGAGGTAAAGGGCTTTCTGTCCGTAAACATACATAACCTTTACGAGGGCTCTCTCGCGTTCGAGAACGGGCTGCCCGTTACCACCAAGGCGGACGTGGTCAATCACGGCTACGGCATGAAGAGCGTGCGCATGATATGCCTTAAATACGGCGGAGAAATGACCGTTAAGGCGGACGGCGGCGCGTTCAACCTCAACCTGATTTTCCCCGTAGGTAAGAGTAGATCTCACGAATATGATAAATAATCGCACGAATACGTTTTAATCGATACATTTCATTTCATCCGTGCTAATATATTCTAAACTCATAAAGGAGGAAGTGAGATGAAAGTAAAACACATAGTGGGTCTTGCGGTAATTGCGGTCATTGTCGCGTTCTTCATAGTGGCAAACTGCATACTGTTCGAACCCACGATGTCCACTGTCGTATCGGCGCAGCTGTGTCCGCCCGTAACGATCCCCATACTCGAAGAGGATGAGGCAAGTTCGGAGGGGCAGGCGATGTCGCGCGAGATAGTGGAACAGGGAACCGTGCTCGCAAAGAACAACGGCGTTCTTCCGCTGTCGCTCGAAACCGATTCCAAGGTGAACGTATTCGGAAGAGCGTCGGTGGACTGGCTTTACAGCGGATCGGGTTCGGGACAGGTAATGCCCGAGACCAACGACGAGAGCCTCAACATAGACTTTCTCAAAAGTCTGAATAACTACGGAGTGCAGTACAATACGGATCTTGCGGCCATGTACCGCAGATTTTTGAGCCCTCAGGGTTACGGCGGAGCGATAGGCGGAGGGCCCGGTTACTACAAGCTTGCCGATCCCGACATAAACGACAAGAACTACTACTCCGATTCTCTGCTCAGCGGAGCAAGGGAATATTCGGGTACAGCGTTCGTCGTTCTGGGACGGCGCGCGGGCGAGTCCACCGACCCGACAAAGTATCAGCTCAAATATATCGGCGAAACGGACTATGACCGCACATACCTCGAAATTTCTAAGGAAGAGGAAGCTCTTCTTAAATATGTCGGGGAGAACTATGAAAAGGTGATAGTTGTCGTGAACGCGCTCAACGTCATGGAGTTAGGCTTTCTCGAAACCATTCCCGGCATAGACGCGTGCGTCGTCGTCGGCGGTACGGGAACGCGCGGCGCGTCCGGTCTGCCCTCGCTGCTTTACGGCGAAGTATCCCCGTCGGGGCACTTTGCGGACACATATGCGTATGCGATGGAAGATCACGTCAACTATAATCACGTCGGTTTCGACGGCGTGGTCTATTACGGCAATGCCGAAGGACTGTATCCCGACGGCACGAAATTAAACTCGCTGCCCGAAGTTCCGACGGGACCGTATTACGTTGACTATATCGAGGGCATATACGTCGGATACAAGTGGTTTGAAACGGCGGACGCAGAGGGCATATGGAACGGCAGAACGCTCAAAGTGCTGTCCGACAGCGGTTCGGAGATCACCAAGAGCGGGTTCGACGCCGTCGTGCAGTACCCGTTCGGTTACGGCTTGTCTTACAACACGTTCACCTGGGAAGTGCTGCCCGAAACGACTACCTCTTTTAACTCGCTCACCGCCGAAACGGAGATAAAAGTAGTCGTCCGCGTGACGAACGCGTCGGGAACGCTTGCGGCAAAAGACGTCGTTCAGTTATACGTCACTCCGCCCTATTACGACGGGGAGATAGAAAAGTCGGACGTTTCTCTCGTAGGATTTGCAAAGACGGGGGATATCGAACCCGGGCAGTCCGAGGACGTTACCATAACGCTCAAAGTGTCCGATCTTGCGTCTTACGACTGTTACGACAGCAATAACAATGAATTCACCGGCTATGAAGTGGACAAGGGAGATTATACGCTCACTCTGCGCACTGACAGCCACAGCGTAAAAGAGGGTTGCGACCCGATAGAGTTCAACGTGCCCTCTACCATAAGCATTAAAAACGATCCCGTTACCACGAACGAAGTGGATAATCTGTTTACGGGCGAAGATGCGGTAGACGGCGTATCCGTGGACGGCTTGGGCGACGCGGGCGGCAATCAGAACGTGGCGTATATAACGCGCGCTTCGTTCCCGACTTCCGCACCCGAGCGCGCTCCCGCACGCAATATCCCGGATAACGTGCGCGAGTACAATCTGTTCACGTCGGATGACGAGAAAGCGTGGAACGAGGCGACTAAGGACGCGTTCGGCGACCCCGTCGATCTGACTCCCGTTACGTTTGAAGCGAACAACGGACTCAAAGTATACGACCCCGCAACGGGTATAACGGAACTTGGTAAAAAACTCGGTAATCCCGAGTATTATGAAGACGACGATTGGAATCTTCTGCTCGACCAGCTCAAACGCTCCGAAGGTCTGGCAATGATAGGTATCAGCGCGTCGGGAACGCCTGCGGTAAATTCCGTAGGTAAGCCCGCACTTCAGGACAGGGACGGTCCCGTGCAGGCGGGCGGCTTCATAAATGTCGAGCGCCGCGGCGTGGGATTCCCGTCAGCGTTCGTCACGGCGCAGAGTTGGAGCGAGGATGTGGCGTTCCGCTTCGGAGCGGCATTCGGCGTGGAAATGCAGAACGTCGGTTTTGCGGGTATATTCGGACCCGGCTGTAACATACACCGTTCTCCCTTCGGCGGGCGAAACTTCGAGTATTACAGCGAGGATGCGCTGCTTTCGGGCAAGGCCGCCGCTAACGCCGTTTACGGCATGAAGACGGAAGGCCGCTATGCGTTCCTCAAACATTATGCCGTTGCCGAAACGGAAACGGGAAGGGATTCCTATTACTCGTGGCTCAGCGAACAGGCTCTGCGCGAGATATACGTCAAGCCGTTTGAAATAGCGGTCAAAGAGGGCGGCTGTGTGGGCATAATGTCCAGCTACAACCGCGTGGGAGCGCGCTGGGCGGGCGGCAGCATAGGCTTGCAGGAAGGTCTGCTCCGCAGAGAGTGGGATTTCCGCGGCGCGATAATCACCGATTTCAGCGACCACAATGAGTATATGAACATGAACGAGTCCATCCGCATGGGCGGCGATCTCGGCATGGCGACGGGCATAAACGGAAAGAACACGACGGGCGTACGCATGGATCGTGAGATACGTCAGGCGGTCAAAAACGTGCTGTACATGTGGCTCAACGCCGAGTACACCGCAACCGTGACCAACATCGACTATGTTTCCGGCGGATTGCTCGGAGAGCCGTGGATATGGTGGCAGCCTTTGCTCATAGACCTTACCATAATAGCCTTTGCAAGCTGCGCGTTCTGGGCGTTCCTGCTCGTGCTCGGCATAATAAAGGACAGAAAAGCCAAAGCGGCGGCGGAAACCGCTCCGCAGCCGTGCGGCGGACAGGGCGAAAATACGGAGGGCGGAAAAGATGACTAAGTTCGGCAAAATAAAACTCATAGTGGGCATAGTGCTTGCCGCTCTCGTCGTAGCGGCGGTTATAGCCGTTCCCCTCGGCTCGTATCTGCCGTATAAGGCAAGGTCGGAAGCCGCTCTCGCGGTGGTACAGAAAGCCGATCTCGAAACGCTGAAATCCATATCGGCTAAACTTAAAGACGGAGTCGAGGTATACGATAACGGTAAGGCGACATTGACCGAGGAAGACCTTGTCGTAACTGCGAAGTACGGCGGTAAATATATCGAGGCGGAGTATCAAACGTTGTCTCCCGAAGATTATGTGTTGACTCTTCCGTCGACGTTCGCGGAGGAAGGCGGAGCGGTCTCCGTAAGCTATCGAGGCAAGACTACCGAATTGAATATCGCGCTCACGCCTCTCGTTCCCGTATCTCTCGCCGTATCCGAAATGCCGTATCTCATAGCTTACGAAACGGGTACGACGTTCGACAAAACGGGCATGAAGCTGAACGCGACGTACAATGACGGCGAAGTGCGTGCGGTGACGGAATATACCGCGTCCACCGCGCCGCTTACGCAGGGTCAGACGTCCGTTCCCGTCAGCTACACGGAAGGCGAAACGACGGTTACGTGTGACGTTCCGATTAGCGTAGTCACGGGTCTGGATAACGGCAATATAACGAGCATAGACGTACTCGGCGATTGCGAAGTCCTCGTGGGTGAAAAACTGTCTACCCCCGAAGTCATTGCGACTTATGCAAAGACGGGCAACCGCCGCATTTTGGATGACAGCGAATTCATTTTCAATCAGCCGTCCGATTTAGTGAATCTCGGCGAGCAGTACCGCAGCGCGGTCACTCTCGTCGGCAATTCGTCAGTATATCACGAATTTCTCGTACTCATTCGCGCGAGATATGAGGGCGAAAACGCAACGGCAATGACGGGTGCGAGCGCGACTTCGGGCGGCATAACCGAGTGGGTGCTCGACGGCGGCGCGTACGCCGACAGCGGCAGAACGGTAGGTTATGCGGCGTTCCAAGGCTCGATAGCCAATAAAAACGAGGAAACGTCCGTAACGTTTACCGTTTCCGTCGCGGCGGACGGAAAATACGATCTTACGATAAACTCAAATAACAGCTATGTCGTTGCGGGCGGCAGCGACAGCGCGGCGCGCGAGCTCAATCTCTCGCACGTTATGGATGTGATTGTGGACGGCGGCGAGGCTCGTCCCGTGGACGAAACGGCGATCATGCCGGCAATGCCCGCGGGCACGCAGGATCAGCTGTTCAACACCTACCTTACGACTAAGATCGCCACTCTCGATCTTACGGCGGGCGAGCATACGATAAAGCTGAGTATGCACGGTTCGGAATACGGCGAAACCACCAAATTCAACGAACCGCCCTGCTCGCTCAACCTCGACTGGATAGAGATTTCCTCTTACGGCACTCCCGATCCCGACGCTTGCGATCATGATATCACTTATATACCCGCAGTCGAGCCGAAATGTGAAACGGCGGGAAGTATCGGATACTACTATTGCAGCAAATGTTTGCAAGCCTATGTTGACAAGTACTGCATAGAGCGCGTGGTGGACGTATCCGTTCCCGCACTCGGCCACGATTGGGGCGAGTGGGAGAGCGACGGAGCGGAAACTCACAGCCGCACCTGCTCGCGTTGCGACAAGACGGAGAGCGAGGCTCACGACATAGTCGTCACCAAGGACGGCACGGCTCATATCGAAAGCTGCACCAAGTGCGATTACAGCGCGACGACGGCGGAAGAAGTGGGATCGGTGCGCATAGTCACGATGCCTAATAAGACCTCTTATACCGCCGGCGAGACTTTGGATCTGACGGGTATGGAAGTTCATAAGTTCTGTACCTGTGGCGACGATCTCGGCGAAGTTACAGACTACACGGTCACCCCGTCGGACGGCACACCGCTCACTCTCGGCACAAACGTTACCGTTTCCTGCAAAATAGGCGAAAAGACGTTCAAAGCCGTCGTTCCTATCAGGATAAGCGAGAAGTTCGAGGCGGAAGACGCAGTGAGTGTTGGCGCGAACGGAAAATGGGATAATTACGCAATGTATTCATATGACGGGACGGAGTTCACGGAAGAAGGCAGCGGAACGATAGTATATGAAATATTCAAAACAAAACTCTCCGATTACAATCCCGACGTAGAGAAATCCATAACGTTCACCGTAAACAGCGCGGCAGACGGTTATGCGGATGTGATCCTCCGCACCACCAACATGAACTGGCGCGGTAACAACTCCGCCGTAACGGGGACGAAGTGGGACGCGAGCGAGTATAAGCTGGGCGACTTCTATGACCTCTATATCAACGGCGTGCGGCAGTCGATAGCCGATTCGGTCATAGTTCCCGAGGTGATAACGGGTGATGAATTCGACAATCAGGAAAAGGACACGCCCGCATGGACGCGCACGAGAGAGACGTTCTTTGACGTTACGATGAAACATGTCAGGCTGCAAGCGGGCGAGAACAAGATAACTCTCCGCCTTGCATACAAGGACGGCGCGGTTACCAATGCGTTCGACGAGTTCGGTTCTGAAATGTTCGATTACGTGCGCGTCGTGAGTTACGGCAGCGAGTCCGGACACACGCTGACTTATGTTCCCGCAGTCGCTCCGACGTGCGTAACTGCGGGCAATACCGAGTACTGGATATGCTCCGAGTGTGGCGCGACGGTCAATGCCGACGGCGATCTCGTAACGCCCGAACTGCCTGCCCTCGGTCACCTGTGGGCAGAAGAGTGGTCGAAGGACGATACTTATCACTGGCACGTCTGCACCCGCCCCGGCTGTGTGGCGGCAGAGAAGTCCGAGCACGTCTTTGAAGTCAAGTGCAGCGATTCCGAACACTGGAAAGAGTGCATATGCGGCGAAAAGATCGATATCACGTCTCATGAGATGTCGCTCGTAGTGTCGACAAAGAAGAGCGTTTACGAAATCGGCCATGAATTCACTAAGGATGATTTCAACTTCGCAATGGAATGCGAATGCGAATATTCCACTTCTACGGATCCGACGGAGTTCGAAGTATTGAGCGGACCCGTCACGGTCGGTACGACTTTTGTAAGCGTGAAGGCAAACGGTGTGGAATACGAGCTTCCCGTTACTCCCATAGTGCAGATCGAGGATACATCCAAAGTCAAGTATTCCGATAATTACAGTAGCCATGTGGAGATAGAC
>DXHT01000089.1 GCA_019113265.1 Bacillota bacterium | reverse complement strand
GGAAGGACGAAACGCGCGTGTTCGCCTGCAAGAACTGCGGCGCGCGCACAATCGTTTCCAAAAAGGACATCGCGCCCGTCTGTCCGTACTGCGGCACGCCCAACGTCGTGGAAGAGAGCGACCTCGTCGGGCTCAAACCCAACGCCGTTCTCCCCTTCCTCATAGACGACAAGGCGGCGGCGGAAAAATTCAAGAAATGGGCAAAGCGCAAGCTGTACGCGCCGAGAAAGTACAAAAAGAACGTCCGCCCCGAACAGATAAGGGGCAACTACTTCCCCGCGTTCACTTTCGACTCGGACACGTTCTCGACGTATAACGGCAGACTGGGCGAATATTACTACGTCACGGTGCGCCGCAACGGCAAGACGTATCAGGAGCGGCGTGTGCGCTATTACTCCATAAGCGGTACGTATTCGCGCTTTTTCAACGACGTGCTGGTGTACGCCAACAAGAGCCGCGACGAAAAGCGCATGAACAAACTGCTCCCCTTTGCGACGGACTACGCGCAGAAGTACAACGAGGACTTCATCTACGGCTTCGGCGCGACGCAGTACGAAAAGGACGGCACGGAGTGTTGGTGCGAGGCGCAGGCGCGCATGCGCAGCGCGGTGCAGAAAGCAATACTTTCGCAGTACGTTTACGATTTCGTGGACTATCTCAACGTGGACACGGCTTTCGGAAAAGTGACGTATAAATACATGCTTCTTCCCGTTTACATAGGTCACAGCAAATATAACGGAAAACTGTATAATTTTTACGTCAACGGACAGAACGGCAACGTCGCGGGCAAATCGCCCGTATCCCCCGTCAAAGTGCTGTTTACGGTGCTTATCGGGCTGGCGGCGCTCGCCGGCATAGGAGTACTTCTGTACTTCCTGCTAAGGTGACGACAAGGAGGTCGGTATAATGCAAGTAATGACAGGCGTCATAATCGCGCTCGGCATAGTGTGCGTGGGACTCATAATAGCCGTCGCGGTGCTTTCGATAAAACTGCGCAAGGCGACGGAGCGCAAGTCCTCCGCCGACGACGTGCGCATAGTGGACGGCGTGCGCTACACAAAGTACGGCACGGAAGAGGCCGCCGACGGCTCCCCCGTCGTGTCGCACCTCGAAAGCGACATAGTGCTTAAACGCGGCGTTACGTATAAGGTCGGAAAGGACCTTAAAATAATCCCCGGCAAATACGCGGTGCTGAGCGCAAGCGAAAAACAGAGCGCGTTCAATATCCGCATAGGCGGTCTCGTGCGCGAAGTGCGCCACGGCGACGACATAGTCCTCGGCGAGGGCGACACCATCTGCGCGGTATCGCACTCGGTCATACTCAGATAAAGGAGAAAATATCATGAGCAAAAAATTGCTGTTCAAGGTGCTTGTCGCACTGTGTTTCGTGGCCGTTGCGGTCATCTGGCTGCTCAGCGCGGCGGGCGTCATAACGGTAAACCTCTCGTGGGTCATCGCCATATTCGCGTTCGTCCTCGCATTCCTGTTCATCGTCTACGGCTTTGCCGCAAAAACGGTGGGCGTGGCTAAAAAGCTGTATATCCTGTTCGGCGGCGTGCTCGTCGTCGCGGGCGTTCTCGCCCTCGTGGGCGCGTTCGTCATCGAGGCGAAACTCGTCCTTCCCATCATCGCAATAGTGATAACCGCGGTCGTTCTGCTCTGCATACTTGCGGTAGGCGGCAAAAAGTGGGATCAGGCGGATAACGAGAACGTCGGCTACAAGGACTACCGCACGCGTAAACGCGAGGAAGAAGAGCGTCGCAAGCGCGAAGAAGAGGAAAACAACAAGTAACTTTATTTGACAAGTGCGGCATATCGCCGTAACGCACCCGCCGCGAAAGAGCACTTCCCTTTCGCGGCGGTCTTTTTGTGCCCTGCGCGGTATTCTGCCTTGCACGGCTTACTGTGCCTTGTGCGGCTTACTGTGCCCTGCGCGGTTTATTATGCTTTGTGCGGTCTGTTGTGCCCTGCGCGGCTTATTGTGCCTTGCACGGTTTATTGTGCCCTGCGCGGTATTCTGCCTTGCACGGTTTACTGTGCCGCAATGTTCATATATGTCGGGGTGCGCCGCACTACTTTTATGATCGACAAAACTTTTTGTATCGGCAAGGCTTTTCGTGCGCCGAGAGGTCACACCGCGCGGATTTTGCACGGGCGGGCGCGCGGGCTTGTCCGTGTAATGCCGATACGTGGATATTATCCTCCGTGCGGCAACCATGGGTGCGGCAAAGGACGCATCTGGCATAAAAAACCCCCGCGGAGCGACTTAACGCCGCTCCGCAGGGGAAGTGATGGGAATTATGGTGTCGGTTTTCACGCCGACGGTTGTGAACTGTTTATTGCTTTACGCTGCCTTTGCCGCAGGCTCTCCCTCGTTTTTGCGTACCACGCGGAAGAACGTACCTACCGCCGTCACTAACGTCGCGATTATGTAGATGACGCTGCTTGCAAGGCCGACGTAGCAGGAGTATTCGGCGGGCTCGAATCCCTTTTCGAGATCGGAGAACACGACGGTACCCATGACATTCATCTTGCTCATTACCATGTAGCAGGTAGCGAGAGCAAAGAACAGTACGGCTATGACAAGCACGGCGCTCGTCCAGAACGTGTCGCCGAATTTGACTCCGAGGGCTATGGCGGCGGCTGCGAACACTATACCGAATATGGTAAACGCGATCACTCCGCCCATCGTGGGCTCCCAGAATCCTTCGTATTTAGCGCTGCTCGTTATGCCGATTATCATGGCGATAAGCGCGAGCACAACTCCGAGTGCAAGGACATACGATCCTATCGAAAGTTTTTTGAAGATACCCATGTCATGCCTCCTTTCTCTTTTTGAATACTTCGCTCAGTACATACATCACGACGGACGCCGCGGTGATGACCGAGAATATCACGATACCGGAGATGTACAGCGCTCTCCACCAGGTCATGTTCCACACGGAGTGCGTGGACGCGTTGACTCTGTTCATGAAGCTGCTGTTTGCGAACACCCACAGTTTCTCGTGAACGACTTCCTTTATAGCCTGCATGAGCTCTGCGTCGTACTTGAAGTTCTCCGCGTCCATGTAAGGCTGGACGTCCTGCTCGAACGTACGCCAGTCATATCCGCCGAGACCCGCAAGGAACGCCTGAGGCATGAGGTCGAGGTCGTCTTTAAGGTCGCTGACGATGTAGCCGTGGTATCCCCACTCGCCGCGAAGTATGCCGCTGAGCAGTCCTTCGTTGACCGTGCACTCGATACCGCCGAGCTTGCTGAACGAGGTCATGACGCCCTGCATACCGCAGCTGAAGTCTCTCTCGCCCTCTATCGGCTCATTGTACTTGTTAGCCTCGAAAGCGATCTGGAATCCGCGGAGTTCCATCTCTCTTGCGCGCTGTTCGGTCTGGAACGTGCCGACGCCCGAACGGTGCATTTCCTGATCGTTGAATGCGAAGTGCTTTGCGGTCACTATCGCGCCCTTCTGCCATGCGCCGTAAGCGGCTTCCATGGTGATGATACCCGTAAGGATGGGGTTCTCGGAGAAGTACTGCTCGCTGCGGCCCGCATAAGCGGTACGGTGCAGGTTGGCACCGGGCAACCACAGTATGGGTTTCTCGCCGAATATTGAGTCATTGCCGAGCACTCTGCCGTACTCATACGCCAGCTCGCGGCTGAACGTCGAAGCGATGACGGAGAACGTCGGGAACGAACCGAGATTGTGTTCGTTGTCCTGCGGCTCTTCCACTTTCCACGGAGCCTGCGGTTCGGAGGAGTTCGCATCGTACCATATGGGCGTGCCGGGACCGTTCTCCGCGTATCTTCCCTCAGGGAAGTTGATGGAGTCTATAGCCGCGAATCCGCGTCCGGACTCGATGGCGAACAGTATCGCCTCGTCAAGGGAGATCTGATTTATCAGCTCTTCCCAGCGGTAGTCGTCGAACGCCGCGCCTACCATGTGGCCGAACTTATAGCCGTTGGGGCTCTCCTGATCGAACAGGACCGCATCAAGCTCCGCCCGGCTGTCGGGATTGCCCTTGGTGCCGTAGTCTATGACCTTTCCGTTGTAATGCTTGACCATGAGTTCGGGAGCGGTCATATTCGTATAGGTGCGAGGCCAGGTGCCGTCCCAGTCGTTACGGGTGAGGTAGGTCACCGTGCCGGGAGCGTAATCGTTCCAGTCAGCATATTTGAGCTGATTGGTTATTTCCTCGCCCGCTTTGGACTGCGAGAACGTGAAGTCGTCTACCACGTTGTCTATCGCGGAATCGTAAGTCCACGCCTTTGCAAGAGCCGCGGTGCCGTTGGCGTCCATGCCGTCGGCGGTCGTCTTGCCCTGCGCCGCGAGTACGTTGTTGAGGGCGTCGTGCGCGCCGTTACCCACTGCGAAGTAGTACGTTCCCTCTTCCATTATATACGTCTTGGCAGTCTTGTAGTCGTAGCTTGCAAGTTCCTGAAGATCGACGTCGAAGTGAATGGTCTGGGACTCGTTCGGATCGAGCTTCTTCGTCTTTTCGAACGTCATGAGCTGTATCGCGCTCTTCTCGACGCCGTGCCGCTTGTCGTAATCGGTGTACGGCGACTGAGCGTATATCTGAACGGGGGTCTTGCCCGCAACGCTACCGGTATTTTTGACGGTAACGTCGAAGGACGCTATGACCTCGTGTCCGCCGTTTCTCTGAACGGTCACGTCGCCCATCGTGAAGCTGAACGTGGTGTAAGACAGACCGTAGCCGAACGGGAACGTGACGTTATTCGCATAGTCCCACGTCGAGTTGGAGTCCGCAACATCTATGTAGCTCGCGCCCACGCTCTCCGTGCCCGCGCCCGACGACGAGTTGACGACTGCGTCGTAGTAACGGGTCTCGTAGTAGTAAGAGCCGGCGTAAATGCCCTCAGCCTCTATCAAATAGTGCCAGAATCCGGGGTCGGTACCGCGCGTTCCGACGCTGGACGTGTCCTTGCGCTCGCCGTCCCTTTTGGGATCTATGAGGTTGCCGTTGGTAAGCTCATAGTGGCCGAAGTTCATCATCGCGGGGTTAGCCGCGGTGTCCGTCGCATAGGTGTCGTAAAGTCCGCCCGACGGACTCTCCTTGCCGAGAATCAGATTGGCTATGCCGTCCACGCCGTACGTGGCAGGAAGTCCTACCCACATGATCGCGTCGATGTCCGGGTCGTCTTTAAGCTCCTGCACTTCCATTGCGGAAACGGTGTTGAGCAGGACGATGACTCTGTCCGAACACTCTTTTGCAAGCTCTATCGTCGCCTTTTCGTTGGGCGAAAGCGCAAGCGCGTTTCTCTGCGCGTTAGCCGTGCTCACGTCCACCGCATTCGCGTCGCCGGGCTGAACGACTCCCGCCGTACCCGGTTTGTAATCCGCGCCCTCGCCGTTCGTCCTGCCGAGAACGACTATCGCCGCATCCGAATGCTCGGAAAAACTGTCCCGATAACTCGCATTCTGCTGCTGCATGAACTCAGTCGACGTTTCTCTTACGTCGAATTTGAAGTCATACGTCTTGTTGCTCGCCCAGCCCGGCTGCACGAGTTTGTTTGCCCCATCTTTGTTCCATGCGTCGTAAATGCTCTTCATCGTCCCGTTGACGTTGACTCCCGCATTCGTAAGCGCCTGCTCGATAGTGTATCCCGAACCGCCGTAAGATGACAGCTGATTGATATACCCTCTGCGTCCGAAAATGGTTATGTTCAGATTTTCGGGTTCTTTCTGGCTGAGAGGCAGCGCATTGGGCTGCGAAGCAGCATATGCCTGGTTTTTAAGCAGCACGCTTCCCTCTTCCTGCAATCTGACGCTGAGATCCCGGTGGATCGCCACATTCTTGTCCATATCCAGCTTGCCGTCCGTAAGGAACTCCTCATCGGGGGTGAAAGCCGTGAACAGCGCACCCGCGTTTTCGTCTGTGACGAATACAACGCTGTTTGTCCCGAACGTCTGGTCAACCATGGAGCGGTTGGATTCGAGTATCCAGGACGCGAGTACCGTCACTATCAGAAGGAACATAAAAACACATGCAAGCCCTCTGAATAATGTTCTGAATTTACTCATCGATAATCTCCTGTTATTTGATTATTTGTCGGCGAGGCGACGCCTCGCAAGCGAACGATCTTTCGTTCTTACCCTCATCACTTCACACGTTTTCCCTTTTTTCTCTTCCTCCTTATTGTGTTTTAGCACGGTTTTTCCCGTTGCCAAGTAAGCATAGCACCATTTTTTGCCTCTGTGTTAAAATAGGGTTAATTTGTTGTTTTCCTATCTTTTTCTGTAAGCGGGAGCGCGCAAATAATGAAAAGCCGCGCGAAAAGGAAAAAGCGCGGTAAAAGGAAAAAAGCGCGGTAAAATCGTCTTTTCAACGCGTGCCAAGCAATATAAAAGCGCGCCTACGATATAAAAACGCACGACAGCGTCCCGGGCGCGTCTGAACGGCGCATAAAAAACGCCCGCGGGAGCGGGCGAAACGCCTTTGCCGCGGGCTTACGAGAAAAGTCTTTACTTTTTATTGACGCGCCCGATGCTTTTTGCTCTTCCGAAAAAGCATCGGGGAAAGTCTTTATGCACCGCGCGCGTCACAGTTTAAGGCGCACGGCGAGGCGGAATATCCCGCCCGACGCCGAACATGCGATACCGCCGCCATAACGCTCCGCAATGAGTCGTATGCTTTTCAGTCCGTATCCGTGATAGCCCGCGCCCGTTTTTTTCGTACTTGCGGGAAGATCCCCCGCCATATCCAGTTCGCCGGAATAATAATTATATACGCTGACGAACACCGAGCCTTCGCGCGGCTCTACCGTCATGCCTATCTGCTTCATGCCGTCTACCGTCAGTTTGCTCACCGCCTCTATCGCGTTGTCGAGGGCGTTGCCGAACAGCGAATATATGTCGGCGGGCGCCATCGTTCCCAGCCGCGTGGCGTCGCCGAGAAAGGTGAACTTTATGCCGAGATTGCGGCAGCGCGCCGAAACCTCTCCCAAAAGCACGTCGAGAACGGTCACGCCCGTTTTAAGCTCGCTGTCGTATGAGTCCACGAGGGAGTTTATGGAGTCTATCTCCGACTTGTCCAGCCTGCCGCCCAGGCGGGATATGGTGTACTTTAAGTCGTGGCACTTTATGTTGAGCAGCTCGGCGTTGGTCATACTCGATTCGTACTGCCGCTCCTTTTCCTGCAATACGCGCTGTAACACCGCGCTCTCCTCTTTGGACTCGACGGACACCCTCAGAACGTATTGGACTATAAGGGCGAACAGCGTGCAGGTCATCGCGTACAGCGACGTACCGATTGTGGCAAATACGTCACCGCGCGGCGCAAAGCGGTTTATGACCATGCATATCGCTACCGTTCCGACGGACAGCGCGACAAAGCGCACGTCCGTATTGCGATAGTAGTGGTTTTTGGCGGCAAGCCGCCCGAACGTGAAGAACGCCGCTAAGTAGGTAAACGGGAATATCATCATTTCGGACACGAAACCGCGCGTCACTATGCGGGGGTGGATGAAATTGAACATCCCCGTCAGTCCGAGCAGCGTTACGAGCTTATACGAAAAATGCTGCAGCGCATACCCCGCCGCGCATGCCGAAAGCACGGCGGGAAAGCTCGCCGAAAAGCACACGCACATCCCCGCGAGAGTCATTCCCCAAAGCACTATGTAGCGGATGAGCATTATCAGAAAGCGCAGTCCGATTATGCTCGGCAAAGGTATGAAATACGCCGCGACAAAAACCGCCGCGCAGGAAAGAACGGCGCGCAGCACGAAAAATCTACGCCTCGGATAGGCGTATAAGAAAATTATTTCCGCAACCGTTATTTCAAATACAAAATAGACGTTACCCAGATTCCCCATCACCTGTTTCCCCTGCACCTCCCATAAATGCGGTAAGCGCTTCCATAAACGACTTCTTCTTGGGTCTGCTTATCGGCAGCTCCGCGCCCGCTATAAGCACCTTGTTGCGCGAAACTCCCGTTACGAACCGCAGATTGACGAGGTAACAACTGTTACAACGCACGAAATTACCGCCCAGACGCTTTGCCGCGCTTTTGAGCGACGCATATTCCCTGTAATCGCCGTCGGGCGTGTGATAGACGAGATAATGCCCGTCCGTCTCTATGTATTGCAGCGTTCCCAGCCTTATGCTGACGAACTCCCCGTCCACGCGCAGCAGCAGATTGTCGTTTGCCGACGCGCTGAGGCGGGACAGCGCACGGTCCATTTTGAGCGCGAAGCCGTATTCGTCTATCGGCTTGACTATAAAGTCCAGCGCGTCTACCTCATATCCCTTGACGGCAAGCCGCGCCATACGCGTCACGAACATGAGCAGCACCGTCTTGTCTACGGCGCGCAGCTTTTTAGCCGTTTCAAGGCCGTTCATGCCCGGCATCTCTATGTCCATGAGTATGAGGTCGTAGCACGGAGTGTACGTGCCGAGAAACTCCTCACCGTCGCCGAACTCCGTCACCGAAAATTCCGCTTTGCGCTTCTTTGTAACGTAATCAAGGCATTCTTTTATCCGCGCGCGCTCGGTCGGATCGTCGTCGACGACAGCAATGTGGATCATCCCCCTTTACCTCCTTAAAACTCTTTTTTAATTATCCTACTTTTTTAATGTTTTGTCATACTTTAAGCATAAATTGTCGATTTTTTAGCATTTTCTGTATATTTAACTTATTTTACCATCAATTTCGGCTGCGAGTCAAAAATATAACGCCCGTTATGCGGAATATGTATCGGGACGACCGAAAGCACGAAGAGAGCAAAAAACGCGGTAAAATTTTTATCGCCTGCGGCGCGAAGAAAAAGAAGAGGAGCGGCGATGATGAAATGCACCCCAAAAGTTAGACAAACTTTAGGAGGTGCATTTTATTATGCAAAGGAAGAAACACAACACAAAATACTCGCCAGAGTTCAAGATATCTGTTATAATGGATATGCGTGAAAACCGTTTGAGTTACAGTGAAACAGCTCGCAAATATGGACTTGTGAAAAATTCTATGGGCGGAGCAATGGAAACTCTGCACAGGTGGGAGCGCATATACTTGGAAGAAGGAGCGGCAGGGTTCATGACAGAACGTCGCGGAAGAAAAAGCACGGGCAGACCGAGGAAACAGCCATTGGATAA
>DXHT01000088.1 GCA_019113265.1 Bacillota bacterium | reverse complement strand
TTATGATCTCTGCATTTTCGATCGCGTCGCTAAGCAGTTTTTCATAGTCCGGGATCTTTTTCTCGCTCGCTTCGCTTCTGCGGATCGTGGGCTTTGTTGCCGGGCTTTCGGGGAGAAATACCGTACAGCAGTCCTCGAACGGTTTGATAGAAGTATCGTATGTGCCGATTTTTTTTGATACGGCGATGATCTCTTCTTTGTCAAATCCGATAAGCGGGCGGAATACGGGGAGATTACGTATCACGGAATTGGTGACTGTAATGCTTTCAAGCGTCTGACTTGCCACCTGCCCGAGATCCTCACCGTTGATTATGCAGCCGAGTCCGAATTTCTCCGCGATTCTTTCCGCGATACGCATCATCGAGCGTCTTACGAGCGTTATCATGTAGTTGGGCTCTGCGTATTTGTGTATTGCTTCCTGTACCTGCGTGAACGGAACGACGATAAGCTCCGTGTCGCCCGTAAATTTACGCAGAATGTGCGCGAGTTCGATCACCTTTTCCTTTGCTTCAAGGCTCGTATAAGGATATGACCAAAAGTGAAGTTCGGTAAGTTTAAGTCCGCGTTTAGCCATCATGTAGGTGGATACGGGACTGTCTATACCTCCCGAAAGCAGGCTGAGACCTTTTCCGGCGGTGCCAACGGGCATGCCCCCCGCGCAAGGAATACTGCTACCGTAAACGTATGCGGTCTGCTTGTTTCTGACGTCGACGTACACCGTAAAATCGGGTTCGTGAAGGTCCACTTCCAGCTCGGGGTATGCGTCGAGAAGTCTTGCGCCTATTTCCGATGCGAGAGTGACGGACGTGTAAGGCAATGTTTTGTCCGCGCGGTTGACAGTGACCCGGAAACTCCCCGATCTCTGCGAAACTTTTTTCGCCGCCTCTGCAATGTCGTCTATGTCCGAAGATGTGCGGAATGCGCGGCTCAGGCTATGAAGCCCGAATACTTCCGTAAGTTTTTCCGTTATCTTTCTTTCGCAAGAGTCGTCGTAATCGCTGATGACGTATCTTCCGTAACCGAATTCGGTCGTGCAAGGTATGCCGCGTAGCTTTTCTGTTATGTTGCGTTTCAGTATATTCTCAAAAAACGCTCTGTTTTTGCCTTTGAGATGTATTTCGCTGTATCTTAAAATTATAACTTTATCCATTATTACCTACCCATTTTTATGCGCAGTTCGTTTGTTACCTGTTCGAGCGCGTCCGCCGCGGTCGTAGCGTCTTCGATGTTGCAAAACGGAGAAAAGCTGATCCGTACGCTTCCCTGCGCGTATTCTTTGTCGACGCCCATTGCCGAAAGCACTCTGTTGGAGCGGACGTGAGTAGAGCAAGCCGAACCGAGACCGATGAGTATACCTCTGTCCTCCATGCCGTGAGCGATTATTTCGCCTTTCAGCCCCTTGAAGGAGAGCGATACTATATAGCCGGAAGTTACGCCTCCGCCGTTTATGCGCACGTTGTCCATAGAACCGAACTTGTCGGTAAATATCTTTCTTAAAGCCGCCGCGTCAAATGAGGCGGCAGTTTCTGCGTACTGCTTAGCCGCGGCGGCAAAGCTCGTTATCCCGCAGACGTTTTCCGTCCCAGAGCGCCTTCCGTCCTGCTGTCCTCCGCCTGCTATGAAAGGCTGCATTCCGAATCCGCGTCTGACGTATAGTGCGCCTACGCCCTTCATTCCTCCGACTTTATGCGCGCTTATGCTGTAAAGATCCACGCCGAGTTCTTTTACGTCCGTCCGAATTTTGGCGAAGGCCTGTACGCCGTCCGAATGAACGACGACTTTCGGACTAATTTTGCGTACCGTGGCAGAGATCGCCGCAATGTCGTTTACCACGCCCGTTTCGTTTGAGCAGTGTATTACGGAAACGAAAGCGGTATTTTCGTCGGTTGCCGCGGCTACTTTTTCGGGAGTAACGTGACCGTTTGAGTCAGGGTCGACGAATCTGACTTCCATGCCTTTGCTTTTGAGCCGCATGGCGCATTCGTAAACGGAAGCGTGTTCACCCGAACTTACCACTACGTTGCCTTTTTTGTTTTTTATCCCGCAACCGAGAGCAAAATTATTGCTTTCCGTTGCGCACGAGGTAAAAATTATTTCGTCCGCGCTCGCTCCGAGCATTTCCGCTATTGTTTCCGCCGCGCGGTGCAATTCTTTTTTAACCGCAATGGCGGGCGCGTAACCTGCCGACGGGTTGAAGTAGTCCTCTTCTGCAAATCGCACTATTTTTTCGAGCGCGACGGGTAAAACGCGCGTAGTTGCGGCATTGTCAAGGTATATCATGATACGTATTCTCCGCTTTTTCTGAATTCTTCCGCGAAATCAAGGAATCTGTCTTGCATGATCGCTTCCCGTATACGCGACATAAGGTCCGCCAGATACGTTATATTGTGTAGCGACAGCATTCGTCCGCCGAGTATCTCGTCGCTTTGAACGAGGTGTCTGAGATACGCTTTGGAAAAGGTCTTGCAGCAATAGCAATCGCACTTTTCGTCAAGCGCGGAAAAGTCTTCTCTGTGCGACAGGTTGCGGATGTTTATTTTGCCCGCATGCGTGTATGCCGTGCCGTTTCTCGCCGTGCGCGTCGGAAGCACGCAATCGAACATGTCTATTCCGCGCAGTACTCCTTCGATAAGACAATCCGGACTGCCGACGCCCATAAGGTACCTCGGCATATTCTCCGGATAGTGCGGACGCATTACGTCGAGAATGTGATACATCGTCGCTTTATCTTCGCCGACGGACAGCCCGCCCACCGCTATTCCGCAGCGCGCGTACTCTGCGGAGTATTCCAGCGAGCGCAGTCTGAGATCGTCGTACATGTTGCCCTGGATTATCGGGAACAGCATCTGATCTTCGCGCGTGTGATGCTCTGCGCACCTTTTGAGCCATCTTGCCGTAAGCTCCATGACCCTTTCGGCTTCCGCTTTGTCCGTACCCGCTTCCGAGCATACGTCAAAAGCCATTATTATGTCCGCTCCGAGCGCGTTTTCTATGTCTATCGCGCTTTCGGGCGAAAAATGTTGCAGCGAGCCGTCGATGTGCGAGTTAAAATCCACCCCGTCTTCGCTTATCTTTCTGAGCCTTGCGAGCGAAAATACCTGAAAGCCGCCGCTGTCCGTAAGTATGGGCTTATTCCAACCCATGAACTTGTGCAATCCGCCCGCTTTTCTTATCAGCTCTTCGCCCGGTCTGAGATGAAGATGATACGTATTGGAAAGTATTATCTGCGCGCCGGACTGCTCCACTTCTTCGGGAGAAAGGGACTTTACCGTCGCACGCGTACCGACGGGCATGAATACGGGCGTTATTATTTTGCCGTGAGGGGTCGTAAGCTCACCCACGCGCGCGCCGCTCTGTGCACAAGTGTGTATCGTTCTGTATGAAAATTCCATTATTTTGTCCCGTTATTTGTATTGTCGGATAACTGCCGCTAATTTTATTTATAGGGTAATTGTCGCTAATTCTGTTTGTCGGACGATTGCAACCGTTTTACAGATATCAGAGGAACAGACAGGCATCTCCGAAGCTGAAAAATCTGTATCTTTTTTCTACCGCTTCGCGGTATACCGCAAGCGTCTGCTCTCTGCCGCAGAAAGCGGAAACGAGCATGAGAAGAGTGGATTCGGGCAAGTGAAAGTTTGTAATGAGTGCATCCACGGCTTTGAATTTGTACGGCGGATATATGAAAATTTCCGTTTCACCGTGCGACGGAGCGAACGTCCCGTCGTCTTGCACAGCACTTTCAAGTACTCTGACAGACGTAGTACCCACACAAATTATGCGTTTTCCCGCCTTTTTTGCCACATTGAGACATTTCGCCGCATCTTCGGTTATCTCCCAATGCTCGGAGTGCATTTTGTGATCTTCAATGTTCTCCGACTGAACGGGACGAAATGTTCCCAGTCCGACGTGCAGCAGTACTTCTATCGTTTCTGTGCCGCCTGCGCGTATTTTTTCGAGAAGTTCGGGCGTAAAGTGAAGTCCCGCTGTGGGCGCGGCACATGAGCCGCTTTCTTTTGCATATACGGTCTGATACCGTGATCCGTCTTTGAGCTTTTCGTGTATATAGGGCGGCAAAGGCATTTGCCCCACTTTGTCCAGAGTCGATTCGAACGATCCGACATAGTCAAAGCGTACCGTTCTTTCGCCCATTTCGCCCGCGTCTATGACTTCGCATGTCATATGCTCGCCGAAATCGAAAATATCGCCCGTTCTCGCTTTGCGCGCGGGTTTGCACAGTACCTTCCACTCGTTAAGATCCAGCCGTTTATGAAGCAGAAATTCCACTCGGCAACCCGTTTTTCTCCCCGTACCGTATATGCGTGCGGGTATTACTTTCGTGTTGTTCATGACGAGTACGTCGTCGGATGAAAGATAATCGGTTATATCTCTGAATATGCGATGCTCTATTTTGCCCGTTTTTCTGTCGTAAACGAGCAGACGCGACGAATCGCGCGGTTCTGCGGGATGCTGAGCTATAAGTTCCTGCGGAAGTTCATAGTAAAAATCGGATGTTTTCAATTTGTCCTCACTTTTCTTCCGGCGGAGTAAGTCCGAGGTGTTCATATGCGCGAGGCATTGCCATTCTTCCGCGCGGAGTTCTCGATATAAATCCGAGCTGTATAAGATAAGGCTCGATTACGTCTTCTATCGTGCCGGCATCTTCGTTCGTCGCGGCGGAAAGCGTATCCAGCCCGACGGGCTTTCCGCGGAAGCGTACGGTGAGTGCTTCGAGAACAGACCTGTCGTTTTCGTCCAGACCGAGTTCGTCCACGCCTATGTTGGAAAGAGCTTCGTTTGTTATTTCGAGAGTGACTTCGCCGTTTCCTATTACCTGTGCAAAGTCGCGCACGCGTTTAAGCATACGGTTAGCTATACGCGGCGTTCCTCTCGAACGCATTGCAAGCTCGTCACAGGCATCGTCGTCTATCTTTACTTTGAGTATGCCCGCGGAGCGGCGTATTATCGTAGCAAGATCCTCTTTCGAGTACATTTCAAGGCGGCATATAACGCCGAACCTGTCGCGCATGGGCCCGGTAAGCATTCCCGTGCGAGTCGTCGCACCGACCAGTGTAAAGCGGTTTACCGGAAGCTTTATCGTACGCGCTCCCGGTCCTTTTCCCTGTACGATATCGAGAGTAAAGTCCTCCATCGCCGAGTAAAGAGCCTCTTCCACCGTTTTGTTTACGCGGTGTATTTCGTCTATAAACAGTACGTCGCCCTCTTCTATACCGGTAAGAATAGATACTATGTCAAGCATAGAACTAAGCGCAGGACCGCTTACGACCTTGATTTCCGCGCCCATTTCGTTTGCGATGATGTGTGCGATTGTGGTTTTGCCGAGTCCCGGAGGTCCGTATAAGAGGACGTGATCGAGGCATTCGCCGCGCTGTCTTGCCGCATCTATATAGACGGCAAGGTTCTTTTTTACCTTTTCCTGCCCGATATATTCGGATAGCGTCCTGGGCCTGAGCGTCAGGTCAAGCTCCGTATCGAGCTGAATTTTGGTGCTTGTTATGAATCTCTCTCCGTCCATTATCATTTACCGCCGATCGCTTTGTGTACCGTCTGATTGACGTTCATTCCGTCTTTATATGCCGCGTTTACCGCTTTTTCCGCAGCGTCGCGTTTATATCCGAGTGCGACAAGCACTTCCACCGCTTCTGCTGCCACTCCTTCGAGAGGTTTTGTCTCACTTTCAGTCGCTGTGCCTTCCGCACTCACCTTGTCTTTAAGCTCCATCACTATGCGTTCGGCTGTCTTTTTGCCGACGCCTTTTATGCAAGACAGCGCAGACGCGTTGCCCGACGCTATGCATGCGCACAGTTCGTCCGTACTCATGCCGCCGAGTATGGCAACCGCTCCTTTTGGCCCTATGCCGCTGACTCCGATAAGGCGCATGAAAAGCGATTTTTCGGCAACGGACGAAAAGCCGAACAGCGAGATCCCGTCTTCCCTTACGGAAAGATAGGTGTATAAGACCGCGTCCGATCCCACGGAAAGTTTTTTTGCCGTGCAGGCGGATACGATCGCTTCGTATCCTATGCCGCCCGCCTCTATCGTCACCGTGCTTTCGCCCGTTTCGGTTATTTTGCCCTTTATGTATGCGTACATTATCTGACCTCTCTTTTGCTCGCGCCCGACATATTGGCATGGCATATCGCTGCGGCAAGCGCGTCGGCTGCGTCGTCCGGCTTGGGTACGGATGTGAGTTTCAGTACCATTTTGACCATATATTGCATCTGATGCTTGTCCGCTCTGCCGTTTCCCGTAAGCGCCTGTTTTATCTGCAAGGGCGTGTATTCATAGAGTTTGCCGCATCTTTTTACCGCGTTAAGTAGAATAACTCCCCTCGCGTGCGCGACTTTTATGCCCGTAGTTATATTGGTATTGAAAAACAGCTCCTCTACCGATACGCAATCGGGAGCGAACTTATCCATCACCGACGTCATCGCCTCGTCTATCATGGCGAGCCTCACGGCGATCATCTCGTCGGGCGGAGTGGTGATAACGCCGTAGTCGACGGCGCGTAGTCCCTTAGCGGTCTTTTCAACGACCCCGTAACCTATCGTGGCATATCCGGGGTCTATTCCCAAAATTATCAAAACGCGCTCCAAACAGTTGATTATTTATGCAATAAGTAGTATAATTATACTCGATCTGCGGGGTGCGTCAAGCTCCGCCGCTCAACATACATAATATAATAAATCGCATCGAAAAGTCAAGTGATTGACATTTGAAAGGAGTGCATATGAAAGAGAAGATCATCCTCGCCTATTCGGGCGGACTGGACACGACCGCGATCATACCGTGGCTTAAAGAGAATTACGACTATGACGTCGTATGTGCCTGCATAGACTGCGGACAGGCCGAAGAACTCGACGGCCTTGAAGAGCGCGCTCTTTCGACCGGCGCGAGCAAGTGCTACGTCGTAAACGTCATCGACGAACTTTGCGAAGACTACATCATGCCCTGCGTTAAGGCCGGAGCGGTTTATGAGCATAAATATCTGCTCGGCACGTCTATGGCGCGTCCGCTCATTGCCAAAAAGCTCGTGGAGATCGCCCGTAAAGAGGGCGCAGTCGCAATATGCCACGGCGCTACCGGCAAGGGCAACGACCAGATACGTTTCGAGCTCGGAATAAAGGCGCTTGCTCCCGATCTTAAAATAGTGGCGGCATGGCGTAGCGACAAGTGGACGATGAACTCCCGCGAAGAGGAGATCGAGTATTGCAGAAAGCACGGTATAAATCTTCCCTTCTCCGCGGATTCGTCTTACAGCCGCGACCGCAACATCTGGCACATAAGCCATGAAGGTCTCGAACTCGAAGATCCCGCGAACGAGCCTAACTACGATCATCTTCTCGTTCTCGGCGTAACGCCCGAGAAAGCTCCCGACAAGGAAACGGAGATAAGCATAACCTTAGAAAAGGGCATTCCCGTCGAGCTTAACGGCAAAAAGATGAAGGTTAGCGAGATAATATCCGAACTTAACGAACTCGGCGGCAAGAACGGTATCGGCATTGTCGACATCGTCGAAAACCGCGTCGTCGGAATGAAATCTCGCGGCGTTTACGAGACTCCGGGAGGAACGATCCTCATGGAAGCGCACAATCAGCTCGAAGAACTGATACTTGACCGCGAGACCATGGAAATGAAAAAGGATATAGGAAACAAACTTGCTTCCGTGGTATACGAGGGCAAGTGGTTCACCCCCTTACGCGAAGCTCTTTGCGCGTTTGTAGACGTAACACAGCGTTATGTCACGGGCGTTGCAAAGATGAAGCTGTATAAGGGCAACATCATACGCGCAGGCACGACCTCTCCCTACTCGCTGTATAACGAGTCTCTCGCAAGTTTCACTACGGGCGATCTTTACGATCATCACGACGCAAGCGGATTCATTACTCTGTTCGGTCTTTCGAGCAAAGTGCGCGGGCTTAAAATGCAGAGCATCGAGGGTAAAAAAAGGTAAATGAAACTCTGGTACGGCAGATTCAGAGACGAAGTAAACAAGGCAGCGGACAGTTTTAACAGTTCGCTGTCCTTTGACAAGCGGCTGTATCGCTGCGATATAACGGGAAGTATTGCGCATTGCACCATGCTCGGCGAGTGCGGGATAATCCCGAAGGACGATGCGAAAAAGATAACGGACGCGCTTAAAGGCATTCTTTCGGACATAGACGAAGGCAAGCTGGAAATCGAGAACGCGGAGGACATTCATTCGTTTGTGGAAAACGAACTCGTTTCGCGCATTGGCTCCGTGGGTAAAAAATTGCATACGGGGCGTTCGCGCAATGATCAGGTAGCGCTTGACATCAGAATGTACCTGCGCGACGCCTCCCGCGATATCATTTCCCTGCTCCGTAAGTTCGCGCTTACTCTTACCGAAACGGCTGAAAAAAATCTGCGTACCGTAATGCCCGCATTTACGCATTTGCAGAAGGCTCAGCCCACGACTCTCGCCCATCATCTTGCTGCATATGCGGAAATGCTTTGCCGCGATATATCGAGGTTCGAGGAAGCCGAAAAGCGTATCAACGTGATGCCTCTCGGAAGCGGAGCTTGTACCTCTACGTCCTATCCTATAAATCGCGCGCGCGTTGCCGAACTGCTCGACTTCCCCGCCATAACGGCTAACTCGATGGATGCGGTCAGCGACAGGGATTTTGCTCTCGACTTTATTTACGCCGGCTCGGTCGCAATGATGCACCTTTCGAGATTTTCGGAAGAGATCATCATATGGTCGTCGGATGACTATAAATATATCGAACTCAGCGATTCCTATTCTACCGGATCGAGCATAATGCCGCAGAAAAAGAACCCGGATATGAACGAGCTTATCCGCGGTAAAACGGGGCGAGTTTACGGCGATCTTATGGCGCTTCTTACCGTCATGAAGGGCATTCCCCTTGCCTATGACAAGGATATGCAGGAGGATAAAGAGAGCGTATTCGACGCTTACGACACTCTTCGTGCAAGCCTCGTTGTGTTTGACGGACTTCTCGGTGAAGCGACTTTCAATACCCGTCGTATGCGCGAATGCACGGACGGAGGTTTTACGAGCGCGACGGAGTGCGCCGACTACCTTGTCGGAAAGGGCGTTCCGTTCCGCGACGCGCACGCTATCGTTGGCAGACTTGTTGTATACTGCATAGAAAACGGCAAGACGTTACAAAACCTTACGATAGACGAATACCGCAAATTCGGCGATTTCGACGAAGGTGTTTACAATGCCATCGGTGCGGAAACAGCCATATCCCGCAGACAAGCGCCAGGGTCCCCCTCTCCTGATCGAATGAGCGAAGAGCTTGCCGCGCTTAAAGCAAAACTTGCGAAAAGCTGATCTGCCGCGATGCGATTCAAGTAAGAACATCGGTTTATGCAAAATGTAAACCCGCCCTGTCCGTTGAATACGGACGGGGCGGATCTTTTATTTGCATTCCGGCACATGCAATACGTTATTCGTTTATCGTTGCGCTGATGTCTGAACTACAATATGTTAAGTTACTCGTACCGCTTCTGAGTACAGACTGTGGGACTATACATAATGCCGCGCACAGATAAACAAAGAGCCGCACGATACGTGCGACTCTTTGTATTTGATTTAATGATTGCAATACTTGTTATCGTCTTGCGCTGTGGCTTTGCGAGATCTTCCCTGCCTGTTTGCCGAAAAATGTTCGGGTGCCCGGCATTCGGCGCGAAGTATATCGCACCTTGCCGTAACGGCAGGTTTTTATTATCTGTCGCCGCTGTCGTTCTGCGATTTGGCGTATTCGATATCCTGTATCACGTCTTCTATTTGCATTCGTATGTTCGCGTTTCCCGCCATATCGTATATCTGATCGCGCAGACGTTCGCATTCCGATTCGCCGAGTACGACGCTATGGCCGAAGTCGTCCATTCCGAAAGGCTTATACGATTTTCTGTAAGCATCTACGTTTATGAACGGCGAACAAACGTCCGTCAGCGCATCGAGGATATTGTTTACGAAAAAGCTGAAATACTTGCCCGAGTTTCCGCGTATTATGTGATCCGCGAGCATTACGCCAAGCGACGCAAGCGTGATTATCATGACGCTTGTTGCGATCAGATCTCCTTGCGACGGATACATGGTATCGCCCGGATGATTATGGAATACGACTACCTTGGACGCTTTGCATGCGGATGCATAACGATACAGCTTAGGTATATCCACGGTCACGTTGGACGCGCCTCCCGCGCTTACTTCCGCAAAATTCTTTACTCTGCCGCCGACGTCGAGGAATATCGCGCTCACTCGCTCTTCGTTGGGATTGAGCGAAAGCGATGAGTGATTGTAAAAACTGAGTATGTCCGAATACGAATCTATTACGGCGGCATTGCGCTTGCCGTCTTTCATGTATGCGTTTGCGATAGGAATAATCGACTTGATAAGACAGGCGGCACGCTCGGGAAGTTCGGGAAAAGCGAGAAGGTCGTCAATGCTTGCGTCGAATACTGCGGATAACGAGCCGAACGCCCTTATCAATTTGTGTGCTAGTTCGTTGGTATCCTTACGCTGAACACCGTAAAACAGAAGATATTCGAGTATCTCGTGCGGAGAGAACGTCCGCATTTCGGGATCTGCGAAAAACCGCCGTCTTACGCGTTCTCTGTGTCCCGCGTGTATGTTATCGTCCGTTCCGTCCTTTTTATTTGCCATGATGATTTTCCCCGATCGAGCGATCGTTTATTTGCGGCACTGACCGTTTCCGTGTATGACGTACTTAAAGCTCGTAAGCTGTTCGGGACCTATCGGACCTCTGACGTGCAGTTTCTGCGTCGAGATGCCCAATTCCGCACCGAAACCGAACTCGAAACCGTCCGTATAGCGCGTGGATGCATTGACGTATACCGCAGAGCTGTCCACCTCGCGGAGAAATTTATCCGCCGCGCTTTCGTCGTTAGTTATGATGACTTCGGAGTGATGCGTTCCGTATTTGTTTATATGTGCTATTGCCTCGTCCACTCCCGATACCGCTTTGCAGGAGATCTCGTATCCGAGGTACTCTCTTGCGTAATCATCTTCCGTTGCGGGAATAAGTTTATCCGCAAGTTCGGGACACGCCGATATCGTCTCCGCACAGGCGTGTATGGTGACGTTTCTCTCAGCAAGTGCGCCGAGAAGCACGGGCGCAGCTTTTGCGAGTATGTCGCGGTCTATCAGCATGCTTTCGAGAGCGTTGCATACGCCCGGGCGTTGCAGTTTGCCGTTGATAAGTATTTTTTCCGCAACGGACAGATCGCCCGTTTTTTCCATGTACAGGTGGCAGTTTCCCGCGCCCGTTTCTATGACGGGGATAGTTGCGTTCTTTTTGGTCGCCTTTATAAGTCCCGCAGAGCCTCTGGGAACGAGTACGTCTATATACTCGTCCATGTGCATGAACTCGTCGGCACCCTCTCTCGTGGTATCCTCTATAAGCTGAATGAAACCGCTTTCAAAGCCGTTTTTTTTAAGCGCGCTCTTAATTATCCTGACGAGTTCGGAGTTGGTTATATAGGCGTCCTTACTGCCGCGCAGTACAATCGCATTTCCCGTCTTTATGCAAAGTGCGACGACATCGCAAGTGACGTTGGGACGCGCCTCATATATTATTCCTATTACGCCGAGAGGAACGGACACGCGGCTGATTTCCAGACCGTCGTGATTGACCCATGACGCGAGCACCTTACCGACGGGATCGTCAAGCGCGATAAGCTGACGAATACCTTCGGCAATTCCCGATATGCGGCTTTCGGTAAGGCGCAGTCTGTCGATAAGGTAAGTGGGAAGGTCTTTTCCGCGCGTTATATCCTCTTCGTTCGCCTTCAATATCGCATCGCTGTTTGCTATGAGCGCGTCAGCTATTATGCCCAGCATTCTGTTCTTCTCATCCGTCGTGAGAAGAGCCGGGTACGACACGTTCTCTTTCGCAAGTTTGCAGGTCTCGCATACCGTCATGGCGTTATTCCTCCTCTTCTTCCTCGTTGTATTCGGCGTTGTGATATACGTTCTGAACGTCGTCGTTGTCTTCAAACGCGTCCAGCATTTTAAGCAGCTTGTCGCGGCTTTCGTCGTCGAGGAAAACCGTATTGTTGGGAATGCGGCGCAGTTCGGCGGTCTCGTACTCTATGCCCGCCGCAGTAAGCGCGTCGCGCACGGCTGACAGGTCGGAGGGCGCGGTTACGATCTCGTAATAGTCGCCGTCGGCATCGAAGTCGTCTGCGCCCGCGTCGAGCGCGGTCATCATCATTTCGTCGTCGTCCATTCCGGGCTTTTTGGGAACTGAAATTACTCCTTTGGTCTCGAACATGTACGACACACAGCCGCTTGTGCCCAAGCTACCGCCTGACTTATCGAATATATGGCGCACTTCGCCGCCTGTGCGGTTTTTATTGTCTGTCAAAGCTTCTACGATGACCGCGACGCCGTTCGTGCCGTATCCTTCGTATACTATGCTCTCGTAGTTGATACTGCCGAGTTCGCCGTTTGCCTTCTGTATGCTCCTGTTTATGTTATCCTTG
>DXHT01000087.1 GCA_019113265.1 Bacillota bacterium | reverse complement strand
GACGGGTCCGACTCGCTGTCATACTCGCGCGCGGACTATGAAAAGGTAGATCCCAACAACCTTCATCTGCCCGGCTGGGACGAGAGTTATTCCCCCGAACAGTTGCAGGAACTTCTCGCGGCGTATCGCGGCATAAGCCACGAAAAGCTGTTTGAAAATCTCGTATACTTCCTCGAAAGAGTGATCCCCGTATGCGACGAAACGGGCGTGAACATGGCGATACACGCGGACGATCCGCCCTGGGACATATTCGGACTTCCCCGCATAGTGTCGACGGAAGCCGACCTCGACAGAATGTTCGCGGCAGTGCCCAGCGTACGCAACGGAGTGACTCTCTGCACGGGTTCGTTCGGCGCGGGACGTTTCAACGACGTCGCGGAAATGGCGGCTAAATACGCCGCTCAGGGCAGGGTGCATTTCGCGCACCTGCGCAACATCAGATACACGGACGACACCGACAGTTTCTGCGAAGTGGGACACCGCTCCGCGGACGGCAGTCTGGACATGGCGAAGATAGTCAAAGCGCTCGTCGAAAACGGTTTCGACGGATACGTCCGCCCCGACCACGGCAGGAACATCTGGGACGAAAACGGCAAACCCGGATACGGACTGTACGACAGGGCACTCGGCGCGGCGTACATCAACGGGCTGTTCGAGATGGCGGAAAAATTCGCAAAATAAATTATCGGAGAACATAGATGACGCACAGTACCGTCGAAGAGGCGAAAAGGTGTTTGCACTGTAAAGTGCCGGGTTGCCGCAAGGGTTGCCCGATAGGAACGAACATTCCCGAAATGATAGCGCAGTACCTTTCGGGCGGCATAACGGAAGCGGGCAGGATGCTGTTTGAAAACAATCCGCTCTCTGCGATATGCGCGCTCGTATGCGATCACGGCAAGCAGTGCGAAGGGCATTGCGTGCTGGGCATAAAGGGGCAGTCGGTCAATATCGGCATAATAGAGAATTACGTTTCCGAACACTATCTCGACGCGATGGACGTGCCCGAAGTACATAAGCGCAAGGAAGACAAGATAGCGGTTATAGGCGGCGGCCCCGCGGGCATGACGATAGCGATACGCCTTGCCATGCGCGGTTACGACGTGACCATATTCGAGTCCAAACCCCGAATAGGCGGCGTGCTGCGTTCGGGAATACCCGAATTCCGCCTGCCCAAGGCTCTGATAGACAAGTACGAAGTGTTCATGCGCAAGCTGGGCATACGCATAAAGCCCAACGTCACCGTCGGCAAGCCGTACGGCATAGACGAGCTGTTCCGCGACGGGTTCAAGGCGATCTCGTTCGGAACGGGAGTGGCGTGGCCGAACAACCTCGGCATAAAGGGCGAAACGCTCGCGCACGTCCACTACGGAGTGCATTATCTGATACGTCCCGACGTGTACGATCTCGGAGAGAACGTAGTCGTCATAGGCGGCGGAAACGTTGCGATAGACGCGGCGCGCACGGCGCTCCGTCACGGAGTGCGGAACGTCAGTATAGTGGTTCGCGGCTGCCGACTGAACGCCAACCCGCACGAGGCGGAAATGGCGGCACTCGACGGCGCGCGGTTCATATACAACAAAGCGCCCGTGGAGATAACGGACGACGGCGTGTACCTGTCCGATACCGTTACCGACGAAAACAACAAGGTGGTATCCGTAAGCGCCGAGCGCGAACTGTACGCGGCGGACAGCATACTGATAGCGATAGGACAGAAAGCGTCCATATTCATTCTCAAACAGACGCCCGGTCTGCACACCACGTCCAACGGACTTGCCATGGTGAACGACGTGGGCGAAACGGATCGTCCCGGACTGTTCGCGTCGGGGGACGTCGTCAGGGGAGCGAAGACCGTCGTCGAAGCGGTGGAGCTTTCCAAAAAGGTAGCGGACGCGATGGACGAATACGTACGGGCGCAGAGTGCTCGAAAGAGCGAAGAAAGCGCGGTGCAGTCTTAAAAAATTCAATGCAAAAGGGAGATATAAACATGGTACCGTTCAAAGTGGACCTCGGAAATGAAGTGATTGCGATAACGGGCGCGGGCGGCGTTCTCATGAGCGCGTTTGCGAAAGCTCTCGCAGAGTGCGGCGCATCCGTCGGAATAATCGACCGTAACGCGGAAGCGTGCGCGAAAGTGGCGGAGGAGATAAACGCCGCAGGCGGAAAAGCTGTCTCCGCACCCGCAGACTGTCTGTCCAAAGCGGACATAGAAAAGGCAAAGGGCGTCATAGAAAAGGCATTCGGCAAAGTGACGATGCTTATAAACGGCGCGGGCGGCAACAGCCCCAAGTGCACGACGGACAACGAAACGGCGGCCGAAGCGGTAGAGGGCGCAAAATCCTTCTTTGACCTCGACGAAGCGGGCTTTAAGTTCGTGTTCGACCTCAACATACTCACCGCGGTGCTTTGCACGCAGGTGTTCGCCAAGGATATGGCGGACGCGGGCAAGGGAAACATAATCAACATTTCCTCCATGAACGCCTACCGTCCTCTCACCAAGATCCCCGCGTACTCCTCCGCAAAGGCGGGCGTGTCCAATCTTACGCAGTGGCTCGCGGTGCATTTCGCTTCCAAGGGCATACGCGTGAACGCAATGGCGCCGGGATTCTTCTCGACCAAGCAGAACGCACAGCTTCTTTGGAACGCGGACGGCACTCCCACCGCGCGCACCAAAAAGATACTCGCTCACACGCCCATGGGACGTTTCGGCGAAACGGAAGACCTTATCGGCACTCTGCTCTGGCTGGCGGACGACAAGGCGAGCGGTTTCGTAACGGGCATAGTCGTTCCCGTTGACGGCGGATTCTCGGCATACTCGGGAGTGTGACGCGATGAAGGAGTTTTTCGGAGATGATCTCCTTCTCGGCACCGAGAGCGCGAAACAGCTGTTCGCATCCGTGCGCGACCTGCCCATAATAGACTACCACTGTCACCTCGATCAGACGGCGATAAAGCGCGACGATAAGTTCGAGGACATAGGGCAGCTCTGGCTCGCGGGCGACCACTACAAGTGGCGCGCGATGCGCATGTGCGGAGTGGACGAGAAGTATATAACGGGAAATTCGACGTGGAAGGAAAAGTTCATTCACTACGCCGAGATCCTGCCCCGTCTTGCGGGCGGTCCGCTGTACTACTGGACGCACCTCGAACTCAAACAGATATTCGGCATTTGCGAGCCGCTAAACGGCGACAGCGCGGAGCGGATATACGACAGGGCTAACGAGCGTCTTGCACAGCTTTCCGTCCGAAAGATACTCGATCTGTTCAAAGTGGAATTCGTTGCGACGACGGACGACCCTGCGGGCGATCTCTCTTCGCACGGTAAATACGGCAATACCCTCGTTACCCCCACTTTCCGCCCCGACAAGCTGTATGCGCCCACGCGCGCATACCTCGACGAGCTCGGGAAGGCGGCGGGAATGAAGATAGATACGCTCGGCGATCTTCTTTCCGCGCTGACTTGCAGGCTGGACTACTTTAAGTCCAAGGGTTGCCGCATAGCCGATCACGGCTTCCGCGACTTTCCGAAGTCATATGCGTCCGAAGAGGAAGCGGCGCGCATATTCGCATCGTTCGACACCGCGACGGCGGCAGAAAAGGACGCGTATTTCGGATTTATCATGGTGTGGCTTGCCAAGGAGTACAAAAAGCGCGGCATGACGCTCCAATTGCACTTCTCGGTGACGCGTAACGTCAATCCGGAGATATACGCTTCTCAGGGCGTGGATCGCGGTTGCGACGTGTTCACCAACGAGGCGAACGCTGACGACGTCATAGCGTTCCTCGCGCGCTTCACCGACGAAGAACGCCCCGATATGCTGCTCTATACGCTCAATCCCAATGCCGTTCCCATGCTCGCCGCGATAACGGGCGCGTTCAGGGGAGTGCGCATGGGCGCGGCGTGGTGGTTCAACGACACCGCGTGCGGCATACGCGAAAATCTTTCGCGCATAGCAGAATACGCCTGCCTCGGAACGCACACGGGCATGCTCACCGATTCGCGTTCGTTCTCGTCCTACTCGCGTTTCGACTTCTTCCGCAGGTTGCTCTGCGACTATGTGGGCGGACTCGTCGAGAGAGGAGAGTACGACATGGCGGCGGCTCGCCGACTCGTGGCGGACGTGTGCTATAACAACATAAAATCACAGCTCGGACTGTAACGAGAGGTAAAAGGTATGACAGTATCTGAAAGAATAGAAGAACTCA
>DXHT01000086.1 GCA_019113265.1 Bacillota bacterium | reverse complement strand
CATCTGCTCATTGGCTTTTTCGAGGCGCGCGGCAAGGGACGCATCAAAAAGAACGGCGTTCTCTCGTCTCCTCTCGCTCCGCTCGTCGGAACGGGGCTTGCGCTCCTCCCGCAGTGCGGTTTTTCCGTCGTTGCGAGCGAGCTTTACGCCAAACGGCTGATATCCGTCGGTACGCTTGTCGCGGTCTTTATCGCCACGAGCGACGAAGCTATACCCATTCTCATAGGCGAGGCGGCGACCGATCCCGCGCTCTGGGGGCGCATGGGACTTCTTATCGGCGTTAAAGTCGCCATGGCTCTCGTGGCGGGGTACGCGCTGATGTGCCTGCTTGCCGTGCGCACGCGTTCGGCTAAACGGGCAAGACACGCCGCAGTCGTCGAGAGTGCCGAAGGGCATGTATGCGCCGAAAATAACGGCGGCAAGGCAGACGGCGCGGGCGTTAAGGCGGCGCGCGCCTACGAGGACGTGCACGAGGAAAGCGGAATATCCGAAACCTCGGCGCATGCCGACTGCGAGGATCATGACCGCGACGAAGTGTCGGAGGGGGATGACGGATTTTTGCACGCGCACGGTCACGGCTGCTGCGGGCATGAGATAGGAGAGGAAAAGGGGAGCGTATTCGAGCGGTACTTCAAGCATCCGCTGGTGCATACGCTGACCATAACGCTTTTCGCGTTCGCGGTGAACTTCATACTCGGCACGATAATATTCGTCGTCAAAGAGGAGAATTTCGTCGCGTTCATGCAAAGCGGACTGTATATACAGCCGCTTGTCGCCACGGTAGTGGGGCTGATACCCAACTGCGCGGCGAGCGTCATGATAACCGAGCTTTTCGCAAACGGATCGCTCGGATTGGGCGCGGCGGTTGCGGGTCTTGCGGTAAATGCGGGACTGGGAATTGCGGTGCTTGTAAAAGAGAACAGACGGGCGGGTGAAAACGCGCTCATCATCGGCGGTCTTATAGCGTTCGCGCTTGCCGTCGGTTACGCGTTGACGCCCCTCGGATGATTCGGCGAGAGCCTTTAAGAGGGAACGAAAAGGAGATCCGTTAGTTATGGCTTCCATACTGATTGTGGACGACGAACAGGGTATCAGAGACGTACTTCGTGAATATCTGGAACTCGAAGGTTACGAAGTGGACGATGCGGCGGACGGCATGGAGGCTATCCGCAAGGCTAAGGCAAAGGATTACGACCTTATCGTTATGGACGTAATGATGCCCAAGCTGGACGGTTACAGCGCTGTCAAAGAGATAAAGAAGGATAAGGACGTGCCCGTCATCATGCTCAGCGCACGCAGCGAGGAATACGACAAGCTGTTCGGGTTCGAGATAGGCGCGGACGACTATGTTACCAAGCCCTTCTCGCCCAAGGAAGTCGTGGCGAGGATAGGCGCGGTGCTGCGTCGCGGCAAGACTTCGAACAAGAAGATAGTGTCCGACGGACTGGAAATAGACGTTGCGGGCAGGAACGTATACGTCGACGGAAAAAAGGTATATCTTACTCCGCGCGAATACGATCTGCTTTTCTACCTCGTCAAGAACGAGGGTATCGCCATTCCGCGCGAGCAGCTGCTTGCGGACGTGTGGGGATACGACTTTTTCGGAGAGGATCGCACGGTGGATACGCATATCAAGATGTTGCGCGCGAACCTCGGTCCGTACAGGGATAAGATACTTACTCTGAGGGGCGTGGGATATAAACTCGTGCTCTGAAAATACAGGGCGGCGTTATGGCGGAGGAAATGAAAGACAACGCGGCGCAAGCCGCAGGCGAAAAGAGCGCAGACAAGTCCGCGGGAAAACACGGGCTTGTTTTCTCTCCCGCCGCGCCGAGTGACGCCACTACCGCGCCGCATGACGAGGGAGGAAAGCATCACCGCGAATTTTTCCGCTCCATTCGTTTCAGTCTGTATCTGATATTCATGCTGATGACGGTCTTCGTCCTCGGCATAGTCTGGATATTCGAGATCATATTTTACTCGACGTTCTACGTCGGCTTTCAGCGTTCGGAAATATCATCATTGGGCGACGAATTCACGTCGTCCTATCTTTCCGCGCTTTCGAGCGGCGAGGGCGAGGAATCGCTCCGTACGCTGGTTTCCGACTTTGCCGCGGACAACGCGGTGAACGTCATGGTGTTCAACCTCGACGATTACGGAGACGTCAAGCCCGAAAGCGTCATATCCGCGACGGTCAGCGGCGTTCAGGCGACGAACATTTCGGAGGGCATTTTCGACTATTATATAGAGCACCTCGGTTATGATACGCCCCTCGTCGACGATACCACTTCCCTCGAAAACGTGGAGGAGAGCCTTGTAATCTACGGCTACCGAACGAGCGTGTACGACCGCGACGTGGGAATAAGCAATATGCTGTATATCTATATGTCCAGCGAACTGCCCTCGTTTGCGAGCGCGCGCAACGCCCTCGCGGGGCAGTTGACCGTCATAACCGTGGCGTGCCTTATAGTTGCGACGATAGTGGCGTTCTTCGGATCGGGGGCGGCGGCGCGTCCCATGCGCGACCTTGCGAACCGCGTCACGGAAAAGCGCGGGGGAAAGCGCAAGCCGCTTCCCACCAAGACCAAGTTCGCCGAAATAAACGAGCTGTCCGCCGCATTCAACTATGCGTTCGACGAGGCGGAGAAGAACAACCGCTTCCGCCGCGATCTGCTCGCCAACGTCTCGCACGACATGAAAACGCCGCTTACAATGATACGCGCTTACTCCGAGATGATACGCGACATTTCGGGAGGCAACAAGGAGAAGTCCGCCAAGCAGGCGCAGATCATAATAGATGAAACGGAGCGTCTCACCGCGCTTATCAACGAAGTCGTAGAGCTGAGCAAACTCGAATCGGGCGTTATGCAGCTTATCGTCGCGCCGTTCGACCTCTCCGCGCGCGTCGCCGAAACGGTGAAGCGGTTCGGCATCATGGAAGAGGCAAAGGGCTATAAGTTTGAAACGCAGATACAGCCCGATCTCGTCGTGCGCGGCGACGGGGAAAAGACGGACCGCGTCGTGTATAACCTCATAGGCAACGCCATCAACTATACCGGTCAGGACGGGCGCGTCATCGTGCGTTGCTACCGCAAGGGCGACAGCGCGCGCGTCGAGGTTTCCGATACGGGCAAGGGCATGACCGAAGAGGAGCTCCACACCGTGTGGGACAAGTATTACCGCCTCGCGCAGGACAAGCGGCGCGTCGTCGGCAGCGGTCTGGGGCTTAGTATCGTCAAGTCCATTCTCGAACTTCACAAGGCGACTTTCGGCGTCGAAAGCGAGAAGTACGTCGGCTCGACGTTCTGGTTCGAGCTTCCTCTGACTTCCGCGTCGTCGGATAAGTAACCGCCCGTAAGACGCGGCTATGAAACCGCGGGCGCGGTAAAGTTTCGTTATTTTCGTGCGGGCAAAGCACAAACGGGGCTGACTCCCGCGCGGGGTAAATTTTTCCGAACATTACTTAGTTCCCGAAAAACGCCGGATATTCCATAGTTCCCGAAAAACGCCGGATATTCCGGAATTCCGGAAAACCATAAGACAACATAAAGAGCGGGTCGGAGCAGAAACTGCCCGACTCGTTTTTTCTTTTTGTTTTGGCGCGGCGAAAGGTAAAGCGAATGCGGCGCATGGAAAGCACAGGCGCGGCGAGTGATGACCCCGTTCGTAAACTACCGCTTTGCCGCTTGCGGCAGTGCGCCGCGTGGGATATTGCGTTTTTGCCGCTTGCGGTAATTTGCTGCGCGGATAGGTTATATTTTTCTTGCGTCAATGCGCTGCGTGGGATATTACGACTTTGCCGCTTGCGGTAATTTACTGTGCGGATAAGTTTATATTTTTCTTGCGGCAGTGCGCCGAGCCGTTATACGTTTTTGCCGCGCTATTCGCTGCTTTGGTGCGGAACGCCACGCAGAAAGCGCGCGGCGCGGCGGATGATGAGATCGCTTTCGCTCCATTCGGGGTGGCGGACGGGAAAGACGTGATCGAAAGCGCGCCCGCCCAGAGCGCGGCGGGTCGGCACATAGTCAAGCGCGACGGGCACATTTCGCGCAGAGAGAAGTTCGTGCATTTTAAGCGTTTTTCGCCGCAGAAAGTCGCCTTTGTAGCTCGAAAGGTATACTCGGCGGGGGAGATACTCGCCGAAAAGCTCGTTCGCGCTCGTATACTTCATGTAGTCGCCCTTTCCCGCCTTAATTCCCATGAGAGCGGTAGCGACGCTTTTTCCGAACGCGAACGCTCCGCATATGAGAAACAGTCCGTCCGACGGCGGGGCGAGTTTACCATCTATCCCGAAAGCCGCGCGCACCTTTTCGCTTGCCGCCGCGCCGTCTGCGGTGAGGGCAAGTTCCGCGCCCGCGCTGTCGCCCGCCAGATAAAATCCGTTTTTTCCGTATACCCGCGCGGTAAACTCCGCCGCTCGCGCGACGTCCTCCGCCGCGTCCCGAAAGGACGCTTCGGGGAAAAGCCGATAATCCGCGCTGACTACCGTGAACCCGCATGAGGCGAGTGCGGCGCAGAAGCGTCTGTTCAGCCGCTTGTCTCCGTACATCAGCCCGCCGCCGTGTACGTCCAGCACTGCGGGAAGATCATGCCCGCCGCAGGGCGAATAAACGTCCGCGGTCAGGTCGCGGTAAAAGGGAACGTCTTCAACGCATCCGACGCCGCTTATCGGCTCTGCGCCCTCTTCCGCTATTTTGTCCTGCCGCGCCATTTTGCGGCAGAACATTTTTGCAAGCATCATTCTCAAAATGGTACGACCTCACTCGTTTTAATGTCCGTTTCGCCCGCGCTTTTCTTTTATTCGCGCAAGCGGCGCGCTGCAAATACCGCGTTTTACGCCGCTTTCAGACGCGGCGGTGTTTTTTACGGAAAAATCACACATGCCAGGCGCAAACGGGCAAGGTGCGTTATCATTCGTCGTCCGTTTCGGGTGCGGTGGGGCAAGGGCGGTAGCGTTCGGCGTTGTTTTCGGCAAGGCGATCGGAAAAGGATATCCTGTCCCGCACGGTAAGATCCTCCCGCACGCGCGAAGTGACGAACAGATATATGCAGTACATCGCGGGCAGACCGAGGTTCGTTTCCATGAGAGAATTGACGGCGAGAACGCGCAACTGCTCGGCAAACTCCATACTGCCGCTGCGTATCCCGCCGAGAAGGAGAGCGAACTCCCAGCCGAACTGAACGGCGACGCCTATCCCGAACAGCCAGAGTATACGCATTCTTTTCGCGCCGTCCTTTTGAAACAGATTATACACGATGACGGCGAAATAGCTGACCGCGAGAAAGACCGCCATGAACCAGTGGTAACCGACCGTCTCCCGCCAGATCCGCACATGCATACCGTCGCCCGTTATCGCGTTGTCGAGAATGGGGCAGACGAGCCACCACACGAATATGAGTACCGTCCACTCCGCTATGCGCTTATCCTTTTTAAGGCAGAGCCATATCCACGCAAAGTTCGTTATGCCGTAGCTGAGCGACATCCACATGAGCACTCCGAACATCATGCCCTCTCCGCCGACGGAGAACACTCCGTCCGCGTTCACCGTACCTATGTGCCGCGATCCCGTGAGCAGGTGAAAAATGCCGTAGTCCACGATGAAATACAGCACTCCGCCCGCGATCGCCCACAACGCGGCGAGCCGACGTCTGGTGGTCAGCAGCAGCGCGAGAAAGGCGAGAATAAAAACCGAGTCAAGCACGATATACGGCACTCCGAACATCCGCTCCGCAATAACATTCATCATTTTTCCCTCCTTGGCTTAGCCCTTTACGACATTATACCACTATAAAAGCCTTTTGAAAAGCGTTTTCTGCCCGAAAATAGCCGCACCGAAATGCATATTGACAAAGCATTGACGAAATGGTATAATATGGTGCAAAGCGCGGGTACGAGGCAAAAACGCATCGTTTTTCGCGGGCAAGGGGGTGCAAATGATAAAGACCGCCATAGTCGAAGACGAAGCAGCAGCGGCGGCGCATCTTGCGGACTGTCTGAAAAGGTACGGCGAGGAAAACGGCGTCGTATTTTCCTGCGACGTTTACGACGGCTCCGTGGCGTTCCTCGAAAGTTACGACGGCAGGTACGACATGGTGTTCATGGACATAGAGATGGAACACCTTGACGGCATGAGCGCGGCAAAACGCCTGCGCGAAATGGACAGGAGCGTCGAAATAATATTCGTGACCAACATGGCGCGTTACGCGATAAAGGGGTATGAAGTGGACGCGCTCGATTTTGTCGTAAAGCCCGTCGTTTACCACGACTTTGAATTTCGCCTTAAAAAGGCGGTGGACAGGTGCCGCTCCAAGCGCAGTGCGGAGCGGGCGATATCCGTCGGGCTGAAAGGCGGCGGGTACGCAAAGCTGATAGTGTCGCACATAAAATACGTCGAGATAATGAAACACCGCATAGTGTACCACACGGAGGACGGCGATTACGAATCCCACGGGACGCTCAAAAACGTCGAACGGGAGCTGTGCGACGCGGGTTTTGCGAGGTGCAACAGCTGTTACCTCGTCAATCTCAAATACGTCAATTCGGTGCGGGACATGATGTGCGACGTGGCGGGGGAGAAACTGAAAGTGAGTCAGCCGCGAAAAAAGGAGTTTTTGCAGGCTCTCGGACGGTTCATAGGAGGCTGATATGTTCTTTGCGTTCTCCTCTCCGCTGTTCTGGTACAGACTGATATTTCTCACCGAACTGTTTGCGGCGGAGGCTCTCATGACCTTCAAACTGAAACGCCGCTCCTATTTCGCTCTGCGCGCCGTGCTTCTCGCCGCGGGGTGTTATGCCGTCACTTTTCTGTTTCCGATAGCGGCATACAATGCGTTTTACGTGTCGTTCATGTTCGTGTTTATGTTCTTCATGACGATAGCCGCGCTGTATGCGTGCTACCGCGAGCCGCTGCTCAACGTCGTGTTCTGCTGTATAGCGGCATACGCCACTCAGCACATAGCGTATGAGGTTTACACCTTTTTCGTCACGGCGTTCGGTTTACAGGCGGCGTCGCTTCCATACGCCGAAACGGGCAAGCTCGCGTTCGACGTGTGGACCATGGCGATATACATCGAAAGCTACGCCGCCGGCTACGCGCTCATGTACCTGTTCTTCGGAACGCACATAAAGCGCGGAACGGACTTTCGCATAGGCAACGTCGCGCAGCTCGTCATAAGCGGGGTGATACTGCTCACCGCCGTGCTTTTAAGCTCCGTCGTGACATACCGCGACAGTGCGCTCACGGACGTCGTCATTATGTGCGTGGTGCACGCTTACGACGCGCTCTGCTGTGTTCTCGCGCTCGTCATTCAGTTTTCCATGCTGCGACGCAAGAAGATACAGAGCGATCTCGACACGTTGCAACGTCTGCACGACAGCGAGCGCAAGCACTATATGCTTTTTAAGGAGAACGTGGACTATATAAACCTCAAATGCCACGACCTGAAGCATCAGATACGCCGTATAGCGCAGGGCGGAGAGGTCAAGGACAGCGTCATCAGCGAGATAGAAAACGCGGTGAGCATTTACGACTCGGACGTAAAGACGGGAAACGAAACTCTGGACATCGTACTCACCGAAAAGCGGCTCGCCTGCGCGGGAAAGGGCATAACCTTTTCCGTCATCGCGGACGGGCGCAAACTGGATTTTATGACGGATGCGGACATATGCGCGCTTTTCGGTAACGCGCTGGACAACGCGATAGAGGCGGTCTGCCGTCTGCCCGACCGCGACAAGCGTTCGGTGAGTTTGTCCGTGCGCTCCTCGTGCGGGTTCGTGTCGGTCAGAGTGCGCAACCGCTGTGCGGGGGAGGTGCGCTTCGAAAACGGACTGCCCGTTACCACCAAATCGGACAGATCGCGCCACGGCTACGGAATGAAGAGCATCAAGGCGATAACCGAGCGTTACGGCGGGCAGTTGGACGTTACGACGGGAGGGGGCGAATTCAGCCTCGGCATACTTTTTCCCGCGGACGGCATTTAATTTGTGACGTATAAACTTAGTTTATGACAAACCCGTTGAAGGTTTGTCTTTTTTTATTTATACTGTATTTACCATAAAGCGGGCATTTCCGCTATAATGCCGTAAAGGGGGAAATAGGATGAAGAAGAGCGTGAAAAAAACAGCGGCAGTGTTTTTTGCCGTAGCGGCGATCGTTACGATCGCGGCTCTTTTTGCCGCGTGCGGCGGCGTCACGGAGAAGCCCGCTCAGCCGGGCGGCGATGTTCCCGATGACGTTACGGTGGTGGAACTGACGGTGTCCGATCCGCCGAACGTGACCGAGTACTATATCGGGGAGACGTTCGATCCTACGGGAATGAAGGTAAAGGCAAAGTGGAGCGACGGGGTCAAACTACCCGTGAACATCTCCGACTGCACGATAGATCCGTCCGGACCGCTCTCGGCAGGTGATTACGAGGTACGTATATCATACGGCGGCAAGACGGCGGTGCAACCCATAACCTTAAAGGACGACAGCGTTTCCTCTATCAGCGTGGACACGGGCAACACCGCTCTCAGGGCGGCCGTCGGAACGGTCATAAATCTTTCGGGAATATCCGTGACGGCTCACTATGCGGACGGAAGCAGCAGACCGATCACAAGCGGGTACACGTTTGAGGCGGACGGCGAACGCATTACCGACACATCCGCGCTCACGTTCTCCGAGTGGGGCAAGCATACGCTCACCGTGGTGTACGGCAGTGCGCGTGCGGACATCGAGCTGTTCATATTCGACGGATTCGTCATCGAGGGGGAAAACATAATCCACTCGGGCGAGACTACAACTCAGAAAAACTACGTCCGGCAGACGGGCGGCTACCGTAACGCCAATCCAAAGGATGCGACGGCGGGCAGCGGCGCGTCGGGCGGGAAGTTCCTCGGCGACGTTTTCAACACCACGGCACTGCGTTTCCACGTCTACGTCGAAAGCGACTGCTATGCGGACGTGATACTGCGCGCGGCGGGACTTAAACTGGAAAAGGACTCCGCTCCGC
>DXHT01000085.1 GCA_019113265.1 Bacillota bacterium | reverse complement strand
CGGGCATGGAATCGGCGGGAGCCGCACCGTGGGCGAGCGGGCTTGTTGTCGACGGCATACTCGGAGGACTGTTCGCCGTCGTGGGATTTCTCCCGCAGATACTTCTGCTGTTCCTGTTCTTCTCTCTGCTTGAAGACAGCGGCTACATGGCGCGCGTCGCGTTCATCCTCGACAGGATCTTCCGCCGTCTCGGGCTTTCGGGCAGGGCGCTCATGCCCATGATAATGGGATTCGGCTGCTCCGTTCCCGCGATGATAAATACCCGCACGCTTGCGGACGAAAAGGAGCGCACGGCGACTGTGCGCGTCATTCCGTTCTTCTCGTGCGGAGCGAAACTGCCGATACTCGTCGGCTGTGCGGGAGCGTTGGTCAACGCGTCGGGAATAGGCAATGCGGATCTGATAACGATGCTGATGTATCTGCTGGGCATATGCGTCGCGCTCGCATCCGTGGTACTCATGCGAAGTACGACGATGCGCGGCGAACTGACGCCGTTCATAATGGAACTGCCGAATTACCGACGCCCCGGATTCAGGAGCACCATGCTCCACCTCTGGGACAAGACGAAGCACTTCATAAAGAAGGCGTTCACGATAATTCTCGCGTCCACGATAATCATCTGGTTCTTCTCGCATTTCAGCTGGAGCTGGCAGTATCAGTCTGACGAGAATATGGGCGAGAGCGTGCTTGCCAGTCTGGGTATGCTCATACAGCCGATATTCACGCCGCTTGGCTTCGGTTCGCAGCTCGGCATAGCGGCAGGCTGGGTGTTCTCCGTGGCGGCGATAACCGGACTTATCGCAAAAGAGAACGTTATTGCGACGTTCGGCACGCTTGCCGCTGCAGTCGTCGCCGGATTCGATCTCGAAACGGCGGGAGAGGAAGGCATAGAGGCGATAGAGGCTCTCATGGGCGCCACGGGTATAAGCGGCGCGGGACTGATAGCGTTCATCGCGTTCAACATGCTGACGATTCCATGCTTTGCCGCCGTTGCAACGGCGAGAGGCGAACTGAGCAAGAAGAGTTTCCGCTGGACGCTGGTATTCTGGCTTGCGACAAGCTATATAGTGTCGGCAATGATTTACACGATAGGCGCGTTCATCTGGCCGCTTGCGGTGTGGATCGTGGCGTGGGCAGTGGCGATAGCGGTGCTCGTGCTTGTGAACAAGCGCATGAAAAAGAAGGAAACGAGCAAGATAAAGACGGCGTGACGCCGCAAGGGAGGCTTTATGACAGTACTTATAGAAGTGATAGCGATAGTCGTCGCCGTTGCGATAGTGGGCGCGGTCATAGGCGTGACCGTGTGGCGCAAGGTGACGGGCAAGAGCAAGGGTTGCGGTTGCGGATACGATTGTTCGGGCTGTCACAGCTGCAACGGAGCGGGTAAAAAGACCTGCGGCGGTAAGCGCGAAGAAAAGAAGTAAGCGGTTTTACCGAAAAACGATCTTGGAAAAAATAAAATATATTCCTCTGACTTTAAGCGAGACGCGCGCGGCGAATACGAGCCGTGCGCGTCTTGCTTGTTTTTTGCGTCAAACCGCATGCCTTGCTTGTTTTTTGCGTCAAACCGCATGCCTTGCTTGCTTTTTGCGTCAAACCGCATGCCTTGCTTGTTTTTTGCATCAAGCCGCGCGCCTTGCTTGTTTTTTTGCGTCATGCCGCATGCCTTGCTTGTTTTTTGCGCCAAGCCGCATGCCTTGCTTGTTTTTTGCGCCAAGCCGCGCGTATTGCTCCGTTCGCCCGTAAGCGCGCCCGCATCGGCGTAACTCTTGACAATTTATGCGTTTACGGGTATAATACGATTATGAAACCAAGGGAAGAACTCGTACTTATAGACGGAAACAGTCTGCTCAACAGGGCGTTTTACGCGCTCCCGCTCCTTACCGGAAAGGACGGGCAATACACCAATGCGGTGTACGGCTTTGCGAATATGCTCGTCAGGCTGATAACGGAATACTCGCCCGCATACATCGCGGTGGCGTTCGACGTCAAGGGCGGCACGTTCCGCAACAAGATGTACGAGGGCTACAAGGCGACGCGTCACGGAATGCCCGAAGAGCTTGCCGTTCAGCTCCCCGTTCTAAGGGAGATGTTGGATGTCATGGGCATCAGATACATCGGCATAGAGGGAATAGAGGCGGACGACATAATAGGCACTCTCGCCGCAAAACACAAACTGCCGACGCTGATCCTTACGGGCGACCGCGACAGTTTTCAGCTCATAAGCGATACGACGACGGTACTGTTCACCCGCAGAGGAATAACGGAAGTGGAGGTCATGACTCCCGAGTCGCTTAAAAGCGCCATGGGTCTCTCGCCCTCGCAGATAGTGGACTACAAAGCGCTTGCGGGCGACTCGTCGGACAATATACCGGGAGTGCAGGGCATAGGCAACAAGCGCGCATGCGAGCTTTTGTCGGCGTACGGCTCCGTAGCGGGCGTGTATGCGCATATAGACGAAATCAAAGGCAAGCTCAAAGAGAATCTCGAAAAGGGCAGACAGTCCTGCGAGATGTCATACGCGCTTGCGACGATAAAGACGGACTGCGACATAGACATACCCGTAAGCGAGCTGACGTATCGTTTTCCGTTTTCCCGCGAGGTCATGGAGTTTTTCGATCGCCACGATTTCAAATCGCTCACTCGGAGAGCCGAGCTTTTCGGCGAGAGTGTCAAGGCGGAGGAGCGTTACGAACAGGCGGAGATTATCGCCGTACGCGGCGCGGGAGAACTGCTCGCGGCGGCGGACGGACACGAAAAGACAGGCATATCGTTTTCCGACGGGCGCATATCGCTCTCTCCCGACGGAACGCACCAATACGACCTCGAACTTAAAGTGGATCTTATAAGCGACGGGCCGACGGAAGGGGAGGCGCTGCGCGCACTCGCGCCGCTACTTGCCGACGAAAAGATTATAAAATACGTTTACGACGTAAAGTCCGTAATGCGAAGACTTGATACTTTCGGCGTGCGCATACGCGGCTACGAGGACGTCGCGCTGATGGACTATCTCGCGCGGCCCAATTTCAAATACTCTTCTGCCGAGGGCTTTGCGGAAACTCTCGGGTTAAATCCGTATTCGGATGCCGCGGCGCTCATTCAGGGCGGACGCAATCTCATGCATACGCTTGAAGAGTCCGGCATGAACAAGCTGTACCGCGAAATGGAACTGCCGCTCACCGAAGTGCTCTTCGATATGCAGAAGACGGGATTCAAACTCGACCTGAAACTGCTCGAAGAGCTTAAAAGGAAATACACCGCGCTTGCGGACGAGAGCACGGAGCGCATTTACGAGCTTGCGGGGCGGCATTTCAACATAAACTCGCCCAAACAGCTCGGCATCGTGCTTTTCGACGAGCTTAAATTGCCTTATCCGAAGAAGCGTTCGGAGCGTTCCACGTCGGCGGAGATACTCGGCGCGATAAAGGACGCGCACCCCGTAGTGGAAGAGGTACTGCGCTATCGTTTCGTAAGCAAGATAAAATCAACGTACCTCGAAGGTCTCAGCAAAGTGGCGGGCACGGACGGAGTAGTCCACACCGAATTCAACCAGATGCAGACGTCGACGGGCAGACTGTCCAGCTCCGAACCCAACTTACAGAACATCCCCGTCCGCGAAGAGGACGGCAAGGCGCTCCGCGCGCTGTTTATCGCGCGCGACGGCAACGTTCTTTAAAGCGCCGACTATTCGCAGATAGAACTGCGCGTCATGGCGCACCTTTCGGGGGACGAGAACCTGATAGCCGCTTATATGCACGGAGCGGACATACACACTGCGGTCGCGCGCGAGCTGTTCGGCACGAGCGAGCCGACGGCAAAGCAGAGGCGCGTCGCAAAGACGGTCAATTTCGGCATAATATACGGCATGAGCGCGTACGGTTTAGGCGATCGTCTGGGCATACCCACGTCGGAGGCGAAGTCGTATATAGACAAATACTTCTCCCGATTCCCCCGCGTACACGAATATCTCGAAGAGGTGGTGAAGTCCGCCCGCGAAAAGGGATATGCGGAGAGCCTTTTCGGCAGGCGCAGGGTGATATCCGAACTTAACTCGCGCGATTACCGCACGCGCGGTTTCGGCGAGCGCGCGGCGATGAACATGCCATTGCAGTCAACGGCGGCTGACATAATAAAGATAGCCATGCTGAAAGTGTACGGCGCGCTAAAGGGAATGCGCTCCAAGCTCATTTTGCAGGTACACGACGAACTGATAATAGACGCGCCCGCAGATGAAGCGGATGCGGCGGCGGAACTTCTCAAACGGGAAATGGAGAGCGCGGTGACGCTTAAAGTGCCGCTCGTCGCATCCGTGAACACGGGCAAAAGCTGGCTGGATTGCAAATAAGATGTTCAACAGGGATAAAGTAGAACCCAAAATAAAAGATCTTCCCGAAAAACCGGGCGTATACATCATGAAGGACGCCGGCGGGAACATCATATACGTCGGCAAAGCCGTCATACTCAAGCGGCGTGTAACGCAGTACTTCCGCTCGTCGCCCAAGCCCGTGAAAGTGCAGGCGATGGTGGATAACGTGGACGACTTCGAGTATATCGTCACTCTCACCGAGGCGGACGCGCTCGTTCTCGAATCCACGCTGATAAAGAAGCATATGCCGCGCTATAACATACTGCTCAAAGACGACAAGGGGCAGGCGGCGTATATACGCATGGATCTAAAAGCGGATTACCCCAATATGGAGGTGACGCGTCACCCCAAGCGGGACGGAGCGAAGTATTACGGACCGTTCACCGCCGCAATGACGGCAAAGAACATGGTCAGCATAATAAAATCGGTATACGGCGTGCGCACCTGTCCGCGGACGATGCGCGCAAAGCGCGAGTGCCTTGACTGGCACATAGGGCTCTGTCTCGCTCCATGCACGGGCGCGGTAACGCGGGAGGAGTACTTAAAGGCGGTGCGCGGCGCGGTGGACTTTCTCGAAGGCAGGGACAACACCGCCGAAAAGATACTCGAAGAAAAGATGACCGCGGCGGCCGAGGCGGAGGATTTCGAGCGCGCGATAAAGTACCGCGGACTGATAGCGGGGATAAGGAGCATGAGGGAGCGCACTCTCGCCGATCTCGACGTGGAGGACTCCGACTATTTCGCATACGTCACGGACGGCATACGCTCCGCAGTGTCCGTCATGCCCGTGCGCGGCAATAAACTATTGCCTGCGGGCAGTTTTCCGTCTGCGGACGCGGGTGAGGACGGCGACGCGCTCGCGTCTTTTATAATGCAGTATTACGAAACGAACCCCGTGCCGCTGTGCGTATACGTCAATCTTCCCGTAGCCGCGGAGGCTCTCGAAAAGTGTCTCGGCGACAGGCGGGGCGGCCCCGTACACGTCCGCATGCCTAAGCGCGGAATGCGGCTTGATCTCGTCCGGACGGCGGAAGAGAACGCGCGCGAGTGCATGGAAAAGGCGGCGGACGAACAGTTGCGCGAGCGCGAACGAACTTTCGGCGCGTGCGACATGCTGTGCGCGCGGCTGGGACTGAAAAGCGCGCGGCGCATAGAGTGTTACGATATATCGCACATTTCGGGCACGGACAAGGTGGCGAGCGGCGTGTGTTTCATAAACGGAGCGAAAGCCGCGTCCGAGTACCGCAGATACAGGATAAAGACGGTAGAGGGCAACGACGACTTCCACTGTATGGCGGAAGTGCTCAGACGCCGACTCGCGCGTGCGGCGTCCCGCGACGAAAAGTTCGCCGAACTGCCCGATCTTATAGTCATAGACGGCGGCAAAGGTCAGCTCCACGCCGCATATGCCGTCATGAAGGAGGCGGGCTTCGATATACCCATGGTAGGGCTTGCAAAGCGAGAGGAGGAGATATTCACCACTCACTCGCCCGATCCCGTACTGCTCTCGCGGGACAGTGCCGCGTTAAAGCTCTTGCAACGCGTGCGCGACGAGGCTCACAGGTTTGCCATAACATACCACAGAAACATGCGCAAAAAGCACATAAACACGGAGCTAATAAACATTCCCGGTATAGGCGAGAAGAAGAGCAAACTGCTCTTAAAGGCATACGGATCGGTGGAGCGCATACGCGCGCTTCCGCTGGACGCACTTGAAACTACGCCCGGCATGAACAAGCCGTCCGCACTCGCCGTTTACGAACACTTTCACGGGAAGACGGAGGAAAACGGCAATGGTAACGTATAAACTCGTATTCTGCGATTTCGACGACACGCTCGTCCGTTCGGGCGACGCCGTGGGCGACTACACCCGACGGGCGATAGCCGACTACCGCGCCGCAGGCGGCACATTCGTCATATGCACGGGCAGAAGCAGGGCAAGTCTGGAAAAGGAGCTGCACAGCGTCTACGGCGACGCGAGCGGCATACCTTACATATGCTTTCAGGGCGGCACGATAGTGGACGGCGACGGAAAGGTGATACGCAGACTGGTAACGGACAGAGCGGACGTCGTGCGCTTTTCGGATATTGCCGCAGAGCGCGGCTACGCTCACGCGTTCCATGCGGGCGGAGAGGTGTACTGCGAAACAAAGACGGCGGAAACGGAGGACTACGCGCAAAAGACGGGCTGCCCGATAACGTACGTATCTCCCTCCGAGCACTTTGCGCGGACGTATGATGGCGACTTCGACAAGATGATGATACTCTCGTCCTTACAGACCCGCCCGGGATTGGACGAAATAGCCGCAATGCCGAGCGGCGGATCGAAGCTGATGTTCAGCGGTCCGACGTATCTCGAACTCGTCCCGTCGGGATCGGGAAAGGGCGGCGCGGTGGCGTTCATGACAAAAAGGCTGGGCTTTACGCGCGCCGACACCGTCGCGTTCGGCGACGCCAACAACGATGCGGACATGCTGCGCTCCGTCGGACTGCCCATAGCCATGCGCGGCGGTATGAAAGACGCGCTCGACGCGGCAAAACTGATAGCTCCGCCCGCGTCCGAAGAGGGCATGGCGTTTGCTTTGCGTATGTTTATCCGCTGACCTTTTTGTTTCTGATCGTTTATGCTCGTTTGGGTCGGATCTTACGCGCGGTTGTCAAAATTCTTTTAATCGGCGCGGCATATCGAAAAACGCAAACGATTTATGTTATCATATAAAAAAGTGTCGGGAGAGACGACGATGAAGAAAAGTACGGTGATATTATTGACGGTGGCGGCATTTATCGCGCTTGTTTTTGCGGCGGCAATGATAGCGGCGTGCGGTAAAGATGAAAGTCCTCGGACGGAAGGCGGGCTGGAAGCGTTCGACGACTACGTGTCGATAACGCTCACAAACACGAACGGCGAAACGAGTTACGATATCTATAAGAGCGACGGCGCGTACGGCGAGTACGAGCTTGTGGCGGGCGGTTACACGGACAAAAAGTACAGCGATACGGATAAGTGGGCGTATTACCGCGTGGACGGCTATGCGGACGGGCGCAAGGTGAGCAGCCGCGTGTATTCGTACGAGCGCGAGCTGTTCGGCGATTCGACGTATATATTCTCCGAAACCGACGATCCCGACAAGGTAAGCGAAGTGATAAACGAGATATACGCCGATCAGAGGGGATCGGACAACGGTCAGTTCGCCGAAACTCGCGCGGCGATATATTTCAAGCCCGGCACGTACGAAGTCAAAGTCAACGAAGGGTATTATACTTCCGTATCAGGGCTGGGACTGCTTCCGACGGATACGGACATAGCCGATTTCAACGTAGACGCGGACATAGTCGGCGGAGCCGATGAGAGCGGTTGGATAAACTACAACGCCACGTGTAATTTCTGGCGTTCGGTGGAGAACATAAAGATAAACGACGACGTACGCTGGGCGGTATCTCAGGCGACGAGCATGCGTAGAGTGAAGATAGACGGCGATCTCGCGTTGCACCACAACGGCGGCTGGTCGTCCGGCGGATTTCTTGCGGACAGCGTCATAACGGGCATTGTGGATTCGGGTTCTCAGCAGCAGTGGCTTTCGCGCAACGACGAGTGGTACTCGTGGAGCGGCGTGAATTTTAACATGGTGTTCGTGGGGACGGAGGGGAATATCCCCGAAAGCAACTGGCCCGATTCGCGCGTGACGGATATTTCGACAACGCCCGCCGTACGCGAAAAGCCCTTTCCGGTGTTTGAAGACGGCGACTACGGCGTGTACGTTCCCGATCTGCGCGAAAACTCGACGGGCGTGAGCTGGATGAACGGCGAAACGGGCGGGGAGATAATACCTCTTTCCGAGTTTTACGTCGCGCGGGCGGACAGGGACAATGCCGAGTCGATAAACGCCGCGCTTGCCGAGGGAAAGAACATATTCTTCACCGCCGGCATATACGAAATGGATGCGCCGATTGTCGTAAACCGTGCGGGAACGATAGTCATGGGAAGCGGCTATGCGACGCTTCGCGTTTCGGATAAGAATATCGACACTCTCATGCGCGCCATGGACGAGGACGGCATAATGATCTGCGGACTGTTGTTCGACGCGGGCGCGCAATCGACCACTCTTCTCGAAGTGGGCGCGTCGGACGCATCCGCCGACCATTCGGACGATCCCATATGCCTTTCCGACCTGTTCTTCCGCGTGGGCGGCAGATCGGACGAAAAGACGTACGTGCACACCTGCGTGGTGATAAATTCGGACGACGTCATAGGCGATAACTTCTGGGTATGGCGCGCGGATCACACATACGGCGTCGGCTGGGACGTCAACGTCACCGTCAACGGTCTGCTGGTCAACGGCGACGACGTGACGTTTTACGGACTGCTTGTCGAGCACTTCCACGAGTATCAGACGGTATGGCAGGGCGAGCGCGGTAGAACGTATTTCTATCAGTCCGAGATCCCTTACGATCCTCCGTCACAGGACGACTATATGTCGCACGACGGTACGGTGAACGGCTATGCGAGCTATAAAGTGGCGGATTACGTATCCGAACATGACGCATACGGACTCGGCATATACAGTTGCCCGCATAACCCGACAATAAAAGTGGATAACGCGATCGAAGTTCCCGATTGGAGCGGAGTGCGCATAGAACACGCCATAGTCGTGTGGCTGGACTCCGACCCCTGCATTCAGTCCGTCGTAAACGGCGAAGGAACGATGATAAACGACTGGCAGATGACGATAAACTTGTGCGGCGGCGGAAAAGTTTATTGAAATATCGCGGAATTTTACGTTTGTGTCTTGAAAAATGTCAAAATATGTGCTATAATACATAAAACATAGGGAGGATAAACAATAATGTCACAAAATGTGCCTCTTATAATAGGAATAGTTCTTGCCGCAGTACTTCTCGTAGGTATAATAGTGGCGGCGATCCTGATGAACAGATCGGATAAAAAGAAGAATAAGTCAGAATATTCGGACGCGAATGCCGACTATCCCGCGGCGGAGGAGACCCCGCTCTGGGCGGTAGCCGACGCGCCCGAATACGGCGAGAGCAATAGCAAGCAGGAGCCCGCACCTGCGGAAGAACCCGCGCCTGCGGAAGAGCCCGCGCCCGAGCAGGAGCCCGCGCCTGCGGAAGAAGCCGCGCCTGCGGAAGAGCCCGCACCCGAGCAGGAGCCTGCACCTGCGGAAGAGCCCGCGCCCGAGCAGGAGCCCGCACCCGCGGCAGAACCTGCGGCAGAGGAAAAGTCTTCACGCACTGCGGACGACCAGACCGCGCGCAAGCGCGTAAAGCCCGCCGCGGGAGCGTGGACTGTGGAGTGCAAGCGCGAGGGCGAGTACGTGGCGGTGCTTTGCGCCAAAAACGGCGAACTGATGCTTTCGAGCGAAACGTATACTACGGTAGAGGGCGCGCGTTCGGGCGTAGCCACGATAGTGCGCAACATCACGGGAAACGGCAATTTCCTGATCTACCGCGACAAGAGCGACAACTACTACTACAAGCTCAAAACGGCGGGAAACAAACTCCTCTGCGTGGGCGAGATATATAGATCCAAGGATCAGTGCGAAAAGGCGGTGGAGTCGGTCAAGAGACTTGCCGCGGAAGCGCCCGTATCCGACGATGTGGTGACCGGCGACGAATATCTCGAATACGTTCCCATGCCCGTTCAGACGGGCAAGAGCGGCGCGCCCGGCAAGTGGCAGATAGAGAAGACCGCGGAGGGCAGATTCCGCGCCAAGTTGTTTGCGGGCAACGGTCAGCTCATGCTTGCGACGGAGGAAGTCTCGTCCGCGCGAGCAGCCGGCGGATCGCTGGAAGCGGTGGTAAAGAATGCCGCCGAGGGCAATTTCGTCATCGACCGCGATAAGTTCGGAAGATACTATTACAAACTGCGCAACGCTCAGAAGAGCATGATCTGCATAGGCGAAACATACGACTCTCTGCTTTCGTGCGTAAAGGCGATAGAAACGGTAAGGCGTTACTGCGCCACCGCGACGCTCGCGTAAAACATATCCGCATAAGCCGTCCCGTCCGCCGTTAAAGGCGGGCGGGATTTTCGCATGCGGGGAGTCTGCCGCATATATATAAAACATGACGAAACGGGCGGCGGCTCTTGCGAGTGCGGCAACTTTCGGGAGCGACCGCTAAACGCTTGAAAAAATACGGCAAACGGAGTATACTATATTGAGCAGAATGTTTCTTTCGTCGTTGCTGTCCGCGGGAGTGGGCGGCGAGGCGGAAACCACGATAGTGACGGATGCGTCCGCTTTTTCCTACCGCGAGGGCGATATAGTCCTTGGCGCGGGGACGAACGTCATAGCCTCCGATATCGGAGTGAGAGAGCGCGTGATAGTCATGCGCAATACGGGCGTGGAGATAGTGGGCAGATACGTCACGGCAGAGAGCGGAACGCCGCTGTCGCTCGTGGCGCGCAAAGCGTGCGAAGCGGGTCTGGGCGGACTCGAATGGGCGACGGGTATTCCGGGCAGCGCGGGCGGCGCGGTAGCGACCAATGCCGGCGCGTTCGGCGGAGAAACGGGAAGGCTGGTGCGCTCGGTTTGCGTGATGACGGAGCGCGGCGAACGCATAGTCACGGCGGGATCGCTGGACTTTTCCTATCGCTCGGTAAGAGGACTGCCGCGCGGCGCGATAACCCGCGTGGTGTTCGGGCTTAAAGAGTCCGACCCCAAGACGCTGTTTGCGCGCGCGGAGGAGTGCGCGGCAAAGCGCAGAGCGACTCAGCCGACGGGCAGGAGCGCGGGAAGCACGTTTCTCGCTTGCGACGGCGTGGGCGCGGGGTACTACATAGACCGCGCGGGGCTTAAAGGCTTTCGCGCGGGTGGCGCGAGAGTGAGCGAAAAACACGCCAACTTCATAATAACGGAGCGCGGCGCGACGGCGAGCGACTGGCGCAAAGTGGCGGATACGGTAAAGCTCGCGGTATACTCCGCTTTCGGCGTAAGGCTGAAAGAGGAAGTGCGATACATAGGTGAATTCTGATGATATACGGGGATTATCACACCCATACGACATACAGCCACGGCAAAGGAAGCGTGGAAGACAACGTCAGAGCGGCAATAGCGGCGGGGCTTAAAGAGGTAGCGATCACCGATCACGGTCCGCGCCATCTGCTTGCGGGGGTAAAGCTCCGCCGCCTTCCCGATTTTTTCGCGGACATAGAGCGGATGAGAGAGAAGTACCCCGAGATACGCATATACGCGGGCATGGAGACCAACTTTCTCTCGCCGCGCGGCGAAACGGACGTTCCGAAGGAGTATGCGGACAAGCTGGACGTCATAATCTGCGGTTACCACAAGGGCATTCGTCCGCTGAAAATGCGCGACGTGCCGTTTTTTGCGGGGAATTTGTTTTTCAAAAACTCGGCAAAGACGCTTGCCCGCAATACGGACGCATACGTAAACGCGATATTGAATAACGACATAGACATAATATCTCACCCCTGCCACGACTGCCGCATAGACCTCAAAGCGGTGGGCGAAGCGGCGGCGGCGAGAGGAACGCTTATGGAGCTGAACGGCAAGCGCGTGTCCATGACGGAGGACGAGCTTGTCATGCTCGCGTCGCTCGGCTGTCGGTTCATACTCGATTCGGACGCGCACACGCCCGAAAAGGTGGGTGACGTCGGCATCGAACGAGGAGTGTGGCAACGGTCGGGACTGCCCGACGAACTGATAGTCAATCTGACGGGCGCGCCGCAGTTCATGCGCGGCGGTTACAGGGGGAAGAATGGCGGCTAACATCAGCAAGGCGGCAAAAGCGGAGCTTGCGGAGATCTATCCGTCGTCGCGTACGGACGCTCTCGCGGAGCTGTCCGCGCTCATGCATACGGCGGGAAGCCTGAGGATAGGAAAGGACAAGGACGAGGCGTTCCTTGCGACGGACAACCCCGCACTTCCGCGCCTTGCCTCTGCTCTCGCGCTCACTCTGCTTCTTCCCGCGCCGACGGTGACGCGCGGCAAACACACGGAGATATCGTTCGGCGGCGGAGCGGAACTTCTAATCGAACTCGGCATACTCGGCAGAAGCGGCGGGGGAGTTGCGAGCATAGACGGCATTCTGCCCGAACTCGTGCGCAAGGACAGCGCGAAAAAATGCTATCTGCGCGGCGCGTTTCTCGGCGGCGGTTTCTTGTCTCTCGGCAAAAACAACCACATGGAATTCGCGTTTACGGGCGAGGTACTGCGTGACGGCGTGGCGGAACTGCTCGCTCCCGTATCGGGTGGTGCAGGCAGAGGCGCGCGCGGCGGCAAGTACACGCTGTATATAAAGAGCAAGGAGAAGATAAGCGACGTTCTCGTCTATATGGGCGCGACCAAGGCGGCGCTTGCGGTGCAGGAAGAGCTGGTCAACTCCTACATGGGCAAGCGCGCGACAGCGGCGCAGAACTGCGACGTGGCGAACATAGATCGCGCCGTGGAAGCCGCGGTGCGTCAGATAGAGGACATCAGCTATATAGACCGCCGCATAGGTCTTGAAACTCTCGGCGAAAAGCTGGCGACGACGGCGCACCTGCGCGCGTCCGCTCCCGAAATGAGCATGGGGGAGCTTGCCGAGATGCTGGGGGTGAGCAAGTCCTGCGTGAGTCACAGACTCGCGCGGATAACGGAAACGGCGGAAGCGCTCAGGAAAAAGAGCGGGGAACACAAATGAGCGAAGAAAACAGACAATTCGTACACCTTCATCTTCACACGGAATACTCGTTGCTCGACGGCGCGACCAAGATAAGCAAAGTGTTCGCGCGGTGCGCGGAGCTGGGTCAGCCCGCCGTGGCGATAACCGATCACGGCAATATGTACGGCGCAATGTCCTTTTATAAGGCTGCGGCGGATTTCAACAAGAAGTCTGACTTCAAAGTAAAGCCGATAATCGGTTGCGAAGTATACACCGCTCCCGATCGTCTGGCGCGCCCCGCGCCCGGCGACAGGACTTATAAGGCTAACCACCTCGTTCTGCTCTGCAAGAACGAAACGGGTTATCACAACCTCGTCAAGCTCGTGTCGGCGGGCTTTACCGAGGGCTTTTACCGCAAGCCGAGAATAGATTTCGAACTGCTCTCCGCACACAGCGAGGGTCTTATATGCCTTTCCGCATGCGTCGCGGGGGAACTGCCGCAGGCGATACTCGCGGGCGATCTGGAGGGTGCGGACGCAGTAGTCAAGCGTTTCAAAGCGCTTTTCGGCGACGACTACTATGTGGAGATACAGGATCACAATTTGCGCTCGCAGAAGACGGTACTGCCTTATCTTATTTCCGTCGCGCGCGCAAACGGCGTCAAGCTCGTTGCGACCAACGACGTTCACTATCTGCGCAAAAAGGACGCGCGCACGCAGAAAGTACTGCAATGCATAGCGTTCGGCGACAATCTTCCCCCCGATGAGGACAAGGAGGCGGAGATAACGGAGAGCGCGGACGGCGTGGACGACGACAGCTATTTCCCCACGAAGGAGTTTTATCTCAAATCGCGCGAGGAGATGGAGGCGGTGTTCCCCGGGCAGAAAGAGGCGCTGGACAACACGCTTGAAATAATGAACAAGTGCGAGGACTGTTCGCCGTTTTTCCGCCGTAAAATGCTCTATCCCGTATACGATCCGCCGGGCGGCATGACGAGCGGCGAGTATCTTCACTCGCTTATGGAGGAAGGACTCAAAAAGAAGTACGGTACGATAACCAAGGCGGTGCGCGACAGGGCGGACTATGAATTCGGCATAGTCAGCGAAATGGGATTCGTGGACTATTTCCTCGTAGTGTGGGACTTCATACATCACGCCGAGAGCATGGGCATACCCGTAGGCCCCGGGCGCGGTAGCGGCGCGGGAAGCATAATAGCGTACGCGATAGGCATAACCAAGATAGAGCCTCTCGGGTTCGATCTGTTCTTTGAGCGGTTCCTCAACCCCGAGCGCGTTTCCAACCCCGATTTCGATATAGACTTCTGCGTCGAGAGGCGCGGCGAGGTCATAGATTACGTGCGCGAAAAGTACGGCGACGATCACGTTTCGCAGATATGCACGTTCGGTACCATGGCGGCAAAGGCGGCGATAAAGGACGTCGGGCGAGTGCTCAACGTGCCTTTCTCCGAGATGAACAAGATAACCAAGCTCATGCCCAAGATGATGGGCAAGCTGACGATAGAGCACGTCCTCGGCAAAAAGACGGATAAAGACGGCGTCAATCACGAGATAGCGGAACTGCGCGAGCTTTACGACTCCGACGCGACTCTCCGCCAGGTCATAGACATAGCGATAGAGCTCGAAGGAATGCCGCGTCAGACGGGACTTCACGCCGCGGGCGTCATAATATGCCGCGATCCGATAGCCGATCACGCGCCGCTTTCCATGAACGGTCAGGGCGTCGTTGCATGCCAGTACAACATGGTGCAGGTAGAAGAGCTCGGACTGCTCAAAATGGACTTTTTGGGTCTGATGAACCTTACGGACATCAAGAAGGCTATAGACCTCGTCGAGCAGGACACGGGCAGGAAGATAGATTTCTACTCGATGAAGTACGACGATCAGGAAGTGTACAAGATGATAGGCGAGGGCGACACGCACGCGGTGTTCCAGCTTGAAAGCAGCGGAATGAAGAACTTCATGCGCGACCTCAAACCCGACTGCATAGAGGATATCATAGCGGGAATTTCCCTTTACCGCCCGGGTCCGATGCAGTACATCAAGACGTACGTATACAACAAAAAGCACCCCGACGAGATAAAGTACAAGCACCCCGCGCTCAAAAAGAACCTCGAAGCGACATACGGCGTCATGGTCTATCAGGAGCAGGTCATGAACATATGCCGAGAGCTTGCGGGTTACTCCATGGGCGGCGCGGACTCCATACGTCGTATGATGAGCAAGAAAAAGGCCGCCGCACTTGCGGCGGAACGCGTCACGTTCGTCCACGGCGGAACGTTCACCAACGAAAAGGGCGTTACCGTAAAGGTGCACGGCGCAGTCGCAAACGGCATGAGCGAGCAGGACGCCGACCAGCTTTTCTCCGAAATGATGGACTTTGCGTCATACGCGTTCAACAAGTCGCATGCGGCGGCGTACGCGTACGTCGCGTATCAGACGGCATATCTTAAATGCCACTACTTAAAAGAGTTCATCGTTGCGGTGCTGAACAACCGCATAAACAAAATAGACGAGATAACCAACTATCTGATGTATCTGAAACAGAAGAACGTCAAGGTGCTCCCGCCCGACATAAACAAGTCCATCGTCGGATTCTCCGTCGAGGGCGACTGCGTGCGCGTCGGTCTTGCGGCGGTAAAGGGCGTCGGGTCCGCGATAATGGAAGAAATGGTCGCGGAGCGCAACGCCAACGGACCGTACAGCGACCTTTACTCCTTCCTTTCGAGAATGTACAACGTCAAGCTCAACAGCCGCATGATAGAGAGCCTTATATTCGCGGGCGCGTTCGATTGTTTCGGCAAGGCGCGCAGTGTGCTCATTCAGGCGTATCCGCTCCTTCAAGACAGAGTGGCGGCGGACAACAAGGCAAAAGCGGGCGGTCAGATATCCATGTTCGATATGTTCGACGCCGCGGGCGGCGGTATGGACGAATTCGTATATCCCGAAGCGGACGAGTATTCGATGCGCGATAAACTGCGCAAGGAAAAGCAGGTGACGGGCGTATACCTCACGGGTCACCCCCTGCAATCGTGCGAAGCCGCGCTTGCCGCCATGCGCTATAACAGTGCGGACGTGCATAAACTCGATCCGTCGACGGGCGACGAAGAGGAGCAGACGGAAGAGCCGACGGAACTTCAGGACGGATCGAACATCGTACTGCGCGGCATGATAATAAGCGCGGAGAAGAAGTTCTCCAAGAGCGGCAAGGAGTTCGGCGTAGGCGTTCTCGAAGACCTTATGGGAACGGTGGAAGTCATGGTCTCCCCGCCCAAGTGGCAGAGGCTGAAAAGCGTGCTCGTTCCCGATAAGCTGGTGACCGTGACGGGGCGTATCTCTGCGAGCGGCGACAGGGAGGCGAGCATATGGGCGACGAACATCGAGGAGTGGAAGACGGCGACGGTCGAACCCGAACAAAAGGGCGAAGCCAAAAAGATATGTTGCTATCTTGCGGGCGGCAAGGACTCGCCGCTTTCCGCGGACGTGCTGGATATTGCCTGCGCGTACCCCGGGCGCGACACGCTGTATATCAAGGATACGGACACGGGAAATATCTTCAAATGCGGCTCTCCCGTGGACGCGAACAGGGCGCGCGCCGAAATGGTGGGTCTTCTCGGAGAAAACAACGTCAGGATAGCTTAAAAATAATTAGCGTCAAATATTTGCAAAATCCGCGCCGAGCGTGTATAATATAAAGTCGGAAAGGGTGATGAGATATTTGCAACGGGAGTAAATAGCAATGAAAAGGATAGGAGTACTTACGAGCGGCGGCGACGCCCCCGGTATGAATGCGGCGATAAGAGCAGTCGTCAGAACGGCGCTTTGCAACGGCATGAGCGTCGTAGGCATAGAGCGCGGCTACCAGGGCATTCTCGACAAGGCGTTCCGCGAAATGTATATGCGTAGCGTTTCGGACATAGTCCAGCGCGGAGGAACGATACTCCGCACCGCGCGTTGCCTTGACTTCCACAAGCCCGAATGTCAGGACGAGGCGATAGCCAATATGCGCGAACAGGGTATAGAGGGTCTTGTCGTCATAGGCGGCGACGGTTCGTTCAGAGGCGCTGCCGCGCTTTCCGCCAAGGGTTTCCCGACCGTAGGCATACCCGGCACGATAGACAACGACCTTGCCTACACCGATTTCACTCTCGGCTTCCACACGGCATGCAACACCTGCCTCGAAGCCATCGACCGCATACGCGACACGTCGTCCTCGCATGACAGAATAACGATAGTGGAAGTCATGGGCAGGCACTGCGGCGATATAGCGCTTTATTCGGGTATATCGGGCGGCGCGGAGCTGATCATACTTCCCGAAGTGCCGCTGACTTTCTCGGAGATAAAGAAAGCTCTTATAGAGGCGTCGCAGAAGGGCAAGACGAGCGGCATAGCCGTGCTCGCGGAAGGCGTGTGCGGCGCGGAAGAGCTGATGAGGTTCTTACAGCGCGAGACCAATCTTTCCATTCGTGCGACCGTCCTCGGCTATCAGCAGCGCGGCGGATCGCCCTCCATGTACGACCGCATGCTGGGAACGCAGTTCGGCTATCACGCGGTAGGTCTGCTTAAAAAGGATATCGGCAACCGCGTGATCGGAATATGCAAGGAAAAGATAATCGACCTCGATATAAACGAGGCTCTCGCAATGCCGCGCAAGTTCAGAAAGGATCTGTACCGCATGGCGGGCGTGGTCTCCCAGTAAAGAAAAGCGCACTCTGCGCGGCAAACAAAGACGTAAAACGCATAAGGCGCGGGCATATGCCCGCGCCTTTATAGTTGTGTTTTTAATAGTTTTCGGCGGTAAGCCGCGCCGATCGCGCGGTGTCCGCATGCCCGCGTGCGCCAATGCCCGCGTATGCACTTTACCGCGTCGCCGTAGCCCGTCGAATGCGCCGTAACGTGCCGAGCTTTCGCACTCGCCGATCGCGCGGTGTCTGCATGCCCGCGCGTGCGTTTTACCGCACCGCGACTTACGCCGGCATTCGTCTTTGACTGACTGCCGCGCCTGTTACTTCAATTGCAGTTTGAGGTCGCCGTACTTCATGATGCCCGTCTTGCGGAATATCTCGCCGATGCCGAGAGTGAGCGCGGCGGGGAGCACAAAGCAGAACAGCGCGACCCAGAGCAGGGTGAGGGGAACATTGCAGTTCTGCGCGCCCAGCATTTCAAACAGCATGTCTATCGGGCCGACGAGTCCCGCCGTTCCCATTCCGCTGCCCGTCTTTGTGGCGATGAGTCCCAGCCCCACACCGTTGGGCAGCAGCGTGGACGTCATGCCGAGTATGGCGGAGGAGATGACGGGAGGGAGAAAGAGCACGGGTTTTCTGAACAGGTTGGGAACTTGCAGCATGCTCGTGCCCAGTCCCTGCGCGACCGCGCCGCCCCAGCGGTTTTCGCGGAAACTCATTGCGGCGTATCCCATCATATGGCAACAGCAACCGACGACTGCCGCGCCTGCCGCCACTCCCGAAAGGTTGATGGATATCCCTATCGCCGCGGAGGATATGGGCAGGGTGAGCGCAAATCCCATTATCGCGGCGACGATGAGTCCCATGACCGCGACGGCGACCGTGCCCAGCGTCTGCACCCAAATGATGAACGAGCCGAGCGCGTTGAGCGCGAGCCATACGGGGAAGCCTATCGCAAGTCCGCCTATCGCGCCGCCTATGATTCCCGTAAGCGGCGTGACGAGTATATCCACTTTGGTGCGACCCGAAACGAGCGAGCCGAGGGTCATCGCACACATCGCGCCTATGAACGCGCCCATGGGATCGCCTGCGGCGGCAACGGATATGGAGAACGCTCCGCCGCTCTGTATAGCGCCCATGATTCCGCCTACTGCCGTGTAAGCCATCGTATCGTAGTTATATGAAAAGCCGATTATCGCTCCCGAATACGAGCCTATCATGCCCGCCGCGCACGCCGACGCGACGACGAGGGGAGAGGTCTTTTTCATTTTCAAACACACTCCCACGCCTATGCCCGCGCCCATAGCGATCTGCGCGACTTTGCCTATCGCTTCGAGCGCAAGTCCGAAAAAGTTGTTGCCGCCCTTGTCGATAAGCTGTCCGAGTTGCCAGACGATGGTTCCCGCGATAAGCGTCGCAAACAGTCCGAGCGCCATTCCGCTCATGCCCTCGATGAAAATGTAGTTCATCAGCCAGGCAAACCTTTGCCGCCCGCTCGCGCATTCGGAAAATTTCATCTCGCTCAGCTTTTTTTTCTTGACTGCGCCGTCCGCACCCGTAGCGTCCGCCGCTATCGTCGCGCTTGCGTCGTCCGATTTTACCGCGCCCGCGCTTGTTTCCGCGTCCGCGCTCTCCGCGCTCGCGCTTTCACGTTCAGTAGGTGTCGTCTCTTCCTTCAACTTGACCGATCTCCTTTATAATAAACAAAAGTCCGAAGCCGTGCGGCTTTCGGACATGAATGTTGTTTTGTCAAAGCCGTACATTCAAACGCTTCCACGGAGAACGAGTTCTCCGCACCTGCTTTTATTATCGATTACTCGCTTAGTGTATATCCGTTCGCGCCGAAAGTCAAGCATTTTAACGCATTAAACCGTTCGGCGGGAAATTTACTTTGCCGCCTGCGAATTGTCGCCGGCACGCTTCTCCTTATACTTTATGAGCGCTCTTGCGAGCTGATCGGGGCAGGAAGTACCGCTGCGGCAGATTATGCCTTTGAGTTTAGCGATAACGTCGTCTATATTCTGCCCGTCGACGAGTTTTGCTATGCCTTGCAGGTTGCCCGAACAACCGCCTATGAATTTGACGTCCGAAACTCTGTTCTCGCCGTCGACGCGAAAGATGATCTGGCGCGAGCAGGTGCCCGCCGTGTTATAAATTTCCATTGCTCTGTCCTCCTGTAAATCCCTACTGTCAGTCTATCAGTTTTTCGTATATCATGGAATACACTTCCGCCGCGCTGCTGTCCCACTTGTTGTAAACCGTCTTTGCGACGGCGCGATTGGCGACGTTTAGTTTAAGCTCCATTGTGGTGCGGAGCGGGTCGAGTATTTTGAGGTGAACGGTGTACGAGCCGTCGTCGTTCTTGTAATACCCGCGGAAGTACTCCTGAGCACGCTTGTACATCATGCGGTTTTCCTTTATGTAGTCCGCTATCTCCGTACGCTTGGAAGCGGGTATCCGCGTGAAAAAGCTGTCCAGACACTCGCGTCCGGACGTAGTTATCGTATAGTACTCGCTGCGCTCGCTCGTAGCACGGAAGACGAAACCCGAATCGACAAGCTCTCCCAGACACTCTATGCTCTCCATGTAGTTCACCCAGTTGTTGCGGCTCGCGCACATTTCGAGCAGTGTCTTTTCGGTGACGGGCATGCCCATCTTGTCGAAAATGAAAAGTATTATGAGTTTGTTGACAAGGTTATTGTCGTCTATCTCCATGGCTCAAAAGCCCCCTCCGTTACTTCCGAACCATTATTATAGCACATATTATCGTAAAATGGAATAGCCTGGCGAAAAATTTTTCCGAAAATTTTTGTAATTTTATTGCAGACGCGTCGTTTCGTAAACTTTAACTTATAATTTAGTTGACATAATATCCTGTCCGTGGTACAATCCGCATATGGGAGTGAAAGAAGACATACTGATAAGGCTCTGCGAGGGCGAAACGGGCGGGGAGGCGCTTGCGCGCGAACTGAACGTCACCCGTGCCGCCGTATGGAAAGCGGTGCGCGCGCTTTGCGCGGACGGCTACGACATAATATCCGATCGCCGCGGCTACAAGCTCGCGTATGCGGACGTGCCGTGCGCGGAAGTAGTGGAGAAGAAGCTGAAAACGGCGTGGAAGGTGGAGTCACTCGTAAGCGTACCTTCGACGATGGAATGCGCGCGCCGTCTTGCCGAGAGCGGCGCGGACAGAGTCGCCGTCATTGCCGAGGAGCAGACGGCGGGCAGGGGAAGACTGGACAGGCGTTTTTATTCTCCTCGCGGAGCGGGATTATACATAAGCGCGGTGCTCCGTCCCGACATCATGGCGTCTGACTGCGGAAAGATAACGGCATATGCCGCCGTCGCCGCCGCGCGCGCCACGGAAAGGCTGTGCGGCGCACCCGTATCGATAAAGTGGGTAAACGACCTGTATATGAACGGCAAAAAGATATGCGGCGTTCTGACTGAGGGCGGTTTCGGCATGGAGAGCGGCAAACTCTCATACGCCGTCGTCGGGATAGGCATAAACACCGGCAAGGGCGAAATGCCCGCATCCGTGACGGAGAGAGCGTCCGACGTTTTCACCGAGAGCGGTGTGAGAGTGAGTCGCAGCGATCTTGCGGCGGCACTTCTCGACGAGCTTGCCGATCTGCCGCGCGCCGCTTCGACGGGCGATTTCATAGACGAGTACCGCCGCCGCTCCTGCGTCATAGGGCGTCGGGTGACGGTGAACGGCGAGTATGACGCGCTCGCCGTCGGCATTGCGGACGACTGTTCGCTCATCCTCGAAAAAGCGGACGGGGAGCGGGTGAGTTTCGCCGCGGGGGAGGTATCGCTTAAATTATGAGGATTTCGGCAAAGACGATAGCTTTTACCGCGCTTCTTGCCGCGGTCATATGCGCGGTGTCGCCGTGGACGATACCTCTCGGACCGATACCGCTTTCGCTCGCATCTCTCGGCGTATACCTTGCCGCCTGCGTGCTTGACTGCAAACACGGCGTTGCCGCAGTCGTCGCATACGTCGTTATCGGCGGAGTGGGTCTGCCCGTGTTTTCGGGCGCGAGGGGCGGTTTCGGCGCGCTCGTCGGACCTACGGGCGGATATATAATAGGGTATATACTGCTCGCCCTTGCCGAGGGACTCATAATAGACCTTTTTGCAAAGGAAAAGCGCATCTGGCTTTATCCCGTTGCCATGGTGGCGGGAACGGCTCTTTTGTACGCCCTCGGAACGGGTTGGTACATGGCGCAGACAGGCGTTGAGCTTCTGCCCGCGCTTGCCGTGTGCGTCCTGCCCTTTCTCGCGGGCGACGCGGTCAAGATCGTCGCCGCAACGGCCGTGGGCTTTCCCGTCCGCCGCGCGCTCAGAAAGACTGTGCTTATCAGGCGCGAAAAAGCGGAGAGCAAGACGGAAAACGGAGAGGAAAAACGCTGAAAGGGAATAATGGCGGACGGATCCGCACACTGTCTCTGTTCGTGACCGCCCGCCGCCGAAAGCAAAGAGCGCGCAAGGTTTTTTTCGCGCGGGCGAGCCGCATATATGTTTCGTAAAGCGGCGCTCCGAAAGGGTACGGAGCGAAGCGAGCCCGTAACGATATCGAAGCGAGCCTTAAATGATAAAGAAAAAGCGCCGCGCCGAAATTGTTTCGGCGCGGCGCGCTTTTTACGTCATGCGGCTACGCTGTTACCGTAGCTTTTAAGTTGAACTTTTTTGCCGTGACCTTATCCGCTCATGCGTCCAGGTCTTTAAGGTAGTCGAGGAATATCTCGCACCCCGCGACGTTGGTGGCGAGGGGAATATCCATGACGTCGCACAGGCGGAGCAGTGCGGAAACGTCGGGTTCGTGCGGCTGTGCGGTGAGCGGGTCGCGGAGAAAGAGTATCATGTCCAGCTTTCCGTCTGCGACCATGGAGCCGATCTGCTGATCGCCGCCGAGCGGGCCGGATTTCATGCGGGTGAGTTTGAGTCCGGTTTCTCCCATTACCATGGTACCCGTCGTTCCCGTCGCGTACAGTTCGTGTTTGGCGAGTATATCCTTATACTTAGCCGCAAGGCGGATCATTTCCGCTTTTTTCTTATCGTGTGCTATAAGCGCGATCCTCATGTTATGTACCTCTTTAATCGAAAATCATTGTTGCGAAGTAGTCTGCGGGAGTTTCGGCGCGGCGGATAAGCTTGACCGATCCGTCCGTTCTGAGCAGCAGCTCCGCGCTGCGCAGTTTGCCGTTATAGTTGTAGCCCATCGAGAAGCCGTGCGCGCCCGCATCGTGTATGGCGAGTATATCGCCTATTTCGAGGCGGGGGAGCATACGATCGACGGCGAACTTGTCGTTGTTCTCGCACAGACTGCCGACGACGTCGTATTTGCATGTGGCGGGTTCGTTCTCCTTGCCGAGCACCGTTATGTGGTGATACGCGCCGTACATCGCGGGGCGCATGAGGTTGGCGGCGCAGGCGTCCACGCCCGCGTACTCCTTGTAGATGTGCTTGAAGTGAACGACGGTGGTTATGAGATTGCCGTACGGTCCGAGCATGTACCTTCCCAGCTCCGTGCGGATAGAGGGTTTCATGTCGCCGTCGAAAACGCGTTCGTACTCCTCTTTGATGCGCGCGGAAATGACGTTTATGTCCGGCTTTTTCTCTTCGGGGCGATAGGGGATGCCTATTCCTCCGGAAAGGTTGATGAACGCGAAGTCCGCGCCCGTTTCCTCGTGAAGTTCTTTTGCGGTATTGAAGAGTATGCCGGCGAGAACGGGGTAATAGTCGTTGCCGAGGTTGTTGGACGCGAGGAAAGCGTGCAGCCCGAACCGCTTTACTCCGTACCCCTGCAATTTCTTTATGGCAAGGGTGAGCTGCTCTCTCGTCATGCCGTACTTTGCGTCCTGCGGGGAGCCCATTATCATGTTGTCCACGGCGAAATCCACGCCGTTGTTGTAGCGCAGAGAGACGCATTCGGGCATTTTGTCGCCCGCGATAGAGGCGAGGAAATCGACGTGCGTGTAGTCGTCGAGCGTTATCGTCGCGCCGAGGGAGAGCGCGTAAGCGTACTCCGCGGCGGGCGTTTCGTTGGACGTGAACATGATGTCGTCGCCCGTAATGCCGCACTTTTCGCAGAGCATGAGCTCGGTCATGGACGAGCAGTCCATGCCGCAGCCGAGCGAATGCAGTATCTTCATTATGGTGGGGTTGGGAGTGGCCTTTACGGCGAAATGCTCCTTGTAGCCCTTGCACCATGAGAACGCGGCAAGAAGCTCCTTCGCGTTTTCTATGATGCCCTTTTCGTCATAGATGTGAAAGGGCGTAGGATATGTCTTTTTGATTTCGAGCGCCTGCTCTTTGGTGATGATAGGTACTTTCATACCCAAATTATAACAATAAACGCCGCGATATGTCAAGGTTTTTTCGCGGATAGGACGGGACTTGCGGCGGCATGCGACGGAGCCGACGAGAATGCGGGAGGACGTTATAATTTAAGAAATGATGTAAAAAATTCTTGCGTAAACGCCGTAAGGGTGGTAAAATATAATGTGGAGAAAGAAAATGCTCAAGTATATAAGAATACGCGGAGCGCGCGAAAACAATCTGAAAAACATAGATCTCGACATACCTCACGACAGTCTCACCGTATTTACGGGTCTTTCGGGAAGCGGAAAAAGCTCACTCGCGTTCGACACGATATACGCGGAGGGCAAGCGCAGATACGTCGAGAGCCTGTCGTCATACGCGCGCCAGTTCCTCGGCATAATGAACAAGCCGGACGTGGACTCGATAGAGGGTCTTTCGCCCGCTATCTCCATTGACCAGAAGACGACTTCTCACAACCCGCGTTCCACCGTGGGCACGGTGACGGAGATATACGACTACCTGCGTCTGCTCTATGCCAAGGCGGGGGACGTGTATTGCTACAAGTGCGGCAAGCCCGTGCAGCAGCAGACGATAGACCAGATAATAGACGCTGTGACCGCTCACCCCGAGGGGACGAAGCTCATGATACTCGCGCCCATAGCGCGCGGCAAGAAGGGCGAGTTCAGAAAGGAGCTTTCCGGACTTAAAAAGCAGGGTTACGTGCGCGTCAAAATAGACGGCGAAATGCGCGACCTCGACGAGGATATAAACCTCGACAAGCAGGTGCGCCACACCATAAGCGTGGTTGTGGACAGGATAAAGATGAAAGAGGGCGTGGAAAAGCGCCTGTCTGACTCCGTGGAGAGCGCGCTCAGGCTCGCCGACGGCGTGGTGATAGTGGACGCGGACGGCGCGGAAACGCTGTACAACACCAAATACTCCTGCGCGGACTGCGGCATATCCATACCCGAACTCGAACCCAAGCTGTTCTCGTTCAACTCGCCGTTCGGAGCCTGCCCCGAGTGCGGCGGACTGGGATTCAAGCAGGTCATAGACCCCGAACTGATATACGGCGACGGCTCCAAGACACTGCGCGAGGGCGCGATAACGGTGACGGGCTGGAATTTCGACTCGGCAAAGACGACCATTCAGATGTTCACCGCGCTCAGTGAAAAGTACGGTTTTTCTCTCGACGTGCCCTTCCGCGATTTACCCGAAAAGATAAAGAAGATACTGCTGTACGGCGACGACAGCGAGATAAAGATGACGCTGAGCAGCGACAACTACACCTACACTTACAAGCGCAAGTACGAGGGCGTGGTGACCAATCTCGAACGCAGGTACAACACGGGCAGCAGCGAATCGGTACGCCGCGAGATAGAAAAGTATCTGCGCGACCTGCCCTGTTCGGTGTGCGGCGGCAAGCGTCTGCGCCCCGAAGCGCTCGCGGTCAGAGTGGGCGGTAAAAACATCTGGGAGATATGCACTATGCCCGTGGGCGAGCTTGCGAAGTTCCTGTCGGGCATAACGCTCACCAGCTCCCGCGCCGTCATAGCCGCGCCCATACTCAAAGAGGTGAACGCGCGCCTGCGCTTTTTGTGCGACGTCGGACTTGACTACCTCACGCTTTCCCGTAGTGCGACCACGCTTTCGGGCGGAGAGGCACAGCGCATACGCCTTGCCACGCAGATAGGCAGCGGGCTTACGGGCGTGGTATACATCCTCGACGAGCCGTCCATAGGACTGCACCAGCGCGACAACGACAGGCTGATAAAGACACTGCGCTCCCTGCGCGATCTCGGAAACACGCTTATAGTCGTCGAGCACGACGAGGACACCATGCGCGCCGCGGATTACCTCGTGGACATAGGACCTGGCGCGGGCGTGCACGGCGGCGAG
>DXHT01000084.1 GCA_019113265.1 Bacillota bacterium | reverse complement strand
AACGACGGCGAATATGTTCCGGACGTAAAGATAGCATCCGACCTGTGTTCGAGATATACGGGCAGAATGGTGCGCGACGTCAAAATCGAGCCTTCTCCCGAATGGATGGCGCGTCGGTTGCGCCTTGTGGGCATTCGCTCCATAAACAACATAGTGGATATAACCAACTATGTGCTTACCGAGATAGGACAGCCTCTCCACTCGTTTGACGTGCGCTTTATCAAGAACGGCATTACCGTCAGAACGGCAACGGAGGGCGAGAAGATAACCGCGCTCGACGGAAAGGAATATGCGCTTTCGGACGACATGCTCGTTATAGCGGACGACGAAAAGCCCGTTGCTATCGCGGGAATAATGGGCGGCGAGTATTCGGGTATAATGCCCGACACCAAGGATGTGTTCCTCGAAGCCGCGCGTTTCGACCGCCGTAGCGTTCGCGTGACTTCGCGCAAGCTCGGACTGCGCTCCGATTCCTCCGCGAGATACGAAAAGGGCGTGGACTATCTGAGCGTGGACACGGGACGCGAACGCGCACTTGCGCTCATTTATAAGCTCAAAGCGGGCAAGATAGTGGACGTAACGCGCGACGCGGGAATAGCAAGACCGCAGGAAAAGGTGATAGAGACCACAGCCGAACGCATATGCTCTATAATAGGTATTCCCATACCCGTGAAGACGATAGAGAAAATACTGCGTTCGCTCGGGATCGGAACGGAAGTTAAGCCGCATACGGATACACTCGTATGCACCGTGCCGCTTTGGAGAGAGGATATCGAGGACTTTGCGGATCTTTCCGAAGAAGTGATACGCTACTACGGATACGACAACCTCAAACCCACGTTCCTCCGCACCGCGGCTTGCACGATAGGCGGGGAAAGCGAAAAGGATAAGCTCACCGACGGCGTAAAAGAAGTGCTTTGCGGACAGTGTGCGTTTGAAATGATGACGTATTCGTTCATAGGCGGGAAAGCTCCCGATATGATGATGCTCACCGATTCCGACAGTCGCAGAAACGGTATAAAACTTCGCAATCCTCTCGGAGAGGACACCTCCGTACTGCGCACACAGCTCACGCACAACGCGCTCGTAACGGCGGCGCTCAATCTTTCGCGCGGCATTGGGGCGTTCAGACTGTTTGAAGTCGGCAGGGTATTCATCCCCGTCGAAGAGGGCAAGCAGCCCGACGAGCGCACTCATCTTTCGATAACATACGCGGGAGAAAAGGAGAATTTCTACACGTTAAAAAGCGCCGTGAATGCGGTATTGCGCTACTTCGGCGCGGAAACGGAAACGCGTTACGGAACGCAGCCATACCTTCATCCCGGCATGAGCGCGGACATACTGCTCGGCGGAAAAGTGATCGGCAGCTACGGACGGCTCCACCCGAATGCCGCGGAAAATTACGGCATTCAGGCGGACGTGTATGAGGCGGAGATAGATCTTGAACCGCTCCTTGCACTCGGACGAAAGAACGTGATATATTCGACCATATCCCGCTTCCCCTGCGTAAACAGGGATCTTGCAGTCGTAGTACCCGAGGATACGGCAGTCGGAGACATGGAAAAAGCGATAAAAGACGCCTGCGGAAGCTCGCTCGAAGAGTTGCGCGTGTTCGATATATACCGCGGCGAGCAGATAAGCGAAGGTTTCAAGAGCGTGGCGTTCTCGCTCAGATTCCGCTCTCCCGACAAGACTCTCGGAGATGCGGAAATACAGGCGCTGACGGATTCTGCGCTCGGCGCGCTCAAAGAAAAGTGCGGCGCACTGCTCAGATAAACTTATGGAAATTCTGTCACCCGCAGGGAATATGAAAGCGCTCAAAGCCGCCGTTGCAGGCGGTGCGGACGCCGTATATCTCGGCGCGGGCGACTTCAATGCGAGAAGCAAGGCGGATAATTTCGGCTCGGACGAACTCCGCCTTGCCGTTTCGTATTGTCACGAAAGGGGAGTGCGGGTATACCTCGCGCTCAATACGTTAGTAAAGAGCGCGGAGACCGAGCGAGCGCTCGCCCTGGCAAAAGACGCCGCGGTAGCGGGCGTTGATGCTTTTATCGTTCAGGACCTCGCACTCGCAAAACTGCTCTCCGAAAAATTACCCGACGTTCCTCTTCACGCAAGCACGCAGATGGGCGTTCATAACAAGTGGGGAGCGGAATTTTGCAAACGCGCGGGATTCGACAGAATAATATTCTCCCGCGAAACGTTACCGGCCGATATAAGTGCATCGGTAAAAGCAACGGGATTGGAAGCGGAATACTTCGTTCACGGCGCGCTCTGCGTATCGTTTTCCGGCAACTGCTACTTTTCGTCGCTCGTATCCGGGTACAGCGGAAACCGCGGAAAATGCCTGCAACTTTGCCGAAAAAAATATACTCTTTCGGGTAACGGCAGATCAAAATCGGGCTATATGCTTTCAGCAAAAGACCTGTGCATGACGGAAGACTTAACGATGCTTTCGGACAGCGGGGTCGTTTCTCTTAAAATAGAGGGAAGACTGCGTAGTCCCGAATACGTCTACACGGTTACTCGCGCATACAGAAACGTGTCTGACGGCAAGCCTGCCGATATGGACGCGGTACGAACCGTATTTAATCGCGGAGAGTACACTCACGGGTACGTCCGCTCGGACAGACCGGATATAATATATCCCGCCGCACAAAGCAATATCGGAAACCCCGTAGGAAAGATCGCTCTATTAAAAGGACGTGTAGCAACGCTTTCGGGGAAGTACAGACCGATGAGCGGCGACGGTTTCAAGCTGATCCGAAAGGAAAAAGAGACGGGAAGTGCCGTTTGTGAAAACGGAAAGATAATAACCTCGGGATCTCCTTGCGCGGGCGACGAAGTAAGGCTGACCCGTAGCGCAAAGATCTCAGCCACGACCGATAGTGCAATAAAAGCGTGTGACAATGCGCCAAAAATGCATAATTTCGGCAAATTATACAGAAAAAACACGTGTACTGTGTCTGACATAGCACGTAAATACTACGAGTTGCCAGATAAATGCATAATCATAAGAGCAGACGAGCGGTGCGATGCAAGGTTGCTTTCAAGGGCAGACTTTATAATTTATGCCCCCTCGGTGTTCAGACTTGACGTTATGCGATCGTTTGTTCAAAACGCGCCTTGCCCCGTTTTGCTCGATCTGCCGCCCGAAGCGAGAGGAAGAGACTGCGATATTCTCATAGACATTCGGGATGCGGATATTTTTGACGGATACGTCGCAAATAACGTATACGCGCTTGAAATGTTTGCCGACAAAAAGTTACTGCTCGGCGGAGGACTTAATCTGATATCGAAAGGAAACGGCGCGCCCAGAGTGCTTTCGAGTGAGGCCGCCAAAGCGGAAAAATCCGATATAGTTACGGTATACGCGAGAGAGACGCTGATGAATCTCACGCATTGCCCGGCAAAGCAACTCGGTTACGATTGCGCGTCATGCAATAGCGCGGGAATGACTCTGCGTGACGAAAGCGGCGCGGTAATGCCGCTCAGAAGACACAAATTGCATTACTGTTACTATGAGCTACTCAACTCCAAGATAAAGAATATTTCGCATAAGCTCGATCCGTCTGTCGATCTCAGATTGCTGATCGACGCGCGCGATGTCGATGTTAGCAAAGCGGAGCGCGCGCTCAAAGATCCGTACGGGCTTGAATTTGACAATAAAAACGAAACGTGCGGCAGATGGGGAAAAGGAGTAAAATAATGAACGATCCGGTGCACACGCTCGAATTGGACGAAATACTAAGGCGCGCATCCGAATACGCGTCATCGGCAAAAGGTAAGGCTGCGATACTCGCTCTGCGCCCTTCCGGCGACAGGGACGAGGTTATAAGCCGCCTTGAATTTACCGCCCAAGCACACAAACTGCTGACCGAATACAGGTACGCCGGTATTCGAGGTTTTGCCGATACGGACGAAATACTCGAAAAAGTGCGCGCGGGCGGGGTGCTCACCATGAAAGAGTTGCTCGACGTCGCCACCGTGCTTTCCTGCGGAAGACTTGCAAAAAGTTCGCTTGACGCATTTCCGTCCGACGTCGACAAAATAAAGGACATTGCGCTCAGAATATTTGCGGACAAGTCGCTCGAAGACGACATCAGCCGCGATATAATATCCGAAACGGAGATGAGCGACGCTGCAAGCGATACTCTGAGAGACATAAGAGTGCGGCTGCGCACCATGAAAAACCGCTTGACGGATAAACTGGCATCATACACGCGCAGTAACGAATATTCATCGTTTTTGCGGGATGATTTTTATACGATTCGCGGCGGAAGATATGTTCTGCCCGTAAAAAGCGAATGCCGTAAAGACGTTAAGGGTCTGTTACACGATCAGTCCGCCTCGGGCTCGACGCTGTACATCGAGCCGTTCGAGATCGTTGCCATGAATAACGATATAGTCAAATTAGAGGGCGACGAACGGCGCGAAATAGACAGAATACTCGGAGTATTTTCGGACAGAGTGCTCGCTCAGTCCGACAATATAGCGGACGCGTCCGAACGGCTCGCGCTTCTCGATATGTACTTTGCTCTCGGCAGATACGGAAGTTCCATAGACGGCATAGTACCCGAAATCGACAAAACGGGGCGCGTATCTCTCGTAAAAGCGAGACATCCGCTGATAGCGCGAGAGCGCGTCGTTCCGATCGACATTGAAGTGGGCGGCAAATGCAATATACTCATCATTTCGGGACCCAACACGGGTGGGAAGACCGCATCACTTAAAACCGTCGGCCTGCTGTCTTGCATGCTTGCGTGCGGTCTGCTCGTTCCTTGCGGCGAAGGGAGCGTGATGTCCGTATTCGACAGGATATACTGCGATATAGGCGACGACCAGGATATAAGCCAGAATCTGTCCACGTTCTCATCGCATATTAAAAACCTTGCAGAGATCACGTCTTCGTTCACAAACGACAGCCTTATACTTCTCGACGAAATAGGCAGCAGCACGTCTCCCGACGAAGGCAGCGCGCTTGCGATAGGAGTTATAGAATATATCGCGCAGACGCGCGCCAAAGCCATAATAACGACGCATTATCCGCGACTCAAAGAATACGCAATGACGAGCGACAAAATAATGAATGCGGGTATGCAGTTCGATCCGCTGACGCTCGAACCGACATATAAATTGCTTATGGGCTATCCGGGAACGAGCAACGCGCTTGAAACGGCGCGGGCACTCGGACTTGCTCCCGCAATAACGGAACGCGCGGAAAAAGTTCTCGGAGAGAAAGAGAACTACGAGACTGTACTTTCAAAGGCGTTTGCCATAAGAGCGCTTGCCGAAAAGGAACTCGAACAGGCAGACGCCGCCAAAAAGGACGCCGAAGACAGGCTCGCAAAGATCGCCGCAGACGAAAAGCGTATAAATGAAACGCTCGAACGCATTAACGGCAATGTCCGCAACGAAACACGCAGATTGGTGGCAAAAGCCGCGGAAAAAGCAAACGACATCATTGAGGAGATCAAGCGCGAACTCAGAGATGCGGACGAACGCGCCCTTCTTAAAGCAAAGAGCGACTTAAAGCGCCTTCAATCGCTCGCGTACGAGGGTGCCGAAACGACAAACAGCACACTTACGGAAGACATATCCGAAAGTGAAATAGTTCCGGGAGCAAAAGTAGTGGTACGGAGCATAGGAGCAGAGGGCTATGTCGCACGAGTCAGAAAGGATAAAAAGGAAGCGGAAATCAATTGCCTCGGTAAAAGCATAAAGGTTGGTTTTTCCGACCTTGCAAAACCCGTTCGAGTGAGCGTACCCGCGCCCGCAAAAAAAACGAACAGAACGGAAAGCGCGGGGGAAATGTCATCCGCTCCTCTTACGAGAGAAATCAACGTCATAGGCAGTACGGTCTCCGACGCTATCGACGTTATAGACGAATGGCTGGAAAACGCGTCGCGCCTGCACATATCCGAACTGCGCATCGTGCACGGCAAGGGAACGGGCGCGCTCGGAAAGGGGATACAGGCTTACCTGCGCGGCAATCCCGCAGTAAAGTCCTACCGATACGGAAGATACGGCGAGGGCGATATGGGCGTAACCATTGTAGAGCTGAAATAAAACACAAGACATACTCGAAGCGGTTAAGCCGCTTTGCGGGGGCGTGACCATTGCAGAACTGAAATTAAATACAAGTTGCCGCAAGACGCAACTCCGCGGCAAGCGGGGCGTGACCATTGTAGAGCTGAAATAAAACACAAGATCGTCGCTACGCCCAACCCGCTATGGAAGCACGTGCCATTAAATTCAGAAAAGACTCAATCTTCCGTAACGCTCAATTACATTTTTGCGGCGCAAGCGAGTGTATCAAACTTAAAAAGGTTTGATCCTAAACGGCAATCGCTAACGTCGCTACGCCCAACCCGCTACGGAAGCGCGTGCCATTAAATTCAGAAAAGACTCAATCTTCCGTAACGCTCAATTACATTTATGCGGCGCAGACGAGTGTGTCAAACTTAAAAAGGTTCGATCCTAAACGGCAATCGCTAACGTCGCTACGCCCAACCGACATCGGAGTATTGTGCCGTCAAGATCTGTATCCGCCGATCACCGACGCACTTATTAATGCCTCTTCTTAGATTTGAATTCACGTAATATATTTTAAAATTACATTTGCTGTATATAGCATAAAAGACAGGCTTCCGTTTGATTTCGGACGCCTTTGTCATTATTATTTCCTGCGGATTTTAAGGCTTATATCACTTAAATCATTAAAATATTGTTACATTTATGTGTTGAATAATGTCGAATTAAAACGAATAGTATATATTTTTATTGAATTTTAACGAAACGATTGACATACATATGAATAAATGCTATAATTTTTCTCGCAAATCCGACATAAAACGAAATCTTTTTACAGGAAGGTACGGTTATGGAAGACGATTTCAAAACTTACGTGACGAAAAATTTGTCAGTTTTGTTCATATGCATGGGGATATATCCGAACTCCGCCGGTTGGTCGCATCTTATGGATGCGATATATCTGGCGGCAAAGCGCGGTGTATACGGGATCTCCGTTTGCAGGCTATATGCCGAAGTGGGTAAAGCCGTTCACAAATCGGGAGTAGCAGTCGAACGCGCGATACGCAATGCGATAAGCAAATGCGAGAACGAGGGCAGAATGAAAAAGCTGAACGAGTATTTCGGCTACGAAGTCTACTCTGAAAAATATCCGATAAGATCGGGCGAGCTTATCAGTATACTTGCTACAAAAATGCTGGACGACTATTCGGCATCAAACAGAATGTCTCGCAATACGGTATCGCACTCGGATATCGATCAATTTGAAAACGATCCCATGCACGCTACCTGATGTCTGGCAGTAAGTGCTCCACGATATTCGGCTGTTCGGTCAGGATGTAACCCGTTACGGCGTTATTCGATAGCTTCATTAACCGCACCCGTTTTGAATAGACCGCACCCGTTCCGATATGCATTTAATTGTTACGCGCGCACGTGTACGCGTCACCCGATATTCAGTCTAACAGTTTACGCACACGAAACGACGCAAGTTATTGCCGATAAAAGCAACTAACCATATAATGTTACAGAGTTTAGAATAAGCGCAAATTGCGGGCAGGGCAATAGAGATAAAGCATTTTGCCGATAATAAGATCGGAATGATAATTGAAACAGACACAGACGAAGTAAGATTATTGCTTATCGGGTTGACAAACATGTGAATACGACCGAACGGCAGATCAAGCAGTGAGCCTTGCAATATCACTGCGCAATGATCTTTATGATAATCGACTACGGCACTCCCGATATGGCTTCGTTATATTCAGTAAGAATAACCTATTTACGATCAAAGCGTAAAAAGATCGTACGGGCAACAGACTTAACGGGTCGAATAAGTATCAATGCGCTTGCGTAATAACAGAGCGGGCGCGCAATAACTTAAAAAGCGGCAAATAAAAACGCTTTCAACACTTGACAAGCGATACTTTTTGCGTTAGAATATGTTTACCAATCGGAAATTTCCGCATATTCACGGACAAGTATCGACGGATAACGGTGCGAAGAAGAGAGTTTCCCGCCCGGGCTGAAACGGGAAATGCGCACCGCCATAGAGAAACCACCGAGGAGCGGAACGCTCGCGCGCGGCGAACGCGCGTTAAAGAGGTCGCTTTCGGCGGCGAAATAAGGTGGAACCACGGTTTGGCAAATCGTCCTTAAGCAGTGCTTAAGGATTTTTATTTTAATACCAAGGAAGACCGCACGGTGCGGGCGTTCCTTACGGAGGTAATATGAGGGTAACACTCAAAGACGGTTCGACTATGGAAGTCGAAAAGGGCGAGAGGATCATCGACGTCGCTACGCGCATAAGCGAGGGTCTGGCGAGAAACGCGCTCATCGCGCGCATGAACGGAAAACTCGTCGAGCTCAGCCGCACCATAGATGAAGATTGCACTCTCGAACTTCTTACGTTCAAAGACGAAGAAGGAAGAAACGCATATCGTCATACCTGCGCGCACATTCTCGCGCAGGCGGTCAAAAATCTTTATCCCGATGCAAAACTTGCGATAGGTCCTGCAATCAAAACGGGATTTTATTACGATTTTGACTTTTCAACGCCCGTAACAATGGAAGATCTGCCGCGTATCGAAAAGGAAATGGAGTCCATTATAAAAGCCAATTTCCCAATCGAACGCAGTGTCGTAACGCGCAAACAGGCGCTTACCAAAATGCGCGGTTTCGACGAGATATATAAACTGCAACTCATTGAGGATCTTCCTCGCGGAAGCGAGATCACCATGTACTCACAGGGTAATTTCGTCGATCTTTGCGCCGGACCGCACCTTATGAGCACGGGAAGAGTAAAGTGCTTTAAGCTCACGCAGATAACGGGCGCTTACTGGCGCGGCAACGAGCAGAACAAAATGCTTACCCGCATATACGGCACGGCATTCGAGAAAAAATCCGAGCTGACCGAATACCTGAACGCGATAGAAGAGGCGAAGAAGCGCGACCACAACAAACTCGGCCGCGAGCTCGGTATATTCATGACGGATGAACTCGTAGGGCAGGGGTTGCCTCTTCTCATGCCCAACGGCGCGAAACTCTTCCAGATACTTCAACGTTTCGTCGAGGACGAAGAGGAACGCCGCGGTTATATGCTTACAAAGACTCCGTACATGGCAAAGAGCGATCTTTACAAGGTTTCCGGACACTGGGACCATTACAAGGACGGCATGTTCCTACTCGGAGACGAAGCTATGGACGAGGAGGTAATGGCACTCAGGCCTATGACCTGCCCGTTCCAATACCTTATATATAAGAACGGAATAAAGAGCTATCGCGATCTGCCTTGCCGTTATAACGAGACCTCCACACTCTTCCGCAACGAGGCGAGCGGCGAGATGCACGGGCTTACGAGAGTTCGTCAGTTCACGCTGTCCGAGGCGCACATAATCTGTACCCCCGAGCAGGTAGAGGAAGAGTTCAAAGGTGTGTTCGAGCTCATCCTTTACATGGAAAAGTGCCTCGGCATATCCGACGATATCTCGTTCAGATTCTCCAAGTGGGATCCCAAGAACAAAAAGAAGTATATCAACAACCCCAAGGCATGGACGGAAACGCAGGCTCTCATGAAAAAGATACTCGACGATATAGGCATAAACTATGTCGAGGCAGACGGCGAAGCCGCGTTCTACGGACCTAAGCTTGATCTTCAAGCGCGCAACGTTTGGGGCAAGGAAGATACCATCATAACCATACAGCTTGACTTCTGCGCCGCCGACAGGTTCGATATGTTCTATATCGCGGAAGACGGATCGCGCAAGCGTCCCATGGTAATACACCGTTCTTCCATAGGCAGCTACGAGAGAACGATAGCCATGCTGATAGAAAAGTATGCGGGTGCGTTCCCCGTATGGATGTCGCCGACGCAGGTCAAGGTGCTTGCGCTTACGGACAGAACGGCAGACAAGTGCCGCGAAACGGTAAACAAGCTCAGCGCGCTCGGAATACGCGCAAAAGCCGACCTCAGAAACGAAAAGATAGGTTTCAAGATAAGAGAAGCTCAGCTTGAAAAGACGCCGTATATGCTCATCATAGGCGACAGAGAGGCGGAAGAGAACAAAGTTTCCGTACGCGGACGCAAAGTGGGCGATCTCGGTACAATGACTTTTGACGAGTTCTATGCTCGCATAAAGGGAGAAATAGAGAGCTTTTCTTCGGAAAACTGACGAACACCGCCTTGCGCAGATTAAAACAAGGCACGACGATCGCCTAAGATAAGAGCGCTTGAAATCGTATCCGAGCGGATAATCGTCTTAAAAAGCGATGAAAGAATTAAAAAAACAGTTGACAAGCATATACCGTTTGTCATATAATACTTGTGTTGGAAGCAGACTATGTCTCACCGTTCGGGCTTGCTCGGAACGGTAACGCAATTTCATGACAATATTCGTTATGTGATTTTGTGTGAGCGTGGTTTGTTACCACGCTCATTTCTTTATGGAGGATCACTATCATAAACAAGCAGCCCGAGGTGGAAATCAATCAGAGAATCCGCGACCGTGAGATCCGTCTTATCGGTGAAAACGGCGAACAGCTCGGTATTATGAGCGCAGACGCGGCAAACAGGATTGCGGACGAACGCAACCTCGACCTCGTAAAGATCAGCCCGCAGGCAAAACCGCCCGTGTGCAAGCTGATGGATTACAGCAAGTACAAGTTTGAAAAATCCAAGAAGGAAAAGGAAGCCAAGAAAAATCAGAAACAGAACGAACTGAAAAAGATCTGGCTTTCGATGACCATCGACACTCATGACCTCGAAACCAAGGCGCGTGCCGCGGCAAAGTTCTGCACGGCGGGCAACAAGGTAGAGGTCTCCATAAGAATGAAAGGACGTCAGCAGGCACACGCCAGGCTGGGCGTCGAAGTAATGCGCGATTTCTATAATATCATAGAAGACGTGTGCGTCATAGACAAGGCTCCGACCATGGAAGGACGCAACATCCTGATGATACTCGCGCCTAAACCGGTAACGAAAAAATAACTTTACGGAGGGTAACACATAAATGCCTAAAATGAAGAGCCACAGCGGCGCGAAGAAACGTTTCCGCGTCAGCAAGAGCGGCAAAGTAAAACGCAATTATCAGAATAAAAACCACATTCTGACCAAAAAAGACAGCAAGAGAAAGATGAAGCTCCGTCAGGGAGTATACCTCGCATCCGCTGAGGAGTCCAAGACGGTAAAAGTCATGCTGCAGGGCAGGAGGTAATCGGATATGAGGATAAAGAGAAGTGTAAACGCGCTCAAAAAGCGCAGAAAGATAATGAAACTCGCTAAGGGTTATTTCGGTTCCAAGTCACGTTCTTACAGGATCGCGCGCGAAGCCGTAATGAAATCTCAGATGTATGCGTTCATCGGACGCCGCCGCAAGAAGAGAGATTTCCGCAGACTCTGGATAGCGAGAATAAACGCAGCGGCAAGACTCAACGGTATGTCTTACAGCAAGTTTATGCACGGCCTCAAAGTAAGCGGCATCGATCTCAACAGAAAGGTGCTTGCGGACATTGCGGTGACGGACGGCGCTACGTTCGCCAAGCTCGCCGAGAAAGCCAAGGCTGCG
>DXHT01000083.1 GCA_019113265.1 Bacillota bacterium | reverse complement strand
AGCCCTGCAACATTAAAAAAGAACCTGGCGTTGATCAACGCCAGGCCCAAGAAAGTTTTACATTACCACACACCACAAGATTTGTTCCTTGAAAATCTCTCTAACTGTTGCACTTGATTTGACAATTCATCGCCTTTGTTCTTATCCGTTTATTCTCGGTTCAGCCCGCGCGTTTCCGCCCGACGAGACTCCCCGCCCGCGGCTCTGACGCATGTCGCTTTATCTTCCCGCCCGCGGCTCCGACGCCAAAGCGTTTCCGCCCGACGGGATTTACCGCCCGCGCGTTTCCGCCCGACGGGACTTCCCGCCCGCCGCGCATGGCAAGGAAAATGCGGCGGGCAGCGTTTGCGAAAAGCCTTGCCCGACAGCGGGCGCGGCTTGTCCGTGCGTAAAAGCGCGGCGTCAGACTGATTCGAGCAGCATCTTATCCGCGACGAGAGCTATAAATTCGCCGTTCGTGGGTTTTTCGTTGTGACTGTAAACGCGTACGCCGAACAGGCTGTTGATGTTCTCTATCTTTCCCCTGTTCCACGCCACTTCGATGGCATGGCGTATGGCGCGCTCCACTTTGGACGGAGAGGTGTTGAACCTCCGCGCGACTTCGGGATAAAGCCGCTTCGTGATGCTGTTGATGACGTCGGGATTGTCTATCGCCATTTTGATAGCCTCGCGCAGGAACTGATAGCCCTTTATGTGCGCGGGTATGCCCACGGTGATGAATATGTTCGTGATCTTCTCTTCGAGAGTCTTGTTCTTGATGCGGCTGACCGCACTGCTCTTCATGCACTCGACTATGCGCGCTTCGAGCTGTTCGAACCTGAACGGCTTCATCATGTAATATCTCGCGCCCGAATTTATGGCTTTGGTCACGAAACTACCCGAGCTGAGCGCGCTCATCACTATCACCCGCCGAGACGGATCTATCTTTTCGAGAACTCCGTAGCCGTCCAGCTTAGGCATGACTATATCGAGAAGAATGACATCGGGATCCGCTCCGCGCAGTTTGTCGAGGGCTTCCTCTCCGTCCGCCGCGGTAGCAACTACTTCATAGTCGCTTTTTCCCGCAAAATACGCGCCGAGCGACGCGACAAATTCCTCGTCATCGTCTACAATCATCAGTTTTATCCTCATATAACGCCTCCGTTTTTTGTCAATATTATTATAACAAACGTATCACGGCGCGGACAATAAATACGCGTGGCGAAGTTTGTACCAGCGGGTCTTCCTTTGTTGCAAAATGTCGAACTTGTCGAAAGCGCGCGCGGTACGGACGAGGCGCATAAGTAGTTGACTTATATGCCCGCATATGCTATAATCTGTATATCATGAAAGCATGGATGGTCACATCTGCGCATAACCTCGAACTCGTCGAAGGGCCGAGCGAAAGCGCGGGCGCGGGCTGCGTCAAGATCAAGGTGTTAAAGAGCCTTGTCTCCGCTCCCGACGTCAATGTCTATTCGGGTAAAGCCGGGGCAAAACTTCCCGTTTGTCCGGGCGGTTTTTGCGTGGGCATGGTGATCGAGACCGCGGAAGACGTGCGCGATCTCGCCCGCGGCGACCGCGTGTACGTCCGTTCGCAGATGAGTTGCGGAATGTGCGCGTCCTGCCGCGCGGGTAAATCGTGGAAGTGCGAGAACATGAAGGTGCGCGGCTACACCGCCGACGGCTTCATGCGCGACTTTGCCGTCGTAAGAGCCGCCGACTGCGTCAAGATCCCCGACAGGATCAAGGACGACGAGGCGGTATTTATCGACTACATCTCCATTGCGGTGCAGACCGTTGCCGCGCTGGACGTAGACAAGGGCGACTATCTCGCAATAACGGGCGCAAGCACTCTGGGCATAATACTCGGTCAGGTCGCGCTGTACTATCAGGCGGTACCCGTCATCATAGACGTGGACGAGGAATCCCTCGCCGCCGCAAAGAACCTCGGGCTGTACTACACCGTCAACGCCGCAGAGACCGATCCCCGCACCAAGATATTTCATATCACGGGCGGCAAAATGGCGGAACGCGTCGCGCATATCGCGTCGGCGGGCATGAGCATCACCCGCAGTCTGGACTTTGCGTCCAAGGGCGGACGATTCGCCATCATCGGCAGACCGGGCTGCGTGGACTCTCTCCCCTGCTCCCTCGAAAACGCCGTCAAGAACGACCTCTCCATAACCTGCATAACGGGCGGCGCGAAAAACGATCAGGTGTCCGTCAATATGCTCGTCGGAAAAGCCGTTTCCGTCGCTCCGCTCATCACCGATACCGTTTCTTTCGCGGACGTTCCCGCCGCCTTCGGTAACGGAGAAGCCCTTCTTCGCGGCCATAAAAAGACGCTTATCCGCTTCGACTGAAACTAAGCGTCCAAATTACAAAATTTTTCCGACATTACAGAGCGAAAGCCGCTTAAAATACTAACGTAACGCCCGCCTTACTTTCGGTGCGGGCGTTTTTACCGCCCGTCTGCACTTTTTTCCGGGTTCGGGATTGCCGCCCGATACATGCGAACTCTGCCGCCGCGCGGCGAATGCGGCGCGTTTTTGCGCTTTTTACGGCGAAAACGGGCGGCATGGCAACTGTTTTACCGCGCTTTTTCCACTAAGAAAGTGCAAACATAAAAAGCGGGGGCGTTTAAGCTCCCGCTTTTTCACATGTTCCGATATTCGGTTTTTGCCAAGCTGATCCCGCTTACTCCGCGCTCTGCTCAGCCGCACCCTTGTTTTCGGGGAAAAGCGCGCCGCCGTCGATGGGCGGAAGGATGAGCGGATTTATCATTGCCGCCGCGGTGAGGTTGGTTATCGCGCTGCGAAGATAGGGGAACGTCGCACGGGTGGCGGCGGTTATGAACTCCCTCTCGTCCTCGGCAAGCCATATCTCCTCGTCGAGCTCGAAATTGGCGACAAGGCGTATCGCAAGATCAAAGGGCTTGGGATCGGTCTCGGTGCCTATCATCTTGACGGTCAGTTCTATGATACGACGCTTGGGAAGCTCCTTTATCTTCTTGACCTGCCTGTTGAACTCCGGCTTTATCTCGAACTTGGTCTGAGGCTCTGCCTTGACCACGTTGAGTCTGAAACGCATATCCTCGCAATGCATTCCGAGCATTTTGAATTTTACCATTATTGCCTCCTTATTTCAGCACCGAACGCAGGTGCCGCACGATGCTCCGTACCCTGTTTTTTGCGGGTGCGAAAAAAACATATCGCCGATCCGCTTTAAGATTATACCATACCGCAAGCGGTTTTGCAAAGGATTTAAGCGGATTTGTGAAAAGCAATGCGCCCTATCCCGCCGCGCGGGTATAATTTCACACCGCCGTCACCTTTTTTATGTTAAAACGCCGCCTTATGAGCCGCACCGCACGCTATCGCGCGGCGGGCAAGCCGTATCGGCGGCAAAACGCTACGTCGGGCGCACCCGCCAAACGGGGATACGTATAAACGCCTTTACGACCGATTTTGCGTGAGCGGGTACGCGTCACCGCGCCTCGCCGCCCACGACGGACCGTCAGACGAGCCGCGAAAGAAGCAGTATATCCCCCGTTATCTCCAAATCGAAGCGTACCGAGCCGCGCGGCGCGGGCGTTTTATTGATAAACGCCTTCTTCCCCCGCGCAAGGGATATGAACCCCGCCGCGGGGTATACCGAAAGGCTGGTGCCGCCCACGATGAGAAGATCGGACTCGGCTATCTCCTCGCACGCGCCCTCTACCGTGCTCTCGTCGAGAGATTCGCCGTAGAGCACTATATCCGGCTTTATCAGCCCGCCGCAGTCGCACCTCGGAACGGGACGGCGCGCTCGCATCGCGTCCGCGCCGTATACTTTGCCGCACCTGACGCAATGACCTTTCGCCGCCGTGCCGTGAAGCTCGAACACCCTGCGGCTCCCCGCCGCCTCGTGCAGTCCGTCTATGTTCTGCGTCACCACCGCTTTGAGCTTTCCCCGCTTTTCCAGCTCCGCAAGCGCGATGTGCGCCGCGTTGGGCTTTGCGGCGGACGGGTCGAGCTCGTTGAAGCAGTAGTTCCAGAACTCCTCGGTGTGAGTGAAAAAGAACTCGTGACTGAGTATGACCTCGAACGGATAGGGGTACTTTTTGCCCGCAAGACCGTCGGGCGAGCGGAAATCGGGTATGCCGCTCGGCACGGATACGCCCGCGCCGCCGAAGAACACGGCGTGACGGGACTCGTCCAGCATTTCTTTAAGCCTTTCGACTTTTATATCATTATCACTCATACAAAAAGTATACACCCGCTCGGTGAGTTTGTCAAGGTGCGGCGCATATGCGAAAAGGCGCGGCGGTAGCGCGGACGAAGCGTCGCTTTCGTAAAGCTCGGCGGTAACGCGGACGATAAGCGCGGCGGGCAGCGAGGGGTGCGGCGGGGCGTAAATGCGGGCGAAAAGGCGCGGCGGTACTTTCCGCGCGTAAAACGGGCACAAAGTCGGCGCGCGCGGCATAGTATAAAGCAGAATCCCCACAAAGGAGAATGACGAAAATGCTGTTTAATTTTTTCGGAAGAAGAAACCGCGCGTGCGGCTGCTGCGGCGAAGCGCGCGCCGATGCGTATGAGGAGGAAACTCTCTGCAACGGCTGTGCCGACAGGGGCGTCGGCGGATGCTGCGGGGGCTGCAATGGGCAGAACGCCGGCGGCTGCTGCGGGGGCTGCTCTGATCAGAGAGCAAACGGCTGCTGCGGAGGTCAGAGCGCGCGCGGGATGTGCGGAAGCTGCTGCCCCATGCCGCGAGTATGCGCCTGCCCGCCCGCAATGTCGCCCGCCGTCATAATGTTCGGCAGCGGTACGGGAAACGCCGTACAGCTCACCGCGGACGCGGCGGGGAGTACCGACGTCGTAATCGTGGGAACGAACGGCTTCGTGACCAAATACGTGCCGTTCGCCTCGCAGATAACGCTCACCCCCACCGAACAGGCGGCGACGTTACTGCTTCCCGCCCCCACCGTACTGAAATACTTTTCCGCGTCCATGACGCTGTCCGCGCAGAGCGCGTCGTCGTCTGCCACCGTATATGCGGCTCTTCTCGAAGCTCCCGCGAGTTCGGACGTGTTCTCGCTCGTGCCGGGCAGCACGATAGCCCTCGCAAGCGGGATAACGCCGTCACTGCCCGTCGGCAGCACGATAGCGTGCGCGGCTAAACTCTGCCGCCCCGTCGCAGGGAAACTCGCCGTCGCGCTTTTCGCTTACGACGTTGCCCCCGCGACGCTCACCGGATACGTACAGGCGAGCGTGTTCGTAGGCTGACGGGTACGATACCGCCCGTGCGGCTATCCGAAAAGCGCGCGTCCGTTCCCGTGCGGGCGATCGCCTCGATGAAAGGGCATTCGGCGGCCGTTTCCCCGAGAGGCGACGGGCGCGCAGGGCGATAAAACGCAATTAAAACGGCTTGCCGCGAGGCAAGCCGTTTTCGCTTATGCTCCGAAACGGCGGATAACGCCGCGATAAAGGCGGTTCACGCCTTGTCCGTCGAGCCGAAACCGCCCGTGCGGGACGCCGTAGTTTCGTCGTCGTCGGTGAGAAGATAGGGCAGGAATATCCCCTGCGCAAAGCCCTTGCCCGCCTCGATGACGAGATCGCGCTCGCCGTTGTTGGTCATTTTTATCATTATATGACCTTCGTTCTCCGCGCCGTAATAGTCCGCGTCTATGATTCCCACGGTGTTATCGAGTGCGAGGCGGTATTTGAAGCCCAGCCCCGAACGCGGAAATATGGCGAGAAAGCGGTCGTTATCCATGCGGCAACGAATGCCCGTCGGCACTCTCACCGTTTCGCCCGCGGGTATCTCCATACGGACGGGCGCGAAAAAGTCGTATCCCGCACTGCCAGACGTCGCGCGGACGGGCAGTTTTATACCGTCATAAGCCGCACCGTCGCCGCCGTCTTCCACGAATCTCGCGCGGCTGACCTTTGCGAAAAAGTTGCTCATTATATCCTCCTTAACGTAACGACGGCGGGAAACGCTTCACGCTCCCCGCCGCCGCAGATATTGCTCTCTATGCGATCGGTCACGCGTCGTAATTGACCACGAGGCTGAAATCCGCCGCTTTGAGCGACGCGCCGCCTATGAGTCCGCCGTCGATATCGGGCTGTGCCATAAGCTCTTTGACGTTCTTCGCGTTCATCGAGCCGCCGTACTGGATGCGCATTCCGTCCGCGATCGCCGCGCCGTAAAGAGCGGCTATCTCCGCGCGTATGCCCGCGATCGTCTCCTGTGCCTGTGCGCTCGTCGCGGTCCTGCCCGTACCTATCGCCCATACGGGTTCGTATGCGACGACGACCTTTGCGGCGTCATCCGCGCTTATGCCGTCGAACGCTCCCGTGATCTGCTTCTTTATAACGTCAGCCGTTTTGTCGGTCTCGCGCTCTTCCAGCGTCTCGCCCACGCAAACGATGGGTTTGAGTCCCTTGGCGAGTGCGGTTTTAAGGCGTGCGTTCACGCTCGCGTCCGTCTCACCGAAGTACTGACGGCGCTCGCTGTGACCGATGATTACGTATTCGGTACCGAGTTCGAGCAGCATGTCCGCGCTGATCTCGCCGGTGAAAGCTCCCTTTTCCGCCCAGGCGACGTTCTCCGCGCCTACCTTTATGTTGCTGCCCGCGCAAAGGCGTACAGCCACGTCGATATCCGTATAAGGCACGCAGATAGCGACTTCCGCTTTCGCGTCCTTAACGAGCGGTTTCAGAGCGGTTATGAGTTCTTCCGCCTGAGCGCGCGTCATATTCATCTTCCAGTTTCCTGCAATAATGGGTCTTCTCGACATGATATTCATCTCCTTTTTTTTGTTCCTCGCATATTATACTATACTCCGACGCGTTTTGCAACTGTTTGGCGGGCATTAGGTGCGGAGCGACTCGCGCAGTTTGCGCCTTGCCTTGGAAATGACGGAGGGCGTCAGAAAGGGCGCGGAAAGAAGCACGCTACCGCGCTCGGGGAGCTTTATAACCGCCTCGGCGATCAGCCACGCCGCCGCCATATCGACGTAATACTCGCCGAACCCTATTGCGGGCAGATATCGTTCGATCACGGCAAAATCCTCTTCCCGCATGCAGTTGGTCATCAGCATGACTATAAAGGCGCGCTTTTCGAATTCCCCGCCCGTCGTCCAGTCCGAAAGATCGCGCGAAAGCGCGGCTTTGTCCTTCGCCCACGGGAAAGCGCCTATCGTCTGATCGGTCTGCGCCCAGCTGTCCGCCCGCGCGATCACCTTTTTCAGCAGACGTATATTGTCCTCGTAAGACTTCCCAGTCATCCACCCCGCGAGCAGGATCTCCTCGTGCGAGACCTCTTTTCGGGCGAAAAACTCCTCCGCATAGTCGGGAAATTCCCGCTTTATGCGCTTTGAAAGGGTGCGCAAAACGGGCGTACGGACGCCGTACACCTTTTTGCCCGTGCGCAGCAGCCGCACGGAAAACGCCTTGTACTTTTCGTCGGCAGACTCTTCGAGAGCCGCTATCACATCGGTATAAGTCATCGTCAGAGCATGGGCGCGAACAGCGAGCCTATCGCGCTCACCACGCGCTTGGGCACGGATTGCCGAGCGGTTTCGAGAGTCATTTCCTCGCACTCGGTAAACAGCTTCTCGTGATCCGCCTTTATGTCTTTAAGGCAGGAAGTCTTATACATCCATACGCCGCACTCATAGTGATGCACGAGCGAGCGGTAATCCATATTGACCGTCCCCACCATGCCCACTTCGTCGTCGCTGAGATACGTCTTTGCGTGCACGAATCCGGGAACGAACTCGTATATGCGCACTCCGCTCCTGAGCAGTTTTTTATAGTTGCGTCGGGTTATCCAGAACACTATCTTCTTGTCGGGGATGCGCGGAGTGACAATGCGCACGTCCACGCCTGATATGGCGGCGCGGCAGAGCGCGGTTATGAGATTGTGGTTTATGATAAGATAGGGCGTCGTGATATAGACGTACTTTTTCGCGCCGTCTATTATGTCGAGTATGACGTTTTCCGCAACGTGAGTCGGGTACAGCGGACGAGGTCCGTCCGCGAACGGCTGTACTATCCCCTCTTCGTCGAAATACTCGTAGAACTCGGGGAAGTACTCGTCGTAATTTTCAAGCTGCTTGTCGTCCTGCGAATCGTAAGCCGTCAGAAACATTATGGAGAGCGAGCGCACAGCCGCGCCGCGCACCATGACGGCACAGTCCTTCCACTCGCCCAGCCTGTGCGTTTCGTTGATGTAGTCGTCCGCGAGATTGACCCCGCCGACGAACGCCGTCACGCCGTCTATAACGGTTATCTTGCGGTGATCGCGGTTGTTGTATATCGCGCTCATGACGGGGCGCAGAGGGTTGAACCGCAGACACTCTATGCCCTTTTTACGTAACTCTTTCCAGAACCCGCGCTTTGCGTGCGTGAGGTTGCCTATGTCGTCGTACATGACTTTGACGACCACGCCTTCGCTCACCTTGCGCACGAGAATGCTCTCTATCTCGTCCCACATCTTGCCGCGCTCGATGATGAAGTACTCCATGAATATGTGCTTGCGCGCCTTTTCCAGCTCCTGTTTGAGTTGCTCGAAAAACGCCTCGCCCGACGGCAGGTACTTAACGTCCGAATACTTGTAAGGCGCGGCGCCCGCGGCTTCGTAAATGAATTTACTGCTACGCAGTCTGTCGCCGAGAACGTCCGCACAGTCGTCTTTGCAAGCGTAATACTTAGCGGAACGCGCGCGTATGTCCATGTGCAGAAGCATACGGCGGCGGGAAAGATAGGGGTGAGAGAAAAAGAGATAGAGCAGACTGCCGATTATGGGCGCAAACACCAGCACGACCAGCCAGCTCATCTTTTCGTCGGGCGACATATCGCGTATCACGATGCGCACCGTCGTTATTGCGGCGATGACTATATCGATCGCCGTCATTATGATCGTAGACAGCATATACGGGCCTATGCCGCGTATGTTCCCTATCAGCGAAGTGACTATTATGTCTATGAGCCAGACGAGGGCAATACTGATAAGCAGTTGCAGAAGTATGGCAAATATCGTCAGAGCTGTTCTTCCGAATAATGCCTTTATCAGCTTCATTTTCTACCCTCCCGATTTTCTTTCGCCCGATATCCGAGCCGCTTAAAAGTGCGAGCTTTTGACATAAACGCCGCAAGCGGCATCTCTCGTGTACCGTTTTACTATACCACTTAACCGCGCCCGTGTCAAGCGCGGACGAATGCATGCCCATATTGCCCGAATGCGCGGCGCGAAGATCGCGTGTTATGGCGGAGGGACGCGGCGCACGCACTTTCGGCGGACGGCGCACCGTTATAGCGCTCGGCGCGCCTTTTAACAACGCTTCGACAGCACAAGCGGGCGATCCCGTTAAGGGTCGCCCGCCTGTCATGCGCTTATCGCGCCATTCGCGTTATTCGTACTCCACAACCGTAGCCCACTGTAACAGGAAGTCGCGCTCCTCGGGCTTACCCTTGACGGACTGCGACGCGGCGACTATGGGCAACCACTTGAAGATATAGTGGCGCGTCGTGTTATTGAGTTTGCAGTATATGTCGATGTACTTCTCCGCAAGCTCGTCTTTGCCGCGCAGTTTGAACATAAGATACGTGCGGGCGGCGTCCGCGCTGCCGTTGCCCGTCGTCGCGTGCGACCAGTCGATGATATACGTCTTTCCGTCCTTGCCTATTATGATGTTGGACGGATCGAAATCGCCGTGGCACAGCTTGAAGTGCGTGGGCATACCTTCGAGGCGCATGAGAAGTTCATACTTGATATTGCCGTCTATATTCGCCTCGTACAGCTTGCGGGTGAATTTTTCCTTGGTGCGGTTGAGCAAAGGCACGTTGTATTTGTGCATGTCGCGCTGTACTTCCACGAATTTGGTAAGGTATTCGTCCGCCTTTTTGGGCTCTTCCTTCATCAGCTCTTCAAGGCTCTTGCCGTCGATGTACTGCATGACTATGGAATAGCCGTCGCTTTCCAGCCTTATGTCGTAAATTTCGGGTACGTTCAGTCCCGCCTCCGCAACGCGCATCTGATTGATAGCTTCGTTAAGTATATCCGATTTCTTGAACGATTTGTCGAATTTTTTCACGAGCATATCGCCCTCGACATAGATCTCCTTGTTGGGGCGTTTGAGCAATACTTTTTTGTCTGCCATGTTTCCTCCCTATCCTGTTTTTATTTTCGGCATTCGTTTCACGCCGATAGTATTATAAACCAAAATCGCCCGTTTGTAAATACCCGTAACGAAATTCTAATAATTCTTTTTTTATCGATATGTTTCGCCCTATCTCATGGCGGAAGCAAGCGGAAAAAGCCGAGCGGCGGACGAGGTATTGCGAGTTAAGCGAATTTTCGTTTTCGACCGCGCGAATCACAACAGAAACGAAAGCCGGCGTGATTTCCGCCGCGCCACACGCCCGATTCATCGCCACAGAGCCGACGAGTGGAAAAAGCACCCGCAATGGGTGCTTTTGGTACACTCGTCGGGAATACTCGCCTTTCGGCTCGTGGCGTTCGCGCCTTTTCAAGGCGCTCGGCTGAGCGCCCCCGAACCTGCGGCTATGTCACTGACAAACTTTCAATACATCGCAACAATGCCGACGAGTGGGAAAAAGCACCCGTAATGGGTGCTTTTGGTACACTCGTCGGGAATACTCGCCTTTCGGCCCGTGGCGTTCGCGCCTTTTCAAGGCGCTCGGCTGAGCGCTCCCGAACCTGCGGCTCTGCCACCGCCACACGTTCTATCCGTTATACTACGAGTGCGGAACTTTTTTTATATGACCCGACGAGTCGTCGGGAACATATCCGACGAGTGGGAAAAAGCACCCGCAATGGGTGCTTTTGGTACACTCGTCGGGAATCGAACCCGAATCTGCGGCTCCGGAGGCCACCGTTCTATCCGTTATACTACGAGTGCGAAACTTTTTAACCTATATATTATACTTTATTCGGGCGCGGGTGTCAAACGACTACGGCAAGAGCAAAAGAGAAAATTAACGCGAAAAAGAAAGCGCGGCCGCCGATTTCGGCAGCCGCGCCTGTTAATCTTCAAGTGAGTACGTTAAACTCAATCATGCTTAATATTGAAGCTGTATCCAGTCAAGATTACATCCGACTTTGAACGTAAACTTAATTTCCACATTTCCCGAAGCATTTATATCGATCGTACCTACATTCTTAACTACAAATGCATACCAGTTAACGCTGTCTACACGATCAAGTTTGACTCCCTCGTCTTTGGCAAGAGTGCCTCCGTTCACGGAAATATCTACAACGTCATAGAAGTTGATCTCTTCCATAATATCGCCCTGTTGATTTCCGTTGGCAATGCATACGAGTAATTTATAACTGCCTTCATCATGTACATTTACATTAAACGTAATTGTACTGCCGTTTGAAATATAACCTACATACCAACCTTCCGTAATGCTGCAATTTTCAAGAACAGCACTCTCAGCCTGAAGAAGATATTCCGTTTTCAATATAGCGTTTGCGGTAAGACCGCTTTCGGTTGCCGTCATTGTATATTGAGTGCCGTCGTTCTCAAGAATTTTGTCAAGGTCAGAAACGGGATCGCCGCCACCGACGGGAGTCAACGCAAAGCTATCCGACGATATGGTATTTACAATGCCGTCAGAATAGATCGCTATAAGTTTATTGTAACTCTTGGCAATCAAACGCGTTGCATTCTGATCTCCCTCGTTCGTATAGATTATTTCATCACTTTCAAACTTCAGACCAGCCATTTCGTTTTCGGTCACGGGGTTTATTCTTATCCAATCAATATTTACAAGCGGAGGAGCACCCCACAAAGTATCACCGATACTTTCATCTGCCTTAAGCTGGATTCTTATCGTATTTACACCTTCCGTCACATTTATACGCGCAAGATTATATGCGTTGAAATTTACATACAGAGAAGCAAAATTGTCATACGGTACTCCCGCCGCTTCGGGCAATGTAACATCATTAATATTTACGGCACCCGAAGTCATATCGTTATCGTTAACGTATATGTCCATAACTTTGTTTACGGGCAAGTCACCCATCCAAACAGAGTCAGAACTTGTAGTCCCCGTTCCAAGCAGATAACCGTTTGCGACGTTCATTATAAGATCTGCCTCGCCGGAATAAGAGCTGTAAAATTCAAACGTAAGGGCGGAGTTTTCGCCTTCTCCGTTACGATATACCTGGAAGTTACCTGCATGTTTATACCCGTTTTCAGCGGCTGCATTACCCGCGCCGGTTATAACCGCATCTTCGGCTTCAAGCTGACTGCTTGCCGCAATGTATATCTTTGCGGTCACGGTGGAATAATCGCTGTCCGCAACAACAGGCGTTACTACTATTTCGGACGCTTTGCCTATGCCGAGCGTCTGTCCGTTAACGGTTACGTTATACGCTTCGCCGGTAAGGACGCGCGTATTCTGACCGTTGACGGATCCGCCGTACTCCGCGGTCACGGTACGACCGTTCATGACTTCCGAAACATAGCCGTCGTCAATGGACGTTCCCGCCGCGTCAACGATATACGCTTCACCGCTTACGGTCACACCGGTAATCGCATACACGTTAATGGTAAAGGTATTTTCAACGGTCGTTCCGTTATCCGAATACGAAACCGTAATCGTATGTTCGCCTGCGCCGAGAACCGTTTCGGTCGTTATGATAACGTCATTCTCTTTAACGGTATAACCCGTATAAAGCACTTCGCTTGCCGAACCGTCCGCATAATGCACAACTATACCCATGCCGTCGCTTACAAATTTATCCCCGTGGAAATAATCCGTCGTTGCTCCGATAATGTCTATATCTATTACATCGTTATTTTTAACAACGATCGTTATCGTGTCGGACGCAGAACCTGCGGTTACCTTTATAGTCGCTTCGCCCGCTTTTATGGCGGTCACCGTGCTTCCGTCAAGCGATATGAACTCGTTGCCGCTGACTATCTCCCACGTCACGCTGTCCGTCGTATCTGTCGGAGCTACCGTCGCGGTAAGTGTGGCGGTGTTCTTTTCCGTGCCGTTTCCGACATAAAGGGTAAGGGATTCACCCTCTATCGTAACGCTCTGGGCGGGGACGTTGACGGTAACGGCGAATTCTTTCGCCGCGCTCGTCACGCCGTCGCTGACCGCGCGGACGTACACTTTCGTGTCGCCCTTATCAAGCGAAAGAGTTTCGCTCCAATCGCCCGTACCCGTCTTGCTGAACTCGAACGTCGCGCCCTCGAACGCTTCGTCTACGCTCTCGTTACTATACGTCGCCTTTACGACAAGACCGTCCGCCGAGAAAGCCTCGCCCGCGTTATAGGTCGTCTTTTCGAGCGTACCCGTAACTTCGAGAGTCGTAAGTTCCACTTCGTTTACCGTGACTTCGACGGTAGCCGTCTTCCCCTCGTAAGAGATCGTCACGGTCTGCTTGCCCGCCTTGTCGAACTTAGAGGGAGATACGGTATAATCCGTAACTTCCTTGGTCGTTCCGTCATCATACTCCGCAGTGACTACCATGCCGTCGGTATCAAAAACGTCTCCGACGACGTAATTCGTCACGGAAGGCGGCGTCGTGATCGAAATACCCGTAAGGGTGACCGATCCGCAAGCCGTGATCGTTAATGCGACAGCCAAAGCCGCGACTGCGGCGAGTGCCGTCACAATGATCTTCCTGACACTGGACATATATGCCTCCTGTTTACTTATCGGACGCAGTGCACGCCCGCACTTTTACTTTATTACCACTTCGAGCGACTGAACGTTTATCACGGGGGATTCGTTCGGCAGATTGTCGCCCGTATCGTTATCTTTATTGCTGTTCGACCAGCATGTCATAAGACCGCTTTCCGAACGGTGCATGTCTATTACTATTGTGTTCTCACCCTCGCCAAGAGATACTCCCGAGATCGTGATGTTCACGAAATTGCCGTAAAGCGAAACGAAATCCTCGTTTTCGGAAACGGACGCGGGCAGAGATATATCGGTGAGATCCGGGCTCTTTCCGTTGACGGTGATGTTCGCAATGTCACCGAGCGGAAGTTCTTCCATGCGGTAATAGGTATTGCCGCCCTCTTCACGACTGACAAGGTAGCCGTTTGAAACCGACAGCACGAGATCGGCCGTATACGCCGAAAGCGTATTTACGGTAAACGTCACGGAGTTTTCGGGCATATTGTTGGTGTTGAAACCGCCCGCAAACGTCTTGCCGTTCTCCGTTCTTATCGAACCGCCCACAGCGGTCATGCCGTAACCGTTTTCCGCGGTTATCTTTCCGTTGGTCGTTACGGGAACGGTCATCGTCGCGGAGGTGTCCTTATACTTCATGATGACGTCAAACGAGCCTACGGGAGCCGCGTCTATCGCAAATTCGGGGTTTGCGGAACAGGTTATATCCGCGCTGTCGACGCTGACATAGCTTCCGTCCTCGTATATCGCCGCTATGACGCTCGCACTACCGAGTATCTCGTCCTTTATCGCGGAAAGAGGCGCGCTCGTCGGCACTTCGTATTCGCTCGACGCGCCCATCATTCCGAGACGCACGGGCGTCGCATTGTCATGCCTTGCGATGGGGATCACACCTATCGCGTCTATGTTCATTCCCGCGGGAGATCCCCATACGTTATCATAAGCGGAATTGCCCGAATCTATAATGGAGAGCTTTATGGTATTTTTACCCGCGTAAAGGTTATATTCTCCGAGCACTACGTCCGAGAACCGCGTGAACAGCGACGCCCACGAGGAACTGTCCACTTTTTCGGTGCCCGGCGCGATCGCCGTCTGCGCTATTCCCGTTTCCGCGTCGTTGAGGTAAAGTCTGCACACTTCGGCGAGGGGAAGATCCTCCATCCAAGCCTGTCCGCCGCTCGTAGCACCGTGCAGATTGCCGTTTGCCACGCGCGCGACGAGTTTTACGGTCACCGCGGAAGAGACGTATACATCCACTTTCACATAGTTGTCGTCGGGGTTGGGCGTGAGGTGATCGAACGCGCCCGCCATGCCTATGTTGTCTTCCGTCTGCGCCTTGCCGCCCACTATCTCGCCGTCCTCCGCTTCAACGAAGTTGTCGGCGAACACCGTCATGCTGCCTTTTGCTTCATACGCGACGTCCAACGTCACGTCCATGTTATACGTCATGTTCGCAGACGTCACCTCGCCTTCCCCGGGCATGGGAGAGAACGCCACGTTATAGCTTTTGTCAGCCACGATTATCTCGTTGCCCGATCCGTAAACGGCGGTAACGACGAGGTCGTCTTTTATATCCTCCGCATAGCTCTGCAACTCCTCCGCATTCAGTCCGCACGGAACGGCTGCGTCCTCGCTCTCTATGCGGACGTACTCCACTCTGTCAACGGGAGGAAGCGTCACTTTGTAGTATATGAACGATCCGAGCGGGATAAGTACGAGTGCGACAAGCACTACCGCCGCCACTATCAGTATGACTACCTTTTCGGTCTTGTTCTTAGTCATTGTTCTCGCCCTCCCCGTTATCGTCGGAGTCGCCGCCCGTGTGCATAACGCGCTTTACGGGCGTTTCGCTGCCGTCCTCTTCTATGCGCACGGCATTTCCGTCGGGATATATCTTGATGAAGTCGCCCTTCTTTTCCTTGCGCGTCGTCGTTCCGTCGGGATAGATCATGATGATCGCTCCGTCGCTCCTTATGCGCTTTATCGTGCCGTCGGGCATGAGATACTGTTTCGCGCCGCGGTGCACGCTGTCCACCGGCACTCTTACGGGGCGGGGCTTTGCCTTTTTGAGCAGGAAGTACGCCCACAGTCCGAGCAGGAAGAACACCAGGACGTTCACGTCCGCAATGAGTACGGTCAGCCACTTGAACGACGGCGTCGCGCTGACCGTGGTCGCCGACTCGCCCTCGACGGGGTTGTTCATCTGATACGCCGCCGAAACGTACGTATACGCGTAGTCCTTTACCGCCTCGACAAGCTGTGCGTCGAAACGCGCGCCGCTGCCGCTCGCAAGCTGAGTGGAATCGTTCGTACTCATGAACCTGTCGCCGCCCGCGCGGAACGCCTGACCCATGTGCATATAGGAGGGGTTATCCGAGTAGTCGGTTATTATCGCGCCGTGGTATCCCCACTCGTTTTTGAGCACGCCCGTTATGAGCGACTCGCTGCCGCCCGTCCATACCGCGCCTATGCGCCCGTATGCGGACATTATGCCCGTCTCGCTGCCCTCTTCGCATTTGAGGACGATCTCAAACGGACGGAGATATATCTCGCGCAGAGCCTGCTCGCTGAGCCAGGTAAACAGAGCCTCTCTGTTGGACTCCTGCTCGTAAAGCGCAAGGTGTTTTAAGTAGCAGAACATACCCGCGTTCTTCGCGCCGCGTACCGCCGCCGCGCACATCTTGCCCGAAAGCAGAGCGTCTTCGCTGTAATACTCATAGTTGCGTCCGCCGAACGGAGAGCGGTGCATGTTCACCGCGGGTCCGTACCAAACCTGCACGCCCTTGGTAAGTCCTTCCTTGGCAAGCGCGGTGCCGAAACGCATGATGAGCGAGGTGTTCCACGTCTGCGCCATGACGGTTTCATTGGGGTAGCCCGTCGTGCGCCACTTTGCATCGGTGAAACCGCCTATCTGCGAGGGGCCGTCGAACGCGGTGAGCGACGGCAGACCTATGCTGTCTATCGCGGGAGCCGCGCCCGTTGCGCCGTGAACGACGAGATTGAGCATTTCCGATCTGCTCGCCTGGGCGAGAAGGCTCGTCCAACGCTCGTCGTCGTAATTCGCGCCGAGTTCGAGTCCGAGCTCGGTCACGCCCGACGGAGAACTGCTCGTCGAAAGGCGATCGCTGCCGCCCTGTCCGAAGGAGGGCGAGGTGACCTTTATCTCATTGCCGAATATATCCTTTGTCGCGGTGTCCCACGCGGTCGCCATGGCGTCCGTATAGCGGTGGAGCTCCCTCGCCTTGTCCGAAATGTTGCGGTTCGCCGTGCGCGCGGGCGCAGTCGCCATGCTCGTGTTCATATTCGCACGGGACACGAAATTCAGTCCGCCTTCCACTTCGTCGGAAGCGTCTATCGGCGTGCCGTCGTATGCCTGATCGCCCGTGAATTTATTTGTGTTGATCGGCTCGGGCACGACGTTTCTCGACGCGTCGAAAAGCACGTCATCGGGTACGTCAAACGTCACCGTTCCCGCATCGCCGCCTACCGCCGCCGCGTTGGTCACCGTCGTCTTGGGCGTGTGCGCGTCCGTCATCAGGCGGAGCATATACGGCGTTTCGCCCTTTTCCAGCTCGTAACCGCTGTGTTCGTTACCGTTGACGTCGTATGCGTCATAGGACGCAAGCTCACTGAGATCGAACGTCAGGCGCACGTCCTCTGCCGCACCCGGCGCAAGCGTTCCCGTCTTGGCGAACGCCACGAGGGATACCGACGACTTCTCTATGGGAGCGGAAGAATCGTAAGGCGCGGTGAGATACAGCTCCACGACGTCCTTTGCCGCCGTGTCGCCGTTGTTTGTAACGCGCACCGTCATCGTTATATCGCCTGAGCCGCTGCCGTCGTATATAAATCCGCTTTTAAGCTCGTCGGGGTTGTCTTCCCCCTTCGTCAGGGACACTATTTCCCACGAAAAATCCGCCTCGTCATAGTAGCCCAGGCCGTATCCGAACGGGTACTGAACCACCGACTCGTATCCGCTGACTTCGGTGAGAGCGCCGTCCTCCCCGTAAACGCTGCGCTTGCTGTTCGCCCAAACGCCCTCGGCGTCTGCCGTTTCAAACCACTTGTAGCCCATATAGATGTTTTCGATGTAGTCTATATAGCTCCTACCGTGGTCTTCCTTGTCGCCCGCGTTCTGACCTACTCCGACCAAGAGCAGGTCGTTGCCGTTGACGTATTGACCTTCTCCCCAAAGACCCGTGTTGTAGTAGTTGATGTTGGATTCGAACTCATACGCATACGTATCCGCCAGTCTGCCCGACGGGGACACGTCGCCGTAGATGAGCGACGGGAGCGCGGACGCGGCGTTGACGCCCGTCGCGCCCACCACAAGGCATGCGTCGATGCCGGGAATCGTGTCAAGGAAACCCAGCTCCATGGTGTTCGTGCTGTTTATGATTACTATCGTGTTCGTGTGCGTGCTCGCCACGTTACGGAGCAGCTCCTCTTCCTCGGTGCTTATTTCGAGGTAGGTGCGCGTTTCGTCCGTCTCGCGGCCCTGCTTGTACTGCACCGCGGGAGCGTCGTCCGACTCGCCGGCTATCCTACTTATGACGACGAACGCCGTGTCCGAGGTCGCGGCGGGCAGCGAGGAATAATCGGGCTCGACAAGCACATAAAACTGATCGGGCGTCGTGTTCAGCGTGCCGCTCGAAAGTCCCGGCCGCGTCGAACAGTATGAGTCGTAATACTGAGAAAGCGAGGTATTTACGGATATACCGTAATCGGTGAGCGCGTCAACGAACGTCGTTCCCGCATACGGACTGTCGGGATCGGTCTGCTTGACCTGACCGGAACCCGATCCGCCGATCACCCAGCCGGCGTGCGACGAGCCCCAGCCGTAAACGTCCGCCGAGTTATCGGAGCTCGCGTCGAGGGGAAGCACGTCGTTGTCGTTCTTGACAAGCACCGCCCCTTCGCTCATGATCTCTGCGGCAAGAGCCTCGCCCTCGCTCGACGCCGCGCCCGCCGCAAGCGAATCCACTATGGGCGGATGCACGAACGGATCGAGCAAGTCGAAAAGCGCCGTGTACACACCGTCCACGGCGAGCAGAACTACCGCAATGAGCACGATTATCGGAAAACATATTATCCGAACCGTTGTTTTCTTCATCTCTTCTTCTCCTTGTTTTTGCTTCCCGAAAAGCTCACAAGCGATAAAAAGCAATAGAGCCCTTTCTGGCGGTCACGGAAAAAACAAAGAGTTATATCAATAACGCTTCGCACTTTTACCGCATCTTGCGCGGAGCGCGCTTTTACTTAAAAGCGTACCCGCATTCCACAATATTATAATAGCACTACCCCTCCCCCAAAGTCAATAGATTTACGAAAAATTAGTCGCAAGCTACGCTCACTTTTTTTGCTTTGTGGCGCAAAATTGCTCTAATTATACACATAAAATCGCATATCTAATGTTAATTTAAGTACTTCGCATGCATTTTAATGTCATTTTCACGATCAAACGGACGACGAACGCGTTAAACGCGGAAAACGGGCGCGGCAGTGTGCGCGCGGGTCATCGCGGCGCGGGAAAAGAAGCGGCGCGCCAAAAAAATGTATCCGTTACGGCGGGTACGGACGTACGGCGATCGCAAAGCGAAAGCCGCACTCTTTCCGAGCGCGGCAAGGTAAAAAGCCGCCCGCTTTCGGATCTTGCCGAAAGCGAGCGGCTAACGTCTTTTAACGTCTGTACATGTTTTTTAACGTCGTTTTTTAAGCCCTGCTCCTTGACCGCGGCGGCTACGCAACGCGGATCGCGTTAAAGTCCGTCAGGCGATGATGTTTATTATCTTGCCCGGCTTGTAGATTATCTTTTTCGCGGCGGGAAGAGAGAGCAGTTCGAGCGCGGCGGCAAGCGCGTCGGACTCGGGAGCGTCGGGCGCGAGCATTACCTTGCCCTTGAACTTTCCGAGCAACTGGACGGGCACTTCCGTGAGTGCGCGCACGAGTTTGGAGTCGTCCGCTTCGGGATAGCGCTGTCTGAGAACGCTGGTAGCGTTGCCTGCCGCCTCCCACAGCTCTTCGGCGACGTGCGGCGTTATGGGCGCCATGAGTTTTATAAGGGTCATCGCCGCGGAATAGAGTGCGTCGTCTGCTCTGTCGTACTTATACATGGCGTTGGTAAGCTCCATAAGGCGCGCGACGGCCGTATTGAAGGAGAACGCGGCAATGTCCGCTCCGACGCGGGACGCGGCATAGTGCACGGCGTATTCAAGCTCGGACGCGTCCTTTTCGGACTGCACGGTCACGCCCTTGCCGCCGAACGCCTTGCGGCATATGCGGTCCGCTCTGTCGAGGTAGCGCGCTATCGCGGGGATGCCGTCCGCCTGGAAAGGTCCGCCCTCGGTATAGGAGAACGCAAAGCACAGGTACATTCTGAACACGTCCGATCCGTACACCGAAACGTAATCGTCGGGATTTATTATGTTGCCGCGCGTCTTGCTCATGCGCTTGCCGTCGGGGCCGAGTATCACGCCCTGGTGGACAAGCCGCTTGAACGGCTCATCGAAGTGCAGATAACCCATGTCGCGCAGTGCTTTTGTTATGAAGCGCGCGTATAAAAGGTGCATGCATGCGTGCTCCGCGCCGCCGACGTATACGTCCACGGGCAGCATTTTATCCGTCCACGCCGTGTCGAACGCCTTTTTGTCGTTGTGCGCGTTGGGATAGCGCAGGTAGTACCAGCTCGAACACACGAACGTATCCAGCGTGTCGGGATCGCGGCGCGCGTCCCCGCCACACTCGGGGCACTTGCAGTTCATGTACTTCTCGTTCGCGCCGAGAGGGCTCGTCCCCTTCGGGCGGAAGTCCACGTCGTACGGCAGTTCCACGGGAAGATCCTTTTCGGGAACGGGGACGACTCCGCAGTGCGGGCAATGTATCATGGGAATGGGCGCGCCCCAGTACCGCTGACGGGAAACCGACCAGTCGCGCAGGCGGTACGTTACCGTCTTTCCGCCCTTGTTTATTTCGGCGAGCCGCGAGAGTATCGCGTCCTTCGCCTGCTCGGTGGTCATGCCGTCGGCAAAGCCGGAGTTCACCGCTATGCCGCTCTCGGTATAGGGCAACTCGCACTCGGCGCCGTCCGCGCCGTTTACCACGCGCTCTATGGGAAGTCCGTACTTCTTTGCGAACTCATAGTCGCGCGTGTCGTGCGCGGGTACAGCCATGACCGCACCCGTGCCGTACGTCGCAAGGACGTAATCCGCCACCCATACGGGAACGCGGCGGCCGTTTATGGGGTTTATCGCATACGCGCCCGTGGGCGCGCCCGTCTTTTCCTTGACGGTGCTCGTGCGGTCTATCTCGCTCTGATGAGCGGCGGCAAGCTTGTAAGCGTGCACGCTGTCGCGCAGTTCGGGTACGGTTATCTTGTCCACGAGCGGGTGTTCGGGAGCGAGAACGACGTAGGTGCAACCGAAAAGCGTATCGGCGCGCGTCGTGAACACGTCGAACGATCCGCCGCCTTCGAGATCGAAGGTCACCTTTCCGCCGTAGCTCTTGCCTATCCAGTTACGCTGCATGATCTTGGTCTTTTCAGGCCAGTCGATGTCGTCCAGCCCCGAAAGCAGCTCTTCGGCGTATTTCGTTATTTTAAGGAACCACTGTCTCATTTCGCGGCGTTCGACTGCCGTTCCGCAACGCTCGCAGCAGCCGTCCGCCACCTGTTCGTTGGCGATGACGGTGTTACACGACGGGCACCAGTTGACGGGCGCGAGCTTTTCCTCGGCAAGACCGTGCTTGTAAAGCTGTAAAAACAGCCACTGCGTCCATTTGTAATAGCTCGGCTCACACGTCTTTATCTCGTAGTCCCAGTCGAAAGACGCGCCCATGTCGCGCAACTGTCTTTCCATGGTCGCTATGTTCTTTTCGGTGCTGTCTTTGGGATGGATACCCGTCTTTATCGCGTAGTTTTCGGCGGGAAGACCGAACGCGTCGAACCCCATCGGCTGAAAGACCTCTTTGCCGCGCATGCGCATGAGCCGCGCGTACACGTCCGCAAGGCCGAAATTGTACCAGTGACCGAGGTGAAGATTCGCACCCGACGGATAGGAGAACATTTCCAGAACGTATTCCTTGTTATCCGCGCGGGAGACGTCGAAACTGTCCAGCTTCTCCTCTTCCCACTTCTTTCTCCACTTCTTTTCTATTCCGATGAAATCCATATTCAGCGTACCCTCGTGATCTTACCCTTTTTAACTATATAACCCTCTTCCGCAAAGCCGAGAAGAGTGCTGTCCTTGGGAGTGTCCGTATAATATGCCTGCAAGCGGACGGAATCGCCGAACGCCATGCGCAGACGTTCCAGCTTGCCCTCGCGGTAGCAGTACGGATCCACTACCTTGCCCGTTTTGCGGTCTATCTCCGTCGCTATCAGCGTCTTTACGCCTATTCTGCGGCATATCTCTTCGAGAAAGAAAGAGGGAGTCGCGGAAATGACCACGTCGTCGTCCTCGCGCATATCGAGATACCACTTGCCTACTTTCTTTTCGTTCTTGTCCCAGAATTTGACGATAAATTCGTCTATGCGCTTAAAACGCAGATACGGCCAAAGCACCCATTCGACGACGTGCTTCATCTTTATCAGCCTGCACACTTTAAGCAGCAGCACGACGATTATGACGGGCAGCCATAAAAGCACCCACGGGCGGCGCGCAGTCGTAAAAAACACGAAATCGCGGTATGAATAGCCGTCGTATATCGTGTGATCGAAGTCAAAAGCTCTCATCTTTCGTGTATAAAAGACCGATCAGAGCCCCAGAGCGCGCTCGACGGTGGCGATGTCGGCATATCCGACGTGCCTTGCGACGGCCTTTCCGCCGTCCAGACGGAATACCGCGGGTATGCTCTGAACGCCGAAAGCGGCGGCAAGATCGGACTCCTCGTCCACGTTTACCTTATAAAAGGCGACTTCGGGGTGCTTTTTTTCAAGCTCCTCCATAACGGGAGCGAGCATACGGCAGGGACCGCACCAGCTCGCCCAGAAGTCCACGACGGCAACGCCGTTCGCCGTCTTTTCTTCAAAGTTTTCCAGATTCAGATTTTCCATAACCGCATTATACCACACTACTATCGCCGTTGACAAGCGATTTGCCGCCCTTGCGCCCGTCGGGACGCGCCGCGCTGATGCCGTGCACTCCGCAATATATGCACGGGATGAGCACGAGAGTCACTATCGTTCCTATTATGAGCCCGCCCATGACGGTTATTCCGAGCGGCTGCATCAGTTCTCCGCCGCTACCCAACCCGAGGGCGAGAGGGATGAGCGCGAGAACGGTGGTCAGCGTCGTCATCAGTATGGGGCGCAGACGTGTGCGGCAACCCTCGACGACGGCGTCGTAATGGGACATTCCCTCGGCGTGAAGCTGCGCTATCTTTTCGAGCATGACTATCGCGTTATTGACTATGACGCCCATGAGCATTATTATGCCCACGAGGGACACGACGTTGAGCGTCATTCCCGTGACCGCGAGAGCGACGAACGCCCCCGTGAAGCTGAACGGCACCGCGCACATTATTATGAGCGGCTTGACGACGGAGCGGAACTGCACCGCCATAACACCGAACAGCAGGAAGAAGGATACCGCCAGCGCGACGTACAGTCCGCCGAACGCGTTTGAAAGGTATTCCGCGACGCCGCTCGTAACGCATATGTAACCGCCGTTCGCATACGTGTCCCCCGTCGCGGGGTCGGTGCGCGAAAGCGCCTCTTTCGCGGCGTTTTCCAGCATTTCGCCCGCCGTGCCGCTGTCCAGCCCGTACACCTCGGCGGTGAGAGTGACGGCGTAAAGTCCGTCCTCCTTGCGTATCACCGTGCGCGCGGTAGTCTCCTCTATCGTCGAAACAGAACCGAGAGTTATGCGCTCGCCGTCCGCGGTAACCGAAAGAGCGAAGTTTTCAAGGTCTTCCCTGCTCGTCACCGCGCCGCTCGCAAACGATACGTTGACCTGTGCGTCCACGCCGTCCACCGTCGCGGTAGCCGCCGTCTGACCCGCAAGCCCGACGCGAAGAGTAAGCACCGCCGTCGCGTAATCTATTCCCGCCGCCGCAAGTTTGCTATGGTCGAAATGCACTTCATACTCGGTGACGAGGGAGTCCGTCTCTCCCGCCGAGACGTTCTCGAACCCTGCCGACGTATACTTTTCCCCGCTCGTTATCTCCGTCACTATCGCGCTTATTTCGGACAGTTTGGACGGATCTTCTCCGCGCACGGTAACGCATATGTCGCTCATGCCGCCCGTAAGCGACTCCACGATGCCGTCTATCTCGCTGACCGCCGCAGACGACGTATGCGGCATGAGCCCTTCGGCGCGCACGGAGCGCACAAGCTCGCGGACGGTCTGCGTCAGCTCAGTGGTATCCCCGCTCGTCGTTATGCTTATCACTCCCGTATTGTCGAACGCCAGCAGTCCCTGCACGCCCACGGATACGGACACTCCGTCCACGCCGCCGAGTTCTTTCAGCCTGCCCGAAAGCAGCTCCGCATCGCTCTGCGCTTCGCCGAGATCGGTGCCCGCGTCGTACGTCAGATCCACCTGTATCTGTCCCCTGTCCACGGAAGGCAAAAACTCCGTTCCCGCCGTAAGCGCAAGCCCGAAGGACGCTATGAAAAGCGCCGCCATGACGAGGATTATGACCGTCTTGTGCCGCAACGCCGCGGGAATGAGTCTGCCGTAAAAGTTCGCGGTCGCCGTCATTATGCGATCGTGCGAACGCCGCTTTTTGCCCGCCGCTCTGCCGCTCTCGCCCTTATCCGCGCGCGCTTTGACTTCGTCTGCCGCGCCGCTTTCCTCCGCCCTTTCGTCCGCGACTGCCGCGGCGGTTTTTTCGCCGCTGCTTTCTGCCGTGCGCGTTTCGGGAGCCGCGTTATCTTCACCGAGCGCGGCGCGCGCGGCGAGAGCACTGCCCGTAAGGAGCTTCCGATCGGGCGAGAACAGCGCGTACAGCGTGGGTATGACGGTGAGCGCGACGAGAAGGGAGAACGCAAGCGACCATATGACCGCCCACGCAAGGTCCGTGAATATCTCCGCGCACAGTCCGCCCACGAACAGTATGGGAATGAACACGCACACCGTCGTAAGCGTCGAGCCGACGAGCGCGCCCGCCACTTCCGCAGTGCCGTTTACCGCGGCGCGGAACGGTCTGTCGCCCGCTTCCCTGCGCTTGGTTATCGCCTCTATCACCACTATGGAGTTGTCCACGAGCATGCCTATTCCCACGGCAAGCCCGCCGAGAGACACCATATTGAGCGTTATGCCCATAACGAACAGCAGAAGAAGGGCGGCGAGCACGGAAAGGGGCATCGTCACCGATATTATGAGCGAGGGCTTTACCTTTTTGAGGAACAAGAATATCACGAGAACGGCTATGACGCCGCCTATGAGCATGCTCACAAGGACGTTGCCCACGCTGTCGTTAATGAACTCGGAGCGGTCGTCCGTCAGCACCACGGTCAGCCCGTCGCCCGCGCCGGCTATCTTTTCCTTCACCGCGCCCACAACATCCGCGGCATTGGCGTCCTGCGAGGCGAATACGGAGAGTTTCACTCCCTGCTTGCCGTCGTAAAAGGCGTATGCGTCGTACTCGGGCATGTATCCGTCGTCGCCCGGACCTATCACGTCCGCAATGTCGCCCAGCGCAAGCGACGCGCCGCCGCCCAAAGGCGAGTCGTAAGAGCGTATAGCCGACATCAGCCCCGGGCGTATCTCCATGCCCGAAAGTTCGGCAAGCTGAGAGCCTATCACGGGAACTGATGAGAGAGCGGACTCGTCGTAAGCGGCTATGATGCCGACAAGCTCACACGCCTGTTCGTCCGTTAAAGCCGCGGGGTTTGCCGTTTTGAACGCTATCAGCTCCGCTATGAGAGGCTTTGCGGGAGAGTTTTCCGCCGTCATGCCGTCCAGCATGGTCAGCAATGCCGCCGCGTTATCGCCCTCGAACGTCGTCAGAAGATCGTTCGCCGAGCCGAGAGCGGTCATGACGGACGCGGGCAGCTCTACGGGGAGCGAGCGTATGTCGTCCGTACTCGCCACGTCCGAAAGATTGCGCACCTGCACGGAGCCGCCATCCGTCTGCATGCTGCCGAGGGGTATGTCGTACTCCCCGCCGCCGAGAGCCTCGGTGATGAGGAGCACAGTGCTTTCAAGCCCGGACACGGGAGTTACCGTTACGGTATGCGTGGGCGCGCCGTCCGTCTGCACGCTGTCCACTCCGTCTATCGCGGAGATCGACGCCGCGAGATCGGACGCGGCGGACGCGGCATGCGAAACGTCCGAAAGGGAGTCGAGTTCGCTGGTGACGTATATCGTCGCCGTCGCCTGACTATTCAAGTCGAGTGCGGAAACTTCGGGCGCGAAGCAACCCTCGGGAAGCGACAAAGCGGACGCGCGCTCGCGCACATCCGCAGTCTTTTCGTCCGTGTCCACGCCGAAATCGAATTCGAGCATGACCGCACCCAGATTGTCGTATGAATAGCTGTAACACTGCGTGACTCCGCCGATATTGCCGAGGGCGTCGGCGACGACGGAAGTGACGTTCTCCTCCACCGCGCTCGCACTCGCTCCGGGGTATGTCACGACTACGCTGACTATGGGTATGCGCAGGTCGGGAATGAGCTGCATGGGCATACCGAGAGCACCCATCACTCCGCCGAGCACGAGAAGCGCGCAGATCATAATTATGGTCACGGGTTGAATGAATATCGCCGAAAGCAGCTTTTTCATTGCCGTTTCCCCCTTTTGCGGTGTCAGCCGTTGGATTTCATGTGGAGTTTTCCGTCCAGACAGGACGTGCAGTATGTGAATTTATCGGACAGACCCGTCTCTTTGAGCGCGTCCGTGGGAAGAAATCCTATGCTCTCGCAACCGAGGTACGCGCACATCTCCTCGTTCGTGCGCCCTCCCGACGCGAGCAGATCGCGTTCGTCGGGCATCTGCACGCCGTATATGCACTTGTGGAGTATGCGCGGGCAGCCTATGCGCAGGTGTACCGCGCCCGCTCCCGCGTTTTTGAGCATGGTTATTATGCGCCGCGCCGTCTCTCCGCGCATGATGGAGTCGTCCACGAGCGCCACGCTCTTTCCCTCCACAGTCTTTCGCAGTACGTTGTATTTGAGCTTTATCGCGTTCTCCCTGCCCTCCGAGTCGTGAGTGAACAGATTGCGCGACGAGAATTTGTTCTTCATCACGCCCGCTTTGAGGGGTATGCCCGTTTCGTTGGCATAGCCCTGGGCGAACACCGTGCCGCCGTCGGGAACGCCGCACACTATGTCCGCTTCCGCGGGGCATGCGCGCGCGAGCAGCCGTCCCGCCTTTTCGCGGAACGCGTATACCTCGTTGCCGTCGAGTATGGAGTCGGGGCGCGAGAAATAGACGTATTCGTAAATGCACAGACTCGTGCGCTTTCCGCAGAAGTTCTTGAACGAGCGCACGCCGAACTTGTCGTCCACGCACACGAGCTCGCCCGGTTCTATGTCGCGGACGTACTCCGCGCCCATCGCGTCGAGGGCGCAGGTCTCGCTGGCGAACACCACCGCCCTGCCCTTTCTGCCCATGCACAGCGGACGGTAGCCGCGCGGATCGCGCGCCGCCATCAGCTTTTTGGGCGACATCAGTATCATTGAGTACGCGCCTTCGAGGCTGTCCATGACTTCGAGCAGGCTGGTCTCCGCGCTCGGACAGGTCGTTCTCGCGCGCGCTATAAGGTGCATGATCACCTCGGTGTCGCGCGTGCTCTGGAATATCGCGCCGTCGTCTTCGAGGGCGTTGCGCAGATTCTCCGCGTTCGTTATATAACCGTTTTTGGCAAGACTGATCGTGCCCTTGCAGTAGCGCGTCGTTATCGGCTGGATGTTTTCGCGCAGGTCGTCGCCGCCGCTCGCGCGGACGTGCCCGATGCCTATCCTGCCTTTGAGCGTGCTTATGGCGCGCACGCTAAGCACTTCGTTGACGTGCCCGTTATCCTTTATGCTCGTCAGCTTGTAGTTGTCGTTGGTGACGACGCCGCAGCTCATGTGACCGCGGTGCTGCAATGCGAACAGCCCGTAGCACAGATCCCTGCCGACGTCCCCGCCGCCGAGGTCAAACATTCCTATGACCCCGCATTCTTCCTTCATATTGTCGCTTGCCATTAAGCACTTCTCCCGTATTCGTGTATGCACATTATATAATAAACGCCATGCGTTTGTCAATAAACGCCGACTCGCTGACGGCGATTTTTATTTTGCCCTGCCCGCGCGGCTTAAAGCGCGTTCGGCGGCGCGGCGGGAGCGAATAAAAAAGAAACCGCGCCGCTAATGAAACGGGCAGAAAAAACGCGCTCCCCGTTCGTACGGTAAGAGCGCGTCGTTCTCGGTTGAATATCATTCTTTTTTCTGGCGGCTGAGCAGCGTCAGCGTGCCGTCTTCGTTGACGAAGTACTTTCTGTACTCCGTCGGGTAGGAGTAGAGCAACACGTTGGGCTGAGAGCGCAGGCGGTATATGCGAAGCGCGGGGTCTGCGGGTGGCTCGTCCGAAGAAGAGCGTCCGCCGAGGCGGGAGTCGTCGTAGTCGCTTAGCTTCATTCCGCCCTCGCCGTAGTTGGAGGGCTGGACGTAAGGAGAGAACGAGGAGTTGTCTCCCGAGGGCGCGCCACGCCTCTCTTCCCTCGCCCCGCCGTAGTAGTACGAGTCCATACCGCTCGCACCCATGACGGAGTCGCGCGATGCGCCGAGAGAATCGGGAGCCGTCGCGGGATCGGGCGCGGAGGACGGGTCGACGTATCTTCCGCCCGCCATATACGCACTGCGCTCGCTGCGGTCGTCGTAACGTTCGCCCGTAACGGCGGAAGGGCTCGCCTTCATCTCCGCCGCGAATCTGTTGGTCTCGTCGCTCGCCTTTACCGCCGCTTCCGCCTCCGTTTCGTCGGACGCCGTCTGCCGGACGCTCGCGGGGACGCGGCTATCCTCCTGCTTTTCGCCGCCTCCGCCCGCCCGCCTGCGCGCCGTAATGTACGTCAGCGCGACGGACGCGATCAGAGTGACGGACAGACCCACGAAATAAAATCCCCAGTTCTTCCAGATCGTCCCCGTAACGACGGAAACGATGAGAAATATCACGGAGTACAGCGCGGGCAGCCACAAAAACATTCCGAAGATCAGTTTTTTTATCATTTGCGTTCCCCCTCGCTTAAAACGCGCGCCGTCAGATGCGATCCGCGCCGACGTATTTGCGCAGTACTTCGGGAACGACTATGCTTCCGTCCGCCTGCTGATACTGCTCCACTATCGCGGGGAGCACACGGCTGGTCGCAAGTCCGCTTCCGTTGAGGGTGTGGACATAGCGGTTCTTGCCGTCCGCGCCCTTATAACGCGTGGAATTGCGGCGCGCCTGATAGTCGCGCGCGTTGGACACGCTGGATACTTCCTTATATATGCCCATGGACGGTATCCATACTTCGATGTCGTACGTCCTCGCCATGGATGCGGAGCAGTCGCCCGCCGCGAGTTTGCTGAGACGGAAGTGCAGACCGAGCTTGCTTACGAGCGAGCACGCCTTGCCCACGAGCTCCTCGAACGCCGCGTCCGACTGCTCGGGCGTGGTTATCTGTACCATCTCCACTTTGTTGAACTGATGACCGCGTATCATGCCGCGCTCTTCGCTGCGGTAGCTTCCCGCCTCCTTACGGAAGCAGGGCGTGTACGCGAACAGCTTCTTGGGCAGTTCGCTCTCTTTGAGCATTTCGCCCGAATACAGGTTGACGAGCGCCGTTTCCGCCGTCGGGAGCATGAACTTCATCTTGGTGCGGTCGCTTGCCTCGGCGTCCTCCACCCAGTACACCTCGTCCTTGAACTTGGGGAACTGACCCGAACCGAATCCGCAGTTATATCCGAGAGCAAGCGGCGGAAGTATGAATTCGTACCCGTCTTTAAGGTGCTCGGAAACGAAGAAGTTGAGAAGAGCCCACTCCAGCTGCGCGCCCTTGCCGCGGTATATCCAGTGACCGGAGCCGGAGAGTTTTACGCCGCGCTCATAGTCGATGAGCCCGTGACGACGGCACAGCTCGACGTGATCCAAGGGGGTAAAGCCGTCGAACGTCGGCTTTTCGCCGAACACCTTTACCACTTCGTTGTTCTCCTTGCCGCCGCCTTTGAGGTCCTCGTCGGGCAGGTTGGGAAGAACGGCAACGGCGTCCGTCAGCTCCTTTTCCGTTTCGGCTATGAGCTTGTCCGTTTCGGCTATCTCCGCGCCCGTCTGCTTGGTGCGGGCGATTATCTCGGAGACGTCCTTTCCCTCTTTTTTGAGCTTGGGCACGAGTGCGCTCGCCTCGTTGCGCTGTTTTTTCAGTTCGTCGCCCTTGGTGATGAGCGCGCGGCGGCGTTCGTCGAGTTCGGCTATTCTGCCGAGATCCGCGTCGCACCCTTTAAGCGCGAGAAGTTCTTTTACCTTTTCAGGCTGAGTGAGTATGAGTTTGATGTCTATCATGTCTTTGTCCTCTTCGGGATCGTATTTACGCAGATAATTTTACCATACTCTGCGCCAAATTACAATAGTTTTGACGGTATTTTTATATAAACCGCCTCTTTCGCCCTTTTCGCTCCCGATCGAAGCCTGACCCGCCGCAAAATGCCGCGCATTCGCGCAGGACATTAAGGCATAAAAATATCTCCCCGAGATCGCCTCGGGGAGATATTGCCGCGCATGCCGTTACGCCTGCGCTATGTCCGTTACCACGCGGATGTACCCGAAGTTGAATCCGAGTACGTCCGGCGAAAGACGGGTAAACACTATGGTGTTGCTTCCGGCGTCGAGAGTGATCTCGCCGAGATCTATCTCCACGGTGTCATACCAGTTGTCCACGACTTTTCCGTCGCCTTCGACAGCCGTTGCGGGAACGGTCGCGTCGCTCGTGATCGGCTCGCCCGCATTGACGGTCACGCTCATCGAATCGGTGAACTTTATCGCCGAAGTTCTCGTGGACACGGCGGCGATCAGCCTTGCCTTACCGCCCGTAGCCGAATCGACGGTGAACGTCAGAGTCGCGCCCTCGTTTTCGTTGAGGTTACCGATGAGTCCGTCGCGCCGCGGTTCGTAATTCAGGTCTCCCTTTGTACCCGCACCGAGCTGCGCCTCGCTGCCTTTAAGCGTTACGGAAACGTGATCCGCGCACTTATCCGTACAGCCGAGTTCCGCGCAGGTCTCGTCCATGCACTTTCCGCAGTCCTCGCAGACGGACGTGCAGACGTGAGAGGATATTGCGGTATAGCTCTCGACTTTTATGTACCCGAAGTTCACGCCCGTCGCCGTGTCGGAGGACACGACGGTGAATTTCACGGTATTGATTCCCTTTTTGACGGCGATCTTGCCGAGAGGCACTTCCTGCGTGGTATACCAGTTGTCGCCGCCCGTCGGAGTGCTCGCCGTCGAACCGTATTCGACGCCGTTCACCGTTATTTTGAGGTAATTACTGAACGTGGTCTGCTTGTATCTGCTCGTTACCGCCGCGATCAGATCCGCCGTTCCGTTCGCGCCCGCCGTGAATTTGAACGTCAGCGACGCTCCGACGTTTTCGCTGAGATTGCCCACGACGTTCTGGCTCTGGTTAGGCAGTCCGTTTTTGCCGCTGCCGAGCGCCGCCTGCGTCAGTCCGTCCAATTGCACGGAGTTTATGTCCTCACGGACAACTTCGAGCGAGTAGAAGTTGAAGCTGATCTGATCGTCAGGCGTTATGACGGTAAACTTCACTTCCGTAACTGCGCCCGCCGTAAGATCTATCTCTCCGAGTTCCACGGCGGTGGGTACAGTCCAGTGATCCGAACCGTCCGACGGCACTTTCGCGGACGTTTCATACGGCGCGCCGTTCACCTCGACGGACATAAAGTCCGTAAAGTTAAGTTCCTTGTATCTCGTGGTTACGTTGGCAACGAGTTTTGCCCTGCCGCCCGTTGCCGCCTTGAATCTGAACGTCAACGACGCTCCGACGTTTACGCTGAGTTTGCCCACGAGTCCTGCGGGCGCGCCTGCGTCGGGTGCCTGTATCGGATATCCGATAGAGCCCGCGCCGAACTCGGACTTCGCGCCTATTATTTCAAGACTCTGCATGTCGTGACCGGGGCACTTCGTTTCGCAAGCGGGATCGCTGCACTCCGCATCCATACAGCCGCCGCATACGGTACAAACGGACGTACATTCATGCGGCTCGGTCACGGCGACGCCCGAGAGCAGCGTTATCTTGTCGAAGTTGTAGCCGCTCAAGTCGCCCGTCGTCAGCACGGTGAAACGTATGGTGTTTTCGCCCGCTACGAGGTCTATGCAGCCGAGGTTGAAATTCATGAACGATTCGTCCGTCCACTGATCGGCATATGCGGGAACTATCGTGGGACGATCGAGATCCCTGTCGTTATTGACGGACACGCCGAACTTCTCGGTGAACACGGTTTCGGCGAAGCGCCTGTTTACGGTGACCACGAGAGAAACGGTAGCCGCCTCTTCCGCGTTCACGGTGAACGTGACCGTTGCACCGGTATTCTGGTTGAGGTTGCCTATATACGTTCTGTCGCCGCTATTTATTATCCCGTAACCCGCATAGGGCGCGGGGCCGTCCGCTATCTCCGCGTCTTCCGCCTCGAACACATATGCGTCCTTACCCGCTCCGCACTTTGTCGCGCATACCGGGTTTTCGCACTCCGAATCAAGGCACCCGCCACATATCGGGCAGACGGATGTACACTCGTGCGGTTCGGTCACCGCGACGTCCGAGAGCAGCGTTATCTTGTCGAAGTTGTAGCCGCTCAAGTCGCCCGTCGTCAGCACGGTGAAACGTATGGTGTTTTCGCCCGCTACGAGGTCTATGCAGCCGAGGTTGAAAT
>DXHT01000082.1 GCA_019113265.1 Bacillota bacterium | reverse complement strand
GGGAGTTATCTCGCAGTCGAGCACGACGGTAAGTCCGTTGTCCGTCTGCGACGCGTATCTGCCGCCCGACGACGCGGATATGAGCATGTCGCTCTCGGCAAGGCTGACGGGGCTGCCGTTTACCTCGAAGTCATACGTTCCGCCGCCGCGTACAGCCGCGACAGCCTCGTCTGCGTGAGAAGCAAGACGTTCGCGTATGCCGCCGAGCAGTTTGCCGTATCTGGGACCTACCGTGCGCAGTTGAGGCTTGACCTCGTAACCGATGTATTTATCCGCACTGTCCGCAAACTCTATTGCCTTGACGTTGAGCTCGCCTTCGAGCACGGCCGCAAGATCCTCGCTTATGGAGGACGCGTCAGAGCCGCAGAGTATGATGCGCGACAGCGGCTGACGGTTCTTTATCGCCGCGCCGTTGCGCGCCGCTCTGCCGAGGTTCGCCGCGGTGAGCACGAGTTCCATTCCCTTTTCGAGTTCTTCGTCTATCATGGACGCGTCCGACTTCGGGAAGTCGCAGAGGTGTACCGATTCGGGAGCGTTCTTGTTTACGCTTACCACAATGTTGCGGTATATGCTCTCGCTCATGAAGGGGATGAAGGGCGCGCACAGGCGGCTGAGCGTTTCGAGAACGGTGTAGAGCGTCATGTACGCCGCCTTTTTGTCCTCCGTCATTCCGCCGCCCCAATATCTCTCGCGGCAACGGCGGACGTACCAGTTGGACAGCTCGTCCACGAACGCCTGTATCTCGCGGGCGGGCTCGGTTATCTTATACTCCGAAAGGCACTTGTCCACATACGCTATGAGCGTGTTCAGACGGGAAAGCACCCACTTGTCCATAAGCGAGAGTTTGCATTCACCGAGCGCGTATTTCGTGGGATCGAATTTGTCTATCTCCGCGTAAAGCACGTAGAAGCCGTATGTATTCCACAGCGTGCCGAGGAATTTGCGCTGTACTTCCCCTACCGCCTCCGCATAGAAACGCGACGGGAGCCAGGGGTTGGATATCGTATAGAAATACCAGCGAACGGCGTCCGCACCCATTTTGCCGAGTATCTCGAACGGGTCGACGACGTTGCCGAGGTGCTTGCTCTGCTTGATGCCGTTCTTGTCCAGCACGTGTCCGAGCACTATGCAGTTCTTGAACGGCGCTTTGCCGAACATCAGCGTGGAGACCGCTTCGAGCGTGTAGAACCATCCGCGCGTCTGATCCACCGCCTCGCTTATGAAGTCAGCGGGGAAAGTTTCGTCGAAAAGATCCTTGTTTTCGAACGGATAGTGATACTGCGCAAAGGGCATGGAGCCGGAGTCGTACCAGCAGTCTATGACCTCGGGCGTGCGGTGCATCGTGCCGCCGCAGGAGCATTTCCACGTCACTCCGTCCACATAAGGCTTGTGAAGCTCTATATCCTTTTTAAGTCCGCCCTTTTCGCGCAGTTCGCGGCGGCTGCCTATCGCCTCCGTCTTGCCGCACTTGTCGCATACCCAGATGGGAAGCGGAGTTCCCCAATACCTCTCGCGGGAGAGTCCCCAGTCTATGACGTTTTCGAGGAAGTTGCCCATTCTTCCCGAACCTATTCCGGGAGGTATCCAGTTGACCGTCTTGTTGTTGGCGACGAGTTCGTCCCTAAGCGCGGTCATCTTTATGAACCAGCTCGAACGCGCATAGTAGAGCAGAGGCGTGTCGCAACGCCAGCAGAACGGATAGCTGTGCATGAATTTAAGGCGCGATTGAAGAAGTCCGCGCTTTTCGAGGTCGTCCATGACGAGGACGTCCGCATCCTTGCAGAACATTCCCGTAAACTTTCCGCAACCCTCGACGAACTTTCCGTCCGGCCCGACGAGCTGTACAAACGGCAGTCCGTATGCCTTGCCTACCTTGCTGTCGTCCTCGCCGAACGCGGGAGCTATGTGAACGACGCCCGTACCGTCGGTGAGCGTGACGTAGTCGTCGCAGGTGACGTAATACGCCTTTTCGCCCGCTTTGAGTTTATAGAAATCGAAAAGCGGCTCGTACTCGGTGCGCTCATATTCCGCGCCCTTTTTGACGCTTATCGTCTTGTACGATCCGAAATACTTGTCTGCAAGCGCGGTCGCAAGGATGTAGTGCACGCCGTCGCAATCTATCTCGCTGTAATCCTCTTTCGCGTTCATGCAGAGCGCGACGTTGGACGGGAGCGTCCACGGCGTCGTCGTCCACGCGAGTATATAGGTGTTGTCCCTGCCCTTTACCTTGAAACGGGCGGTGCAGGACGTCTCCTCTACGTCGCGGTAACCCTGCGCCACTTCGTGAGACGCGAGCGCAGTTCCGCAACGCGGGCAGTAAGGAACTATCTTGTAGCCCTTATATATCAGTCCGCGATCGAATATGTTTTTGAGACTCCACCACTCCGACTCGATGTAGTTGTCGTCGTAAGTGATGTACGGGTGCTCCATGTCCGCCCAATAGCCGACCATGTCGCTCATCTTCTCCCAAAGTCCCTTGTATTTCCAGACGCTCTCCTTGCACTTTGCGATGAACGGCTCGATACCGTACTTCTCGATCTGCTCCTTTCCGTCCATGCCGAGGGATTTCTCCACTTCCAGCTCGACGGGCAGACCGTGAGTATCCCAGCCCGCCTTGCGCAGGACGTGATAGCCCTTCATGGTCTTGTAGCGCGGTATGATGTCCTTCATGACGCGCGTAAGAACGTGCCCTATATGCGGCTTGCCGTTAGCCGTGGGCGGGCCGTCGTAGAAAGAAAATTCCTTGCCGCCTTCGCGGGAGGATATGCTCTTGTGGAAGATGTCGTTCTCTTTCCAGAACTCCGTTACCTCGTTTTCACGGGTCACGAAGTCCAGACTGCTGTCTACTTTTTCGTACATATGGTGTGACCGTCCGAAATATTGTTTTGCCTTTTATAAAAAGCGCAAGACGGACCGCCCGCGCGGCTTTGAAAGCGCGGCGATCCGTCCCCCGTTTATTGCGATTTACTGCTTGACCGTCTTTTCGAGATAGTCTACGAGACTGCCCACGGTTTCAAGCGACTCGACGACGTCGTCGGGTATCGTGATACCGTATTCCTGTTCGAGCGCGAAAAGCAGCTCGACGACGGTCAGAGAGTCCGCTCCGAGATCCGTCCTTATGTTCGTGTCCATGGTGATGCGGGACTTGTCTACCTGCAAGTATTCAGACAGTTTATCCACAATCTTTTCGAACATGATATATCTCTCCTTATCCGTGTTTTTCGTATTATAACATTAAAGCGTGCGTTTGGCAAGCGGGATAAGCGTGTTTTTGCCGTTTGCGCTCATTATTTCGCGCGGATCGCCCATTCCCCGCCTTCTAAGCTCACTTCTCCGCGGCTCGTCGTTACCGTAAGCACCTCGCCGGACGCCGCGGACGCTCCCGACGTCGTAGTTTCTGTCAGCTCGTAATTATCGTAAAACAGCGTCATCAGATCGGTGTAACCCATTTCGGACACTCTCATTCCCCCGATCGCGGTTATGACGTCCCCCGTTTTCAGCGGGCAATCCGCTTCCGCTCTGTCGACGAGTATGCCGCGCCCCGTCATGTAAGCCGTAAAACCTATGTCGTGCAGACGCTCGGACACGCCGAGACCCGCACTCATGCCCCAGTCGTAATAGTTGCCGAGGAACACCAGCCTGTATCTGCCCACGCCGTCGCGGTCGATGAATATTCGGTAATAGCACTGTCCGAACAGAGTCACTTCCGCGCCGCCGCCCGCCTGCGAGAACTCGCCGTTAAGTACCGCGCCAAGTACGCTTGACGCTATACGCGCGGGCGTGCCGTAATAGTGCATGACTACTTCTGTCTTCGTCTCCTCTTCCGCGCGGTACGTTCCCACTCCCGTGATACCGCCGTTTTCGCTCATTATCGGACAACCGCTCATGCCGCTCTCCACGCTGCACGAGTACTCGGTGACGGGAACGTATTTGGAGCGTTCCGCCGATTCGTAATATCCCAACCGCTCCGCCGTGACTTCCGTTTCTTCCGTAACGACGTAACCGCCCGACACTATTATCCTGCTCTCACCGTGTTCGTTGCCCGCAGACCACGCCGCGTCGCCCGCCGTGCCCGAAACGAACCTGTCCGCGCTTATAGCGTTGAATGAACCGTTCGAGCGCATTGCGATCACAGCTATATCGTGATATTCGTAATACCCGACGACTTCCGCGGTCATGGGCAGATTGGAAAAAGCGGTGCGAACGGTAACTTCGCCGTTCGGCGCGTCTTCCACTACGTGATAATTGGTTATGGCATACGCCGTGTTGCCCTCGGTACATACCACGAATCCCGTACCCGCGACTACATCGCCGCCTGCGGGATGAGTGATTATGAGCGTGTTCGCATATACATCCGCCGCCGCATCTGGCAGATCGGCGGTAACGCGCGTGCAGGAAAACGCGCCGCACCCCGTCACGAACAAAAGGAGTGCGGCAAGCAGAGCCGCAAGTGCGGATATTCGCCTTATGCGAAGCGGTCTCATCCCCTCTCTATCCTGCCTTTGCCCTCATAGTAGAGCGGCTTGTCGTATGCCGACACTTCCGTCCAGTCCACGGGCGGAAGTCCGTGACCGACCAAAAACGCGTTCGCGCGCGAAAACGGACGCGAACCGAAAAAGCCGTTATACGCGCTCAGAGGCGACGGGTGCGCGCTCGCTATGACGCAGTGCTGAGGCTGTATGAATTCGCGCTTCTTTTGCGCGCGCGATCCCCACAATATGAACACAAGCGGCTTTTCGCGCTTGCCGAGAAGTTTTATGACCGCGTCCGTAAACGTCTGCCAGCCGCAGCCCGAATGCGCGTCCGACTGACCCGCCCGCACCGTAAGCGTCGCGTTGAGCAGCAGTACGCCCTGTTTCGCCCAGCCCGTAAGATCGCCGCTCGCGCCGCTCATGTCCGCTCCGATGTCGCTCGAAAGCTCCTTGTAGATGTTCACCAGCGACGGCGGGAGCTTCACGCCCTTGTTCACCGCAAACGCCAGCCCGTTCGCCTGACCGGCGTTTATATACGGATCCTGACCGACTATGACCACGCGCACTTCCGAATACGGCACATAGCGCAGCGCGGCGAAAATGAGCGAGCGAGGAGGGTACACGGTGTATTTCGCGTACTCGCTTTCTACAAAACTTTTAAGTTGCCCAAAATACGGCTTGTCCGTTTCCGCAGACAAAAGCTCGTCCCAGTCGTTGCCTATTTTCAGATCCATAACTGAATTTTATCAGTATTCGCCCGTAAAATCAAGTGTTTTTACAAAATTATCCTCTTTCCCGCCCTTTTTAAGCGGAGTCGGGGAACGTGCCGCCGCCGTCGGAAGATCCGCCGTTCGGACAATTGTTATTGCCGCCGCTGCCCGCAAGCAGTGCCATTATCATCATGGTATTGAGCGTACCCGTAACGCTGCCGCCGTCCGATCTGTCGCTGATGATGAGCAGCATGATGAGCAGTAGTCTGAAAATATCTCCGTTATCCGTCATATGTACCTTATATGCGGCAAAATGCGCGCGTGTGCATGTGTTATATTTTATTTATGATAGTAAAAGAGGACAATATATTCGGAAAGGAAAGGCGCACCACCCTGCTCGACCCGCGCTCGGAAGCGCTCGTCGAAAAGTATCTCCCCTCGCACGCCGCACTCTCGGATACCGCCGAGGCGTTCGCCGCACTCGCCGACACGGGGCGACTTCGCATAGTTTCCGCCCTTTCCGTGTGCGAAATGTGTGTAAGCGATATGTCCGCGCTTATCGGCGTTAATCAGACCACGCTTTCCCATCAGTTGCGTATGTTACGCTCCGCGGGCATAGTCAAATGCCGCAAACAGGGCAAAGTCGCGTTCTACTCGCTCGCCTCCGCGGACGTTTCGGAGCTTATGCTCCTCGTCACCAGGCTGGAAAGCACGGCAGAGGCGTGATCGAACTACTTTTCTTATACCGTATATTCGGTTTTTCGCATATGCGGCAAATGACGCAAACGGGGAAATGTTGCGGTATGTTATGCGCCGACAAGGCGGCCCGGATATAAAATCGGGCGGTCTTAAAAAGAAAAGAGAACGGAACGTAGCGGCAAAGATATTCAATAATCCTTTCTTCCCACGATATAATCTATTTCCACATCGAAATAATCGGCAAGGAGCCAGAGCGACGTTATGCTCGGCTCTTTTTTTCCGCACAGCCATGCGCTGATCGTGTTCTGCTTTAACCCCACTTTTTCGGCAAGCCTGACCTGGTTCAGACCGTGCTCTTTCATAAGTTCCCTCACCCTGTCCGCAACCAATATTTTCATAATTAAATTTTCTCCTGCACCTGTTTTATATTGACATAATAGCACTAAGGGAGTATAATATATAAAAATAGCCCCAAGGGGCTAAATTAAATTCACAAAGAAGTATATTATGAAAAAAACCTTATTGAAGAGTACGGCAGCATTGATCGTTGCCATTGTAAGCTTAATGCTCGTATCGGCATTCTTTACCGCCTGCGGAAGTTCGGACTGCGTGAAATTTATCGAAAAGCTATACCGTGCCGACAGCTTCTCCGTAACTGCCAAATTATACTATCTAAGTATAACTTCTAAATTGACTATTTGACAATTTGGATATTTTTTCTTTAGCCATTCTTCTGCCATTTGATTTGCTTCAAATTGACTTTGTGGTCTTTTAAAGCCTATACTACCACAATAAGAACTTTTCATTGTTCCTCCACCTTGCTTAATAGTATATTTAATTTCTTTAATATCGTAGTACATTTATTACCTCCTAATATTACTATGCTGATAGTAACATATTATTTGAATTTTGTCAAACAAAAAGGATCTCC
>DXHT01000081.1 GCA_019113265.1 Bacillota bacterium | reverse complement strand
CAGTGAGCAAGGTGTTCAGGAGCAACAGCGTATGATAAAAGTCATAATGCTTCCCGTCGGACTTCTGGAAGCAAATTGTTATATCGTATATGACGACGCGCGTACGGATGCGGTCATAATAGACCCGGGTGCGGAAGCATCGAGGATAGAACGCGAGCTCGACAAAGCGGGGCGCAGTGCGGGCGCGGTGCTGCTCACGCACGGGCATTTCGATCATTGCAACGCGGCGCACGTCTTTGCGGACAAGGGCGCAAAGGTCTATATGCACGAGGCGGACGAGATAATGACGCGCTCCGCACTCAATATGTGCGAGCTTACGGGAGAGCCGTTCAACGGCTTTCGTCCGTCCGTACTTGTGGAAAACGGTACGGTGATCGACGAATGCGGGATGAGTTTCCGCACCATACACACCCCCGGCCATACGGCAGGAAGTGTATGCTATATGCTCGGCGATAAACTGTTTACGGGCGACACGCTTTTTCGTCTGGGCGTGGGAAGAGCGGATCTTCCGACGGGCGACTATAAGCTGCTTGTGCATTCGGTGCGCGAAATACTGTTCCGCCTGCAAGGCGACTATACCGTTTTTCCCGGGCACGGAGAGCTTACGACGCTTTCGTTTGAAAAGCAGCATAATATGTTTGCCGAGATCTGAATATGTACGGCTACGATCTCACGACAAACGCAGAATATATGCGTCCCGATCTGCTGGACGAAGTGCGGCAGTTCGGCGGCGAGTTTGCAACGGATAAAATAAGCGTTACGGTCACGCGGGAAGGAAAACTGCAAGCGGATATATGCGTTCGCGGCAGCTTGTTTTGCCGCACCGCTCCGCTACCCGTCGGCGACGCATTGACCGTTAAGCGTCTTGAAAAGAGGTTTGTCAAGCACTCGCTGTATCTTGCGCTTTCCGAAGTCAGCGGAATAAAACTTCCGTGGGGAAGTCTGACGGGCATTCGCCCCACAAAACTCGCATATGCATATTTGCGCGACGGGGGAAGCGAGGAAAAGATCGCGGACTACCTCATAAATACTTTTGAAGTTCGGCGCGATCGTGCGGAGATCGTCAGGCGCATAATAGCGGCACAGCGTTCGGCTCTCGGCTCTTCGCTTAATGGCGCGGTCGATCTTTACGTTCATGTGCCGTTTTGTAACGGCAGGTGCAATTACTGTTCGTTCCCGAGTGCGGACATAAGCCGTAAGGGAGCGGATAAGCTGCTGTCAAAATACACGGACGCGCTCATCCGAGAGATCCGCCGCATGACGGAATTTATTTCTTCGCGCGGCGAGCGCATACTGTCCGTATATGTGGGCGGTGGCACTCCTTCCGTACTCGGAGAGGACGAACTCGCGCGTCTGCTGGACGCTATAAACGTCGGCGGAGTCGAGTTTACGTTTGAAGCCGGGCGCGCGGACAGCTTTACAAAGAGTAAGGCTGAGATAATGAAGAGCAGCGGAGTTACGCGTATTTGCATGAATCCGCAAACGCTTAATAACGGTACTCTGTCACGCATAGGACGCAGACACACGGCAGAACAGTTCTATGAAGCGTACTCGCTCGCGCGTTCGTTAGGGTTTACTATAAATACCGATATAATAGCGGGGCTGGAAGGCGAAACGCTTTCCGATTTTGAGCGGACAGCCGACGGGATACGGCAACTCAGTCCCGAAAACGTCACGGTTCATACGCTTTCACGCAAGCGGGCGTCGCTTCTTGCCGATACGGATCCGAACTGCCCCGATATAGAGCGCATGATAGATCACGCGCTTATGCGTTTTGCGGATTACGAGCCGTATTACCTGTACAGGCAGAAGAATATGGCGGGCAATCTGGAAAACATAGGCTTTTGCAAAAAGGGCAGCGAGTGTATAAACAATATAACGGTAATGGAAGAACTTGTCCCCGTATATGCATGCGGCGCGGGCAGTATAAGTAAGCGCGTAGGCAAGGTTATAGCGCGTTTCGCATCACCCAAAGACGTTGGAATGTATATCAACGAGCTGGACGAGCGCACGGATAAAAAACTCGCGTTTTTGGCGGGCGAGTGACGGGAGGCGCAAAGTATACGGAAATACCCGCGCTTTCAGCGGGCATAAGTCACGGGCGACGTTACTCGGTTTTTACGTTAAGCGCGTAAAATAAGCGCGGACGTGTGTGGATCGCAGATCCGCGCACTAAGGCACGAATGCAAAAATAATAAATATAAACGGCTTATCCGCTTTGGGATAAGCCGTTTTATCCGTCTATAACGAATCGTTATCATTCGGTATCCGCATCTTTAAGATCGGAGTTTGCAAACTGCTGACGGAGCATTGCAAGAACGAGCGCGGCAAGGGAAGTGATGCAAAGCACGAGATAAAGAGTTCCGTAAAGTCCTATATTCATGTACGCCATTACCGTGGGCACGAACATCAGCGCGCACGCCGCGGCGAGAAGCGCTCTCTCGCAGGTGTCTGCTATCGAACGCCGCTTGGAGTCGTATCTTACTTTTTTTATAAGCGCGCGACCGAGTACCGCGCCGATTAAGCAAAGAGCCGCACCTATTACCGCCATTACGACGGAAGACGCATACTCCGCGCCCGCATAACCTATAGTCGTTCCCGCGACGGGGATGATCACGGCGGTCAGTATTGCCGTGACGACTGCGACCGCGATTTCTGCGACGGAGAGAGCGATAAGGCGAGCCGTCTGTTTGTTTTCGGCAACCGAAAGCGACTCCGCCTTTTCCTCATATTGCGCTGCAAGCTCTTTTGCTTCGCCGTAGTCGCCTAAGTTTTTCATCTCTTCGGCTTTTACGCGATACGCATTTCCCGCATTTTCTCTGCGCAAATAGCTCAGATCTACGTCACGCATAGCATTGTTATAAGCTTCCGCATGCTCGTCAGAGACGGCTGTTTCGCTTTCGCAATGCGTATCGTTTTCGGGCTTTACGTCCATGATAGACTCCTTGTCGTTTATTTTAATTACGAGGGGCTAAGCTCTTTGATGCGATAACGTTCTTAACTATATTTGTGGCGATGATCGCTGCGGTTATTATCGTGAATAACACACCGAATATGACGCCGCCCGCTTCATCCAGATCGCCGATATCTTCGTCAGTGGAATATAGAATGGTGGAAACTATCATAAATACGCATGACAGGGCGTATGCGAAATATTCGACTTTTTTAAGATTACGCATATTTTCAATGCGCAACGTAAACGAAAGAATAAGTGACAGCAGGGGAACAAAGAAGCACAAGCCGACAGAAATTCCCATGAAGATACAGCATGTTGCGAAATACTGGGGGATGTTTATTTCTATATCGAAAATTTCTATTCCTATGGATGCATCCCACATAAAAATGATAACAAAAGCGGCGAAAAATGCTCCGACTAATGTCAGTGCAAGATCGAATATTCTTCTTGTCCTGAGTAGTTTCTTTTCTTTCGCGGCGAATTCCGAGGCTTGCGCGGCATAAGTTGCGGAAAGCGCGTGCGCGTTTTTATATCCTCCGAGATTTTTCATTTCGGCGGCTTTATCCGCGAACTCGCGTCCCGGAGATTTTTTGCGATTTTTGCCGAGATCCACTTCGCGCATTGCGTGTTGATATGCGTTCTCAAGGTTCATTCTGTTTATTTCGTTATACCGCGAATATTCGCTCAGTATCTCGTCGTTCAGCTTGGGTGCGGCGCGCCTGGTGAGGATCGTTTCGAGATTGTCCGCAATGTCCACTTCATAACCGCCCGCGGGATATTTGGAAAGATCCACGCCCTGACCTCTTACGGGGAGTGCGGACGGATCTATGTTTCCGAATACGGGAATAAACAGTATGGAGGGATCGTCGCGGCGTCTGTCGAGGAAACGCGACCATTCGTTGCGCACGAAGGGCGCATTTATGTATTCCTCTTTAGTTGCGACGAGTATCATTGCACGGGCAGTGGTCAATGCCTTGTATATTACAGGCTCGTAATCGCTTCCCAGTTTGCCTTTAAGGCTCACTTCGGAGAAAAATACACGGAATCCGCGCCTTGTGAGTTCGTCGTAAATTTTTCGCGCAATATATCTGTCGTTGGTGGGCAGACGGTTTCCGTCGGTGGACTTAAAGCATATGAATACTTCGTAATCCTCTATGTAAGCCGCCTGCGCCTTTATCGCGTTCTGTAAGTCGTCTATTTCCGCCGCCTTTTTTTCATATTCCGCGCGCATATCGGGCGATGAATATTCGATCGCCTTTTTATAGCTGTCGCAGTCGAATATCGACGACGGTACCGTGCGGTGGCAGGTGGGAACGTAGGTGTCCTCACGCGTGTCGTGAACATACTCTATACCGAACTCGGAGAGAGTTAGTCCCCAGTACGCCTCGGCGTTGTCCTCGAACTCGGGCAGCGCAAGCAGGGTTTTATATTCGACTATCGCGTTATCGAACATATTGCGCAGACGATAATTGTTTGCGCGGTTAAGACCCGCCGCAGTCTCTGCCGTAACGGGTTTGCTGTACGAATATGTGCTGCCGCAGTACGGGCATACCGCCTTTTTTCCGTCATCGGCGATATCCAGCTGTCCGCCGCACATCTCGCACTTTTTGTCAAGTGTCAGCATATCATTTCCTCCGCAGTGTAAGCTGTTCCGGACCTGCCCGTGTCCGCAGGCGTCCGAAACCTCATTTCGGCATGATCAACGGTTTTATTATACAGCGCACGTCGGTTTTAGTCAATAAAAAACGTAAGGTAAAGGCGCGGCATTTTTCTTCCTTGCCGTTTTGCGGATAATTTTTAGGCTTTATGCTTAAAATCCGTTTACATTTCAAAATAAATGTGATATACTTTCTCGGTAATAAAATATGTACCTCGGTACCGCAGGTCCCGCGCTCTCCGGGCGGATGACTTAGGTCCGTAGGCGAATAACATCCATGGGAGGATAAAAAATGGATAAGGAAGTAAAGGCGGAGATCATCGCCAAATTCGCAACTCATCCCGGCGACACGGGAAGCCCCGAAGTGCAGGTAGCGCTTCTGACGTACAGGATCAATCATCTGACGGAACACCTCAAGATCCATCAGAAAGATCATCATTCGCGCAGAGGTCTGCTCCAAATGGTAGGTTCCAGACGCAGTCTGCTCAACTACCTCAAATCTCTCGATATTGAGAGATACAGAAAAATCGTCGCCGAATTGGATTTGAGAAAATAAGGATGACCCGAGGGGCGAACAAAGCGTTCGTCCCTTTTCCCTTAATTTGCGGCGTTAAGTAAAGAGAGTAACAATAGGAGTAGATAAAGAGAAATGAGAGAAGGAAAATTCTTCAAGACCGTTATCGGCGGGCGTGAAGTCACCGTCGAAACGGGCAAGTACGCCGAGCAGGCGAACGGCCACTGCATCGTGCGCTGCGGCGACACGATGGTGATGACCAACGTCTGCATGTCAGACCAGCCCAGACCGGGCATGGATTTCTTCCCGCTCAGCGTGGATTTCGAGGAGAAGCTGTATTCGATAGGTAAGATCCCCGGCAGCTTCAAGAGAAGAGAGGGCAGAGGCAGCGATAAGGCGATACTTACGTCCCGTCTTATAGACCGTCCCATCCGCCCGCTTTTCCCCAAGGGAATGTTCAACGACGTTACCGTCGTTTGCACCGCGCTTTCGGTAGAGCCCGATATCCCGCCCGAGGTTTGGGGCATGGTAGGTTCTTCCATCGCGCTGTCCATATCGGATATTCCGTTTGCGGGTCCGACGGGCGCGGTAGTCGTGGGTTATGTGGACGGACAGTACGTCATCAACCCCGATTCCGAGCAGAGGGAAAAGAGCAGCATGCACGTCACCGTCGCAGGTACCAACGAAGCCATCATGATGGTGGAAGCGGGCGCTAACGAGGTGAGCGAAGAAATCATGCTGGGCGGCATCATGTTCGCGCACGAAGAGATCAAGAAGATCGTCGCGTTCATCAACGAGATCGTTGCCGCAGTCGGCAAGCCCAAGAGAGAAATGGAACTTTACCACGTTCCCGCCGAGATAGACGCGGACGTGCGCGCTTATGCGGATAAGATGCTTGACGAGGCTCTTGCGACTCACGATCGCACCGAGCGTCAGAACAATCAGGACGAAGTGGAGGCAAAGACGATCGAGCACTTTGCGGAGAAGTACCCCGAAAAGGATCGTGAGATAAAAGACGCGCTCTACTACATGACCAAGGAAAAGGTACGCGCAAAGATACTTGACCACGGCGAGCGTCCCGACGGCAGAAAGCCGGACGAGATCCGCGAGATATGGTGCGAAGTAGGCATACTGCCTCGCGTTCACGGCTCCGCAGTCTTCACGAGAGGACAGTCGCAGGCTATGTCTACCTGCACGCTCGGCACGATAGGCGATGCGCAGAAGCTGGAAAACCTCGACGAGGAAGACGTCAGAAAGAGATACATGCACCAGTACAATATGCCGGGATATTCGACGGGCGAAGCTAAGCCGTTGCGTGCTCCCGGTCGTCGTGAGATAGGTCACGGAGCTCTTGCCGAGCGCGCTCTCGAACCCGTCATACCCGGCGAAGAGGAATTCCCTTACGCGATAAGGACGGTAAGTGAGATAGTCAGCTCCAACGGTTCGACATCGCAGGCGAGCGTATGCGGATCCTGCCTCGCGCTCATGGATGCCGGCGTACCCATCAAAGCTCCCGTTGCAGGCATAGCCATGGGACTTATCAAAGATCCCGAGCATCAAAGAGTAGCGATACTTTCGGATATTCAGGGCCTCGAAGACTTCCTCGGCGATATGGACTTCAAAGTTGCGGGAACGAGCAAGGGCATTACCGCCATTCAGATGGATATCAAGATAAAGGGTATCGACAGACAGATACTTACCACCGCGCTCGAACAGGCGCGCAAGGGCAGACTGTTCATACTCGGCAAGATGCTTGACGTCATACCCGGACCTCGCGCAGAGCTGTCCAAGTGGGCGCCCAAGATAACCGTTATCAAGATCGATCCGGACAAGATCGGCAAGGTCATCGGTAAGGGCGGCGAGACGATCAATAAGATCGTGGAAGACACCGGCGTCAAGATAGACATCGAAGAGGACGGCAGCGTGTACATCGCATATACCGATTCGGAAATGGGAGAGAAGGCGAAGAACATCATACTATCCATTGTGGAAGACGTAGTCGTCGGCAAGGTGTATGAGGGTCCCGTCGTCAAGATACTCATGAGCAATCCCGACAGAATGGGCGGCAGAGATCGTCGTCCCAGAAGAGACGGCAAGCCCGAAAAGGCGCGTGAGGAGAAAAAGGAAGAGCCTCAGCAGCTGGGCGCGTTCGTGAACATCGCTCCCGGAAAGGACGGCATGATCCACATTTCCAAGCTCTCCGACAAGCGCGTTGCCAAGGTGACGGACGTCATCGACGTAGGCGACGTCGTCAGAGTGGAAGTCATCAAAGTGGACGAGAAGGGCAGGATCGATCTTAAACTTCTCGAGGTGCTTTCCAAGGCTTCCGCCGCCGAATAAGTTATTTCGACGATATACCGATATAATCACAACACCTCGTGAATATCTATAACACGGGGTGTTGTATGATTAAAAAGAGAAATCCATTAAGCTATGCTCTCACGGGTCTTGTGTGTCTGCTCATGTGCGGAGGCATAATCGCCGTATGGGCGGGCGCGCCCGCGTCGGCAAGCGTTTCCGCGGATCCGCGCGCAGTGTACTCCGGTTCGTCCGAAACGTCCGTCGCGCTTATGTTCAACGTGTATTCGGGAGAGGAGTATATCCCGTCTATAATCGACACGCTTAAAAGCGAAGGCGCGAGTGCGACGTTCTTTATAGGCGGATGCTGGGCGGAAAAGAACGCCGACACGTTGCGTTCGATATCGGACGGCGGGTTTGAAACGGGTAGCCACGGTTATCTTCACCGCGATCATTCCGCTCTCGGTTACGACGCAAACTTAGAAGAAATGCGCGTCGCCGACAGGCTGATAAGCGATATTACGGGCGCTCCCGTAAAACTTTTCGCTCCGCCGTCGGGTGCGTATTCTTCCGACACGCTGGATGCTGCCGAACACATGGGGTATGTTACCGTTCTCTGGTCAAAGGATACCATTGACTGGCGAGATCACGATGCTACGCTGATAACCGAACGCGCGGTAAAGAACGTCAAGGGCGGAGACTTTATCCTCATGCACCCGACAAAAGAGACGGCGGAGGCACTGCCTGCCGTGATAGCGGGGATAAAGGCGGCGGGACTCGTTCCGTCATGCGTTTCGGATGCGCTCTGACGGGCGGTGAAACCGCGGATATCGCGTATATCGCGCATAAAAAAAAGAAAATACTAACGGAGAATTTATGATACGACTGACGAAATTCGATAACGGACTTACATTGGTGACGGGAAACTATCCGTCTTTCAGATCAGTTGCGGTCGGTTTTTGGATAGGCGCGGGAAGCGCGTTTGAAACGGAAGCCGAAAACGGCATATCGCACTTTACCGAACACGTCATGTTCAAAGGTACGGCGGATCTTACGGCGGCACAGATCGCCGAAAAGTTCGAGGATCTCGGCGCGAATTTCAACGCGTTCACGGGGAAAGAAGCTACCTGTTTTTATTTCAAGTGCATAGACGAGATGACGACGGATTGTTTCGGTCTGCTCTCGCACATACTTTACGGCTCGCTGTTCGATGACGGCGAACTGGATAAGGAGCGCAAAGTCATAGCCGAAGAGATCAGTATGACGGCGGATGAGCCGGAGGATATTTGCTACGATCTTCTCGCAGAGCGTCGTTATGAAGGTACCGGACTTGCCCGCACCATACTCGGACCGACGGAAAACGTCATGAGGTTCAAGGGCGACGACGTGCGTGATTTTACGCGACGTATGTATACTCCCGACAATACCGTCATATCCATGGTGGGAAACATAACCCATGAACGGGCGACAGAGCTCGTCGAAAAATACGTCCTTCCCGTATGCGGCAACGGTCACTGCGAAAAGAGGTACGCGCCTGCGGCTTCGGGCGGAGGCTTCGGTAAATGCGAAAAGGACTTTGAGCAG
>DXHT01000080.1 GCA_019113265.1 Bacillota bacterium | reverse complement strand
CAAACGTATATCCGTCTCTTGTCGTCGGCGGTTCCTTATCGATCCGCGACGTCGTCATCGGCTCGACCGTCGTTCCGCCGTCCGTATCGAAATGTACCGTATACGTGTTTTTCTCCCACTTCGCATAAAGCGTCTGCGCTTTCGTCACATCGTACGGGAAGGTCACTTTGTAATGGAACGTTTTATCGGTATACCAGCCGGCAAACGTATATCCGTCTCTTGTCGTCGGCGGTTCCTTATCGATCCGCGACGTCGTCATCGGCTCGACCGGCGTTCCGCCACCGGCGTCAAACGTCACCGTATATTCCAGAGGGGGTTCCGGCTCCGGATCTTCGGTCTTTCTGTAATAAGCATATACGTTCACGTCTGCGGTCAGCGGCGTGTCTGCATACGTATTCGCCGTCAGCTCATTGTGCCATGTTCCGTTATCGAAAAACCAGCCTTCGAATGCGTAACCCTCTATTTGCGGCGCTTTGGGCAATACCAGAATTTCGTTCCCGGACGTTTCTATAACGTCGGCAACGTCTTCGCCGATATAAAAAGTGACCTTATATTCCGTAGGAACGGGCGTTTCGTTCTGAATGTAATAAGCGTATACAACGATGTTTTCAGTCAATGCCCGTGCGGCAAAGGTATCTTTCGTCAGTTTATCGCGCCATGTATCTCTGTCGAAATACCACCCGCCGAACGTAAAACCCTCTTTTTGCGGCGCTTCGGGCAGAGCGATTTCTTCATTGCCCGCGGTTTCCGTCGTGCCGACAAGCGTTTCATCGGCGTAAAACGAAATCGTGTATTTCTGCGGATCCTTCGATCCGCCGCCGCAGACGGCAAAAGCCCCGACGGCCAGAACCAGACAAATCGCTGCGCACAAGACCAAAACAACGATAAAGTACTTTTTTTTCATAAATATAAAACCTCCCGCGCGGTTAAAAACCAATCCCCATAGCGGCAAAAAGCGCATCAAACGCAAAGATGTCAAACACGCCTTGCAACCTGTCCGCTTTTTGCCTGATCTATATATTATAACACATATTTCTCCGTTACTCAACCGTTTTGCCGCATTTCGACGTTACGCGGCGCTCACGGATCATAAAATCCGCCGCGCGGCAATATTGCCGCGCGGCGGTTATGACCGAATGATGAGTTTGTATGCCGCGGGCGATGCCCGCGGCGAGCGTTTATTCTCTGACGGAACTTACGCCTTCTGTTCTTCCGCTTTATTCTTCTTGACGAAGAACGCCGGGAATACCATGAAGATGAATATCACTTGTCAATCGCGTGGGAACGAACGGCATGTAAACGGGAATAAGCGGCAAACAACGCGTAAAAAACGCGTTTTGCTATCCGCAAACGCGTTTTTTGTTCTATTTTGTCGCTTTTTGTCGGATATCGCCGGTCAAAGCGGGCGGACAATGCCGCTTTTCCCGTCGGAAGAGAGATCGTCATCCCCCGTCCGACGAGCGCGCGCCGCCTTTTCGAGCGCGCTTTGCGCCCGCGATATACGAATGCTCTATACTTTTTATACCGATCATTTATATTCGTACCAGTCGGGGTCATACTCGCGCAAGCGCATTTCCGCTTCGTTTTTAGCGGAGCGCGCGGAGGAACGTTCATTCTTTCTCGGAGAGTAAGTTCCCGCCTCTATTTCCGCATTGATGCGCAGACGTTTACGCACTTTGAGGAATATGAACAGCCCGCAAAGCAGCACGCCGATGATGAAGATCGCGTCGAGCAGTACCCAGAGGAACATGAACAGCGGAGAGAACGCCGCCGTCGCAGCCGTCGTCGCATTCAGATCGACGCCGCCTTCGCCGCCGCCCGCCGCGTACTTTACTGCCGCATTATAGGTATCCACCATGGTGTATAGCACGTTCTTTACCGCAGTGCGTCCCGCATACGCTATCGCGTTGTTCGACATGTCTATGTTAGCCGCGGCGGCGGTAGGCGTGAGCCACAGGTCGTTGCCGGCAAGCACGCCGCGCGTGTGATCCATGTAGCTTGCGTCGTACCAGTCGGTTATGACCGTACCGCGGAAGCCCCATTCGTCGCGCAGTACCTCGGTGACGAGTGCGTGATTCGCGCCCGCCCACACCGCGCCGACGCGGTTGAAGCAGCTCATTATACCGTTCGCACCGCCGCGCTTGACCGCAAGCTCGAACGGTTTGAGGTAAAGTTCGCGCAGAGCCTGCTCGGTGAGCCAGGTATTGCGATCGTTTGCGTTCTGTCCCGAATCGCTCGGTCCGAAATGCTTGATGTAGCAGTAGAGGTTGTTGGTCTTCGCGCCGTAGATGAGGTTCGCCGAAAGATTGCCCGAAAGTATGGGATCTTCGCTGTAATACTCGAAGTTACGCGTGTTGTAAGGGCTGCGGTGCAGATTGACGCCGGGAGCGTACCAGCCGTTGGCGTTGGTCTCGTTGCCCTCTTTGCCCTGCGTCCTGCCCATGCGGAACATCAGATCCTTGTTCCAGCAGCAGCCGATGAGAGCTTCGACGGGATATGCCGTCCACTTGGACGGAGAGCCCGCACTGAGGACGTTCTGACCGAATCCCGCGGGGCCGTCGTAATCGGCGCGGCGAGGTTTGCCCACCGATTCGAGAGCTATGGTCTGGAATCCGCCCATACCTATGGTGTCGCGTATCTCGTCGTCCGTCACCTGATCGAGGAGCGCCTCCCATTCGGGAGCGTCGTAATCGGCAAGCGTCGCAAACAGCTCGCTGTTATACGACAGCGATGCGCCCGTAGAGCCGTTGAGATCTCTGAGAGAGGGCTTGGAGCCGTTTACGGTAAACAGCGTCATATCCCCGCTCTTTCCCTGGTCATACTGCGGGCGACCGTCATAACCCGTATATCTGTATTTTGCCGCGGCTTCTATCGCGCCGTCGTTGTTCGGTCCGGTCGAGGAAGTGCTCATCTGCGAGAGGTTCGCAAAGCCGTTCTCTCTGGAAAGATAAACGGTAGAGGAGTGAACGGTGCTACCGTCAATGGGAACGCCCGCATAGGCGTCCTCGCCCGTAAAGCGGGTAAGCACCACGTCGCTGTCGGGGTTATCGGGGTCGACGAGGAAGAGTACGTCCTCGGCCGCTTCCAAAACCATTCTGCCGTTTGCGATCTGCGCGCCGTCTATCGTCGAGACGGTGTGCGCGTCCGTCATCAGTTCGAGTATATAGTCGCCCTCTTCCAGCTCATAGCCGAACCAGCCGTTGTCGTTTTTGGAGTAATCGTCGAACGACGCCATGTCGTAGGCGGAGAACGAGAGCGTCACTTCCTCCGTTTCGCCCGGCTGCAATACGCCCGTCTTTGCGAAATCGAGGAGGTTCCTGTGCGCCTTTTCTATACTGCCGTCGGTGTAAGGCGGAGTGTAGTACAGCTCCACGACGTCGCTGCCCGCATGCTCGCCCGTGTTCTTGACGGTCACTTTGACGGTATATTCGCCCGTTTCTTCGAGCATGGTGCTTGCGGGGGTCTGCGTTACCGTCCACTCGAACGTAGTATAGCTCATTCCGTAGCCGAACGGGTACTGAACGACGGCGTCATAGCCGCTGCCGTACTCATTCGACACGCCGTCGAACACGCCCTCGACGTCCGCCGTTTCATACCAGCGGTAGCCCATGTATATGCCCTCGGCATAGCGTACGCTCATTTTACTTATGCCCGAGTATCCCTCGTATTTGAGGTTATTCATAACGGGGTTGTTGCTCTGCCAGTCGTAGGCGTAGGTGTCGGCGAGTTTGCCGGACGGAGAGATCTGCACGGTGCTCTCATTGCCGTCAACGTCCTTAACCGTCTTTTCGCCTTTGAGCAATCGGGGCACTGCGCGCGCACCCGACTGACCGGGAAGCCCTATATACATTGCGGCATCTATGCCGTAAGCCTCGTTTTCGAGGAATCCTAGCTCCATGGCGTTGGTGGTGTTGAGAAGCACTATCACCTTGTCGAAATCGGCCTTGGCTATCGCCTCGAACATCGCGCGCTCTTCCGTGGTGAGTTCAAGCCACGCGCCGTTATTGTAACTTGCGCCGTCCGCAGAAACGTTATACGCCTCGCCGTCGCCCGAGTTCTCGCCCGTGTAGCGGCTGAGAACGACTATCGCCACGCCCGAGAAAGACTTTGCCTGATCCATGAGAGAATCGGTATAGAAACTTTCGGAAGGGTTGTACGGCCGCATGGAAGACGAACCGTTTACGTCCGCGTCTATATATCCGCCCGCCGACGCGCGCCACGAGTTATACGCCGCCGTAAGCTCGGTGTTGACGGAAAATCCCTCGTCGGTAAACGCCTTTGTGAGCGTCACTTTCTTGCTGTCGTTTATCGTCGAACCGCCGCTGCCCTTGCCCGTAAGCAAAAAGCCGTCGTCCGTCGCGCCGAAGCCGAAGAGGTTGACCGCCCTCTCCTCCTCTTTGAGAGGAAGCGCGCTCTCGCCCAACGAGCTCTCGTTGCGAAGGAGCACCATGCTGTCCTCGGCAAGCTCCTGAACCATCTCGTCGCCCGCGGCAAGAGCCTCTTCGGCAGCCTGCGAGGTCTCCTGCCCCGCGCTCGATCCGCCGAACACCATGTGAAGGGTGGGAGCGTAATAGCTGAGTACGATATTCATCGGTATAAGCGCGCCGATGAGTATTACGGCGACGAGCGTAAGCACTATCGCGCCTACCGAAATGATACTGCGTTTACGATATTTCTTATTTACCGCGCTCATGCCACATCCTCCGTAACATATTCCACCTGCAACCTGTCTATGTTGCAAGCCGCCGTCTGATTCGTGCCGTTGTTATGCACGAGGTTGCTCGTGACCTCGAACCGAACGATGTTATCGCCCTGCACAAGCGGTATCACGCCGAAATCCACGTCCTGCCAGTTCACCCACAGCGTCTGATCGCCGTTCGGATCATCCGTGCTTCCTCCCGGAAGAACGGCGTCCGTCGTAATGGGAGTGAGCGAGGACGCGGAAGCCGCGCCGTAACTTATGGAGAACAGGTCGGAAAATTTCATGTCAGCCATTTTCACGGGCACCCATTCGCTCGAAGCCGACGGAGTTTCTATCTGACCGCTGGAAGCGCGCAGAACGAGATGTGCGCTACGCGCGACGTCCGAATATATGTGGAATTCGATGACCGCGCCCTTCTGCAATTCGCCGAGATATGCGCCGTCGGAAGCGGGCTCGTCCATTACGCCCGCCGAGTTTGTGCTGAGCACGGGTCCGGGAGCTATATTGTTCGTGGTCGCGCCCGATCCGCTTCCGCCGTCCTTACCCGGCCAGTTGGTCGCGGTAATGAGTTCGACGAAATTCTTTTCGCCGGGGCGGACGTCCTCCGTTTCGTAAATGTTCTCCGCCTCAATGACAAACCCTTCGTAAGCGGTTATCGTGAACTCCGCACTGCGAATGCCCGCAAACTCCACCTGCGCCTTGTGCGTGCCCGCCTTGCTTACCGTAAAGTTCTTTACGTCCGCCTCCGCGCCGTCGAGATAGAACTTATATTCGTCAGCGTCCGCCGTTTTCGCGCTGTTATCGTCGAAAGATACGTTCACGATGAGATCGCGGAAATCCGCGCGCGTATCCACGGGTATGCTCGTTCCCGTCGCCTTGGTGTTTACCGTAAGAGAGGTGACGTCTGCGTCTATCACGGTTATGTCGTCTATCGTCGCGGACTGTCCGCCGAACGTAAACGTCACGCTGTCGTCGCCCGCGGCAAACACGGCGGGAGTCATCGTACAGCCCTCCTCCCTTTCGGGCAGGAAATGCCTGACGCTACCGTCCGAGTAGTCCGCGCGAAGAACGGTAAGCGACGCATCGAACGACTCACCCTTGTAGTAAGTCGTCTTGTTGCTCGCGTTTATACGCACGGACAACTTGGTAATCGTCACCTCGGTCTGCGTCGTTCCACCGCTCTCACCGCTCTCGCCGCATGCCATAAAAACGAAGCACAGCGACAATACAAGAGCGGACAAAATGGCGAAAAACGCGAGTCTTTTCGATCTTGTCTTCATTCCTCATCTCCTTATTATATATGTTAAAACCGCACTGAGGCAGTTGTTTTACCGTACTATACCCGAGCGCTAAGCGAGCGCGCATTCCCGAGCCGAGGGCGGCAAGGCGTTCAAGACTATACCCGAGTGCGTCTCCCCGAGCCGAGGGCGGCAAGGTAAAAAGAGAACGTCAGCTCTTTTCCCCGTCCTCTTTCTTGTCCTGCGCTATTGCTTCTGTTATGTTATCCGGTTCGCTTTCAAGCTCTTTAAGCAGCTTGCGGCGACGCTCGCGGCGTTTTCCGCCTCTCTTTTGCTCCGCTTTTATATCGGCACTGACGTCCGCCTCGACGGGTTCGGTCGTCTGTTGCGGTTCGGCGATCTTTATCTTCTTTCTGCGCTTTCGCGTATCCGTCTTTTCGCGCGTACGGCGCGGCTGAGGTTCGGGAGTATGCACGTCCATCTGCGGATAGGGTATCTCTATATTCTCCTCGTCGAAGCGGCGTTTTACCTCTTCGAGCAGGTCGAAACGAGTGTCCCAATAGTCCTCCGTCTTAGTCCAGACGCGGCAGAGCAGCACTATCGCGCTGTCTCCGTGTTCGTCTATGCGCACGGCGGGCGCGGGGTCGCCTAAAACTTTGGGGTGCTTTTCGCATATCTCGTAGATGACGTCCTCCGCATACTCGAAATCCTCGTTGTACGATATGGAGAATCTGAGATCAAGTCTGCGAGTGGGCTTCGCGGAATAGTTTATAACCGCGCCGCTCGTTATCTCGCCGTTGGGGATCATCACGAGCTGATTGTTGTCCGTCGCAATGTATGTGTAGAACATGTGGATGTCCTCCACAGTGCCCTTTTCGCCGTCCGTTTCGACGTAATCGCCCACTTTGAACGGTCGCATCACGAGTATTATCATTCCGCCCGCGAAATTGGAGAGCGCGCCCTGCGCGGCAAGACCTATCGCCACGCCTATCGCGCCTATTATCGCGCCTATGCCCGCGGTGTCTATCCCCACATAGCCGAGGAACACCACGATGAGCAGTACTTTTATTCCCTTTTTTATTATCTGGTATACGACGCTCGTTATCGTCTTGTCGCGCCCGTGCCTTATCATGGACTTACGCACCGCGCGCGCTATGAGATTGATTACGAAAAAGCAAACGAAAAGCACCACGAGCCCTATCAGAAGTTTAAGCCCGTGGGTGGAAAACCACTCGATTATAGTGCCCCAGAACTTGTCCCACGTCCATTCCGTGCTTGTCGCCGTATCGGACGAAAGGATAGCCGTGCTACCCGCCATATTACGCCTCCGTATATCTTACGATTCAATGTTATCACACAAACGCCGTATTGTCAACGGATTTGAAAAATCCTTATGCGAAATCGTACAAAAAAGCGCCCGTCCGACGCATTCCGCACGTTTTTACGCAACGTCCCGCACGGACTATTTTTCTGCTGCGCGCCCGCAGCGACGCCATTTGCGGACAGACGCGCTAAACGGCCGCACGGTGCGCGGACAGTCCGGAACACGGGGATGTATCCCGCATACGGACAGCGAAAAAAGACTGCCGACATTTGTCCGCAGTCTTTTTTTTATTCCGTTCGGTTACAGCGGTAACAGACGTCCCTGTCACGCTTTCGTGAAGTTATACGCCTCAGGCGAAATCCTTATGTTCCACGGTTTCGCCGTCCCGGCAGGTCTCGTCATCCGGCTGATTCTCCACATAGCAATTATTGTTGTCTGCGGATATCCGAGCCGTTCTGCCCGTAAAATTATTTTCCGTATTATTTTCTACGATGGCTATGTCGACGGCATTCTCTCCGAAAGAATTATCTACGATCTCGGCGGTCGTGTTTTCGGTAACAACGAAACCGCGGGTGATGTCGACATAGTTGCCGCTTATAACGCCGGCGCCCTCAACGTAACCCGGCTGACGGAGACTTACGAACGTATTGTCCGTCACTGTTATCGACGAACCGGCGATGTGCGAAAATCCTCTTACGACCTCGTTATCGCCGAGCTCGTATCTGCCGGTTATCGTGCAATTCGTCATTACCGCGCCGTTGCCCATTCTGACAAGACCGTCGACAGAGGTCTTATCCGTCTTTTCTATCGTAAGACCGTCAATCGCCGCGCCGCCCGAAGTCATATCGAACACGGAGATATTTCCGCTTACGGTCAGCTTATTGCCGTAAATGCCTTTGAGCGTAACCGCCTTGTCGAGTTTTACCTCTTCGGTAACCGTTATATTGCCGGCAACCGCAATGACGTCTTCCGCCTCTGCCGAAGAAACGGCGGCTTTAAGCTCCTCGAAAGAGTCCGCAACGTCCTCTCCCGCAAAAACCGTAACGACGCACGTTGCGGTCTTGTCGCCCGCCTTCGCGGTTATCGTCGCTTTACCGGCCGCGACCGCGGTCACCTTGCCGCCGTCCACCGCCGCAACCTTATCGTTGCTCGTCGACCATGTTACGGTCTTATCTGCGGCGTCCGACGGAGTTACCGTCGCGGAAAGCGTCATGCTGCCGCCTTCTTCGAGAGAGGTTTCCGTAATGTTCAGCGTCACGCCCGAAACGGCTGCCGGGATCTCCTCTTCCCCGCAAGCCGCGAATGCCGCGCACAGCGTGACTGCAAGCGCAAGAGCGAGCACGCAGATCGCCGTTCTTACTGCCGTGAGTTTGGATTTCATTTTTTTGTATACTCCTTGATTTTCTGTTTCGGTCGGGGCGTAGTGTACAATTTTTCCGTTCACAAGTCAACCGAAATGCGCGCGGCATCCGGCACAGGATATTTTAGTTGAATATTTTATCATAAAACTTCAATTAACGGGCGGTGCCTCTTCCGTTCCGTCATATACACGCCGCGCGGGCGGAGCATAAAAAAATTATTTTTCGCAAGGGTCGGATAAAACTCTTGACATATCGGCGCGTGCGGGTTAAAATTATAATACCATGTGATATGAGTTTTTCGCAGAGTATCCATGCAAATAACTACGGACCGCCTTTCGGGGCCGAGGCCATACGGACAGCCGGGTCCACTGCCGATAAAACTTATTGCAATCGAGCGTGAACGCTTGATCCTGCGGCCGTGCGCCGCCGTCCTTGATCGATCCAATAAGAGTAGTAAAAGTAAGTATTTGCTATATAGACTCCGCGGAAAGGGCATTTAATGCCCGTTATAATAAGATCTTTTACGGCAGCGGCGCGCTTAATCGCAGAACAAGCGCGCCGCTTCCGTTTGCATGGGGAGGAAAGGGTTTTGGACAAACTCAAACTCTACGGGTTCAATAACCTCACAAAATCTCTCAGCTTCAACATATACGACGTTTGCTACGCAAAGACGGCGAGAGAGCAGCGCGATTACATCGCGTACATCGACGAGCAGTACAACTCCGAACGACTGACTAACATTCTGACGACGCTTACGGACATGATAGGCGCGCGCGTTCTCAACATAGCCAAGCAGGACTACGATCCTCAGGGCGCGTCCGTCACCATACTGATAGCGGAGGGCTCCATGGTCCCCGCGGGCGAAACGCAGCTCGCGCACCTCGACAAGAGCCATGTGACCGTTCACACATATCCCGAGTACCATCCCGAAACGTGCCTTGCCACTTTCAGGGTGGATATAGACGTGGCGACGTGCGGCGAGATAACCCCGCTCTCCACTCTCGACTACCTTATAGGCTCGTTCGACTCGGACATAATCACCATGGACTACCGCGTGCGCGGCTTTACGCGCGACATAGGCGGCAAAAAATGTTTCATGGATCATAAAGTCACGTCCATCCAGGATTATATCGCTCCGTCCACTCTCCAACGCTACGACGCCGTCGATATAAACGTTTACGGCGCAAACATTTTCCATACTAAAATGATGGTCAAAGAGATCGACTTGCAGAACTACCTTTTCAAAACGGACGTATACGAGCTTCCGCCCACCGTGCGCCTGGAAATAATGAACAATCTTCGCCGCGAGATGATAGAGATATTCAGCGGCAAAAACGTGTACTGAAAATGGAAGGCGACAAACTCACTCAAAAGAACGCGCCGATATACGAGGCTTTGCAGGAAATGCACCGCATGCGCCTCGTTCCCTTCGACGTACCCGGGCACAAGCGCGGCAGGGGCAATCCCGAACTCACCGCGCTTCTCGGCGAGAAGTGCATGAGTCTGGACGTAAACTCCATGAAGTGCCTGGATAACCTGTGCCACCCCGTCTCCGTCATCCGCGACGCCGAAACTCTCGCGGCGGAGGCATTCGGAGCGGCGCACGCGTTTTTAATGGTCGGCGGAACGACGAGCGCGGTACAGAGCATGATACTCTCCGTCGTCGGACGGGGCGACGAGATCATACTCCCCCGCAACGTACACCGCTCGGTAATGGGCGCGCTCGTGCTTTGCGGCGCGGTCCCCGTATACGTCGATCCCGACTGCGACGACGATTTGGGCATATCCCTCGGCATGGACCGTGACGCGGTGGCCGCGGCGATAGCCGCTCACCCCGCCGCAAAAGCCGTGCTGGTGAACAACCCCACTTACTACGGCATCTGTTCGGACATCCGCGCGATAGCAAAAATGGCGCACGACGCGGGTATGCTCTGCCTTGCAGACGAGGCGCACGGAACGCACTTCTACTTCGGAGAGGGTCTGCCCGTCTCCGCCATGGCGGCGGACGCGGACATGGCGGCGGTATCCATGCACAAGTCGGGCGGCAGTCTGACGCAAAGCTCCATACTTCTGACGGGAAAGCGCGTGGAAGCGGGATACGTCAGGCAGATAATAAACCTCACGCAGACGACGAGCGCGTCCTATCTTCTCCTCTCCTCGCTGGACATTTCGCGGCGTAACCTCGCGCTGCGCGGCAAAGAGGCGTTTAAGAAAGTCGTGGAGATGGCGGAGTACGCGCGCGGCGAGATAAACGACATAGGCGACTGGTACGCCTACGGCAGAGAGCTCATAAACGGCAACAGCGTCTGCGACTTCGACGTGACCAAGCTCGCCGTGAACACGCTCAAAGCGGGACTTGCGGGCATAGAGGTGTATTCCCTGCTCCGCGACGAATACGACATACAGATAGAGTTCGGCGATCTCGGCAACATACTCGCGTACCTGTCCATAGGCGACAGAGTGCGCGACGTCGAGAGGCTGATAGGCGCGCTTGCCGAAGTGCGCCGCCGTTTCGGGCGGGGCAGCTCGGCAAAGCTGATGAAGCAGGAGTACATCGAGCCGGAAGTGGTGCTCTCCCCTCAGGAGGCGTTCTATTCGGATTCGGTGTCCGTGCCGATAGAGCAGACCGCGGGCAAGGTGTGTGCGGAATTCGTCATGTGCTACCCGCCGGGGATACCCGTGCTCGCACCCGGCGAACGCATAACTCCTCGCGTCCTCGAATATATCAGATACGCAAAAGAAAAGGGCTGTCAGATGACAGGTCCCGAAGATCCCGACATAACGCGGCTCAACGTCATCGGTTGACGCCGCATGCGGAGGCGCAAATGGATCTCTGGTTTTCCGAACAACATACAAAAAACGTCAAACTGTCCATTCGCGTGGATAAACAGCTTTACAGTACGGAGAGCGAATTTCAGCGTATAGACGTGTTCGACTCTCCCGAATTCGGGCGTTTTCTCGTTCTCGACGGCTACATGATGCTCACCGAAAAGGACGAGTTCATCTATCACGAAATGATAACGCACGTTCCCATGGCGGTGCATCCGCACGTCAGGGACGTACTCGTCATAGGCGGGGGCGACGGCGGCGCGTGCCGCGAGCTTATCCGCTATAACGACATCGAGCGCATCGATCTCGTGGATATAGACGAGGAAGTGACGCGCGTCTGCCGCGAGTACCTGCCCTTTACGGCATGCGGATTAAGCGACGAGCGCGTGCACACCTACTTTGAGGACGGGCTCAAATTCATCCGCTCCAAGGTAAACGAATACGACCTCATAATAGTGGACTCCACCGATCCGTTCGGACCGGGAGAGGGACTGTTCACCCGCGAGTTTTACGGCAACTGCTATAAGGCGCTCCGCGCGGACGGCATCATGGTCAATCAGCACGAAAGCCCGTTCTACCCCGAAGACGCCCTCGCCTGTCAGCGCGCTCACAAGCGCATAGTGGAGTCCTTCCCCGTCAGCCGCGTCTATCAGGCGCACATACCGACGTACCCGTCGGGGCACTGGCTGTTCGGGTTCGCTTCCAAGAAGTATCACCCGCTCAAAGACCTCGACGATAAGAGGTGGAACGCGCGCGGGCTTAAATGCAAGTATTACACGACGACGCTCCACAAGGGCGCGTTCTATATCCCCGCATACGTGGAGGAGCTGCTAAGCAATGTCGAACACACAGATTGACGCATACATGGCGTGCGACGCCGCATATGAGGACGCGGACATAGTCATGTTCGGCGCGCCGTACGACGGAACGACTTCGTTCAGACCGGGTACGCGCTTCGGTCCCGCGTTCATACGCCGCGAGTCATTCGGGCTGGAAACGTACAGCCCCTATCAGCGCGCGGATCTGACGGACGCGCGCGTGTGCGACCTCGGCGACCTCGAACTCGGCTTCGGGGACTCGGAGCGCGCGCTTTCGGACATAACGAAGCGCGTCACCGACATACTATCGCACGGCAAACTGCCCTTCATGACGGGCGGCGAGCACCTCGTCACCCTCGGAGCCATGCGCGCGGCGGTTGCGGCGTATCCCACTCTGCACATCGTACATTTCGACGCGCACGCCGATCTTCGGGACGACTATCTCGGAGTAAAGCTCTCCCACGCCTGCGTTCTGCGCCGCTGTCACGAGCTGACGGGCGACGGAAGACTGCACCAGTTCGGCATACGCTCGGGCGACAGAGAGGAATTTATATTTGCCGACAAGCATACGGACATGCACCCGTTCGGATTCGACGGGCTGGAAAAGACTATGCTTTCGCTTAAAGGTCTGCCTGTTTACTTTACCGTGGATCTCGACGTTCTCGACCCCTCGGTATTCCCCGGAACGGGAACGCCCGAACCGGGCGGCGTGAGCTTTGACGAATTGCGCCGCGCCGTCACCGCGGTATGCGGCGAGTGCGACGTTGTGGCGTGCGACGTGTGCGAGCTCAGTCCGCACTACGACGCAAGCGGGGCATCGACCGCCGTCGCCTGCAAGACGATAAGGGAAATGCTGCTCGCGCTTAGCATAAGGCGCAACCGCTGACTGTTTGCATTAGCGCGAATATACGCAAAAACAAGGAGAAAGATCATGGCAAGAGTACTCGTCATAGGCTGCGGCGGCGTCGCCAACGTGGCAATACGCAAGTGCTGCGCGCGCAGCGATATTTTTACGGAACTCATGATAGCGAGCCGCACCAAGGAAAAGTGCGACGCGCTCGCCGCGGACCTCGCGGGAAAGACAAAGACCGTCGTTACCACGGCAAAGGTGAATGCGGACGACCGCGCGGAACTCGTCGCGCTCATCCGCTCGTATAAGCCCGACCTCGTCATGAACATCGCGCTCCCCTATCAGGATCTTGCGATAATGGACGCATGCCTCGAATGCAAGGTGGACTACCTCGACACCGCCAACTACGAGCCCGAGAACACGGACGATCCCGAATGGCGCAAGGCGTATGAGGAGCGTTGCCGCCGAGACGGCTTTTCCGCGTATTTCGACTACTCATGGCAGTGGGCGTATGACGAGCGTTACAAAAAGGCGGGCATCACCGCTCTTCTCGGATCGGGATTCGATCCGGGCGTGACGCAGGTATTCTGCGCATACGCGAAAAAACACCTGTTTGACAGGATAGACACGATAGACATACTCGACTGCAACGGCGGCGATCACGGCTACCCGTTTGCGACCAACTTCAACCCCGAAATAAACCTCAGAGAGGTGTCCGCGCCCGGCTCTTACGCCCTTAACGGCAAGTGGGTGGAAGTCCCCGCCATGAGCATAAAGCGGGAATACGACTTTGACGGCGTGGGCAGAAAGGACATGTACCTTTTGCACCACGAAGAGATAGAATCCCTCGCCAAAAACATCAAGGGCGTCAAGCGCATCCGCTTTTTCATGACCTTCGGGCAGAGCTATCTGACGCACATGAAGTGCCTGGAAAACGTGGGCATGCTCTCCA
>DXHT01000079.1 GCA_019113265.1 Bacillota bacterium | reverse complement strand
GACATGCTCATAAAATACTTCCCGGACATCATGAACGTCAAATTCACGGCGGACATGGAGTCCAAGCTCGATACCATCGAGGAGGGAGGCAAGGTATGGCAGCAGCTCATAGGCGAATTTTACAAGGGCTTCGAAGTCGAGCTTAAAAACGCAATGGGGGATGCATATACGATGAAAACGCCTGCACAGGAAACGGATTACAAATGCGATAAGTGCGGTGCGCCTATGGTGATAAGGGAGGGCCGATACGGCAAATTCCTCGCTTGCTCGGCGTACCCGAAGTGCAAGAACACAAAACAGCTCGACGAGAACGGCAACATACGGGAGAAAAAAGAGGAAGCTCCCGTTGTAACGGACGTCATATGCGAAAAGTGCGGCGCTCGGATGGTGATAAAGACGGGCGCGCGCGGTAAATTTCTCGCTTGCCCCAACTATCCGAAGTGCAAGAACACCAAGGAGTACGGTGAGGAAGAGCCTTTGCCGCCCTGTCCGCTTTGCGGCAAACCGCTACGTCGTATAAATTATCGTCAGAGCGTATTTTACGGTTGCACGGGCTATCCCGAATGCAAGTTCTCGGTGTCCGATAAGCCGACGGACAAAAAATGCCCCGTATGCGGCAGTATGCTCCTTGAAAAGACGAGAAAAGACGGCGTATATTACAGATGTTCCGATAAGGATTGCAACTATTCCGCCAAAAAGACGGAGACGGGTGCCGATGCGGGTAAATAAAGTCACCGTCATAGGCGCAGGGCTTGCGGGCAGCGAGGCCGCGCTTACACTTGCCGCGGAGGGCGTTGAAGTAACGCTCATCGATTGTAAACCCGAGCGCATGACACCCGCAAGCGCAAATACCGACTTTTGCGAGCTTGTTTGCAGTAACTCGCTCAAAAGCAACGACGGAGCGACGGCGCACGGTCTGCTTAAAGACGAACTGCGTATGCTTGGCAGTCACGTTCTTAAAGCGGCGGAAAGCTGCGCGGTACCTGCGGGTTCGGCACTTGCCGTGGACAGAGCGCGGTTCGCGCGCACGGTAACGGACGAGTTAAAGCGCAATATTCCCGACATAAGGTGCGAGACGGCGGGAGGAGCGGGCGACGGCATCACCGTAATCGCCACGGGTCCGCTCACGTTGCCGCCCATGGATAAATTCGTTTCGGATAATTTCGGCTCGCTTCATTTTTATGACGCGGAAGCGCCCATAGTCAGCGCGGAAAGCGTGGATATGACAAAAGCGTTCTTTGCCGCAAGGTACGGTAAGGGGGACGGCGACGATTATCTCAACTGTCCTCTCGGAAAAGAGGAGTACGACGCGTTTTACGATGCGCTCGTCACTGCGGAGCGCGCAAACGCTCATGAATGCGAAAAAAGCGAGATATTCGAGGGTTGTATGCCTGTCGAGGTAATGGCGGCAAGGGGAAGGGACGCACTGCGTTTCGGACCCATGCGCCCCGTAGGACTTACCGATCCGATGACGGGAAAGCGCGCTTATGCCGTAGTTCAACTGCGAAAGGAAAACGCGGCGGGCGATATGTACAATCTCGTAGGCTTTCAGACAAATCTTAAATTCGGCGAGCAGCGCAGGGTGTTCGGTTTGATACCCGCCCTGAAAAACGCGGAGTTTCTCAGGTACGGGGTGATGCACCGTAACTCATACATAGACGCGCCCTCGTCGATAGACGGATTTTTCCGTTCGTTAAAAAACAGAGAGATATTCATAGCCGGTCAGCTGTCAGGCGTGGAAGGGTATGTGGAGAGCATAGCGTCGGGTAAACTCGCCGCGATGCACGCGCTGAGAATGCTTGACGGGAAGGAGCCTTTGCCTCTCCCCGTAACGACAATAGTCGGCGCGCTGTCCGCTTACATATCGTCGCCGAGCGGCGATTTTCAGCCAATGAACGCTAATTACGGGCTTCTCCCTCCGCTTGAACGCGAAATACGCGACAAGCGCGCGAGGAAAGAGGCATACCGCGAGCGTTCGCTGGCAGACCTTAAAAAATATACGGAGAGTTTGTAATATGGAGATCAGAGGAACGACTATCGTGGCGGTTCGCCGCGACGGAAAGACGGCGATAGCCGGCGACGGTCAGGTGACCGCGGGACAGACGACGATAATGAAGAACAACGCCGTCAAGGTCCGCAGGCTGTATGACGATAAGGTCGTAGTCGGATTTGCGGGATCCGTTGCGGATGCATTCACTCTTTGCGAACGCTTTGAGGAGATGCTGCGCAAGTATGCGGGCAATCTCATGCGCAGTTCCGTGGAACTCGCACAGCTTTGGCGCAGCGACAAGATAATGCGCAAGCTCGAAGCGATGATGATCGTCGCAAGCGAAGAGGGGATGTTCCTCGTGGACGGCACGGGCAACGTCATAGAGCCGGACGACGTCTGCGCGATAGGCAGCGGCGGCAATTACGCGCTTTCTGCGGCGCGCGCACTTCTCCGCAACACGAACATGACGGCGAGAGAGATAGCGGAAGAGAGTCTGCGTATTGCGGGCGAGATCTGCATCTTTACCAACGATCACGTTACCGTGGAGGAGGTGTGATATGAGCATGTCACCCAAACAGATAGTCGCGGAGCTTGACAGATACATCATCGGTCAGTCGGAGGCAAAGCGCGCGGTAGCCATCGCACTGCGCAACCGCTACCGCCGTAGTCAGCTTTCCGAAGAGCTGAGACAGGAAATCACGCCCAAGAACATTATAATGAAGGGTCCTACGGGCGTGGGCAAGACGGAGATAGCGCGCAGACTCGCAAAACTCGTCAAAGCGCCTTTCATAAAGGTGGAAGCGACGAAGTTCACGGAAGTGGGATATGTCGGAAGAGACGTAGAGTCCATGGTACGCGACCTTGTGGAGACCTCCGCACACCTCGTTAAAGAGGAAAAAATGGCTGAAGTGGAAGCCGCTTCGCGCGAAGCCGCGGAAAAGCGCATACTCGAAGTGTTGCTTGCCGAAAAGAAGCGCAAGAACACGGACGGAGCGACGGCGGTCATGCGGGAAACTCTTCTTCGCGCCCTCCGCGAAGGCAGAGAGGATAACACGATCATCGAAGTGGAGATAGCGGAAGCCCCCAAGCCTCTCGAAATGCCCGGCGGCATGGGAATGGAGATAAACCTCAGCGAAATGCTGGGCGGGCTCATGCCCAAGCGCAAAAAGACGCGTAAAGTGACCGTAAAGGAAGCTCTCGAATACTTCACGATAGAGGAGAGCGAAAAGCGCCTCGATCAGGACGCCATAAATACCGAAGCGGTGCGCCGCGCCGAGCAGGAAGGTATAATCTTCATCGACGAGATAGACAAGATAACCTCGCGCGGGAGCGGAGCGTCGGGCGCGGACGTAAGCCGCGAGGGCGTTCAGCGCGACATACTTCCCATAGTGGAAGGATCGACGGTGCAGACGAAGTACGGAAGCATAAAGACGGACTTCATCCTCTTCATCGCGTCGGGAGCGTTCATGCTGGCAAAAGTGGAGGATCTCATACCCGAACTTCAAGGCAGATTCCCCATACGCGTGGAACTCGGCAGTCTGACGTTCGACGATTTCGTAAAGATCCTTACCGTTCCCGAAAACGCGATAACCAAACAATACGCCGAACTTCTTGCCGTCGATAACGTGAACCTCTCGTTTACGGACGACGCGATAGAGGAGATAGCGCGTATAACCGCGGCGGAGAACGAGACCATGGAGGACATAGGCGCGCGCCGCCTTCACACCGTAATGGAGAGCCTTCTCGACGACATATCGTTCAACGCGAGCGGCGATCACCCTATGGTGGAAGTGAAGATAGACAGGCAGTACGTTCTCGATCACCTCGGGAAAGAGGCGAAGATACTCAATCTTAAAAGATATATCATCTGACGAATATGATAAACATACCAAAAGGTACAAAGGACGTACTTCCTTCGGACAGCCGCAAGTGGCAGTATGCCGAGGACAAGTTGCGTAAAGTGGCGGCGCTGTATAACGCCCGCGAAATAAGAACGCCCACTTTCGAGCATACCGAGCTTTTCGTGCGTTCGATAGGCGACGAGACGGACGTCGTTTCCAAAGAGATGTACACGTTCGAGGACAAGGGCGGCAGATCGATAACTCTGCGCCCGGAGGGTACCGCTCCCGTTGCACGCAGCTATGTGGAGAACGCTCTCGAATCCATGTCGCTCCCGCTTAAAACCTATTATATAATATCCGCGTTCCGCTATGAGCGGCCGCAGGCGGGAAGACTGAGGGAGTTTCACCAGTTCGGTTCGGAGATATACGGCGCATCGTCGCCCTACCTCGACCTCGATTGCATTACGTTCGCATATGACGCACTGCGCGCTCTGGGGCTTAAAGGGATAAAACTCAAACTCAATTCGATAGGTTGCGCGAATTGCCGTAAAAAATACACCGAAGCATTGCGGGCGTACTTTGCGGAGCGGCTGGACGAGATGTGCCCGACTTGCCGCGAGCGTTACGGCAGAAATGCGTTGCGTCTGCTCGACTGCAAAGTGCCGCGCTGTAAGGAAATAGCGGCGGGCGCGCCCGTCATACTCGACTACCTCTGCGACGATTGCAGAGCTCATCACGAAAAACTGTGCTCACTGCTCGATTGCAGCGGCATTCCGTACGAGGTAGACGGCGGAATCGTCCGCGGGCTCGACTACTACACCCGCACGGTGTTCGAGTTCGTCACCGAAGAGCTGGGAGCGCAGGGAACGGTGCTCGGCGGAGGACGGTACGACGACCTCGTCGAGTCGATAGGCGGCAAGCCGACGGGTTGCGTGGGCTTTGCGATGGGCATGGAGCGCGCGATCATGCTCATGGAGAAACAGGGCGTCGATTTCGGAAAAGACGGCGTGGACGTGTTCGTCATCAGCCAGTCGCCCGACCTTGTTGGAACTTGCATGGAGATCGTTTCCGATCTCCGTCACGCGGGAATAAGCGCGGATACGGAGATGACGGGCAGGAGCATGAAGGCGCAGTTCAAGTACGCCGACAAGCAGAATGCGGCATACGTCGTCGTTATCGGCGGCAGCGAAACAGAGAGCGGACAGGTAAAGGTAAAGAGACTGTCCGACGGAAAAGAAGTCGAATGCGGCATAAACGGTATAGCCGCGTGCGTAAAGGAGAACATACAATGGCAGAACTTATGAGCGGTATGAAGCGCACCGCATACTGCGCAGAATTTACCGCGAAAGACGTAGGAAGACAGGTGACCGTGACCGGTTGGGCGGACAGCTGGCGCAACCACGGCGGACTTATATTCATAGACCTGCGCGACAGAAGCGGCATCATGCAGGTGGTGTTCGATCTGTCTGCGATAGGCGAAAAGGGCTTTGAAAAGGCGGAGGCGATCAGAACGGAATACGTCATAGCGGTGACGGGTACCGTCCGCACGCGTGACGAAGACCGCGTCAACCCTCGTCTTAAAACGGGCAATATAGAAATTCTCGCAAGCGAACTGCGCATCCTCTCCGAGGCTGAGAACCTTCCGTTCGGAATATCCGAGGCGGCGACGGTCAACGACGCGACGAGACTCAAATACAGATATCTCGAACTGCGCACTCCCCGTTTGCAGGAGATACTCATGTTGCGTAGCAAGATATGCCACACGGCGCGCAACTACATGGACGAAAACGGTTTCATCGAAATAGAGACTCCGTTCCTCTGCCGTTCCACTCCCGAGGGCGCGAGAGACTACCTCGTTCCCAGCCGCGTGCATAAGGGAGAGTTTTACGCGCTCCCTCAGTCGCCGCAGCTTTATAAGCAGATACTCATGATAAGCGGAATGGACAAGTACTATCAGATAGCCAAGTGCTTCCGCGACGAGGATCTGCGTGCGGATCGTCAGCCCGAGTTCACTCAGATAGACATGGAGATGTCCTTTGTTGCCGATCAGGAAGACGTTATGGGCATTGCCGAGGGCATGATGCGCCGCGTGTTCAAGGAGACGAAGGGCATAGATCTTCCCGAAAAGATCCGCCGCATGACGTATAAAGAGGCAATGGAGCGTTTCGGCTCGGACAAGCCGGATACCCGTTTCGGTCTCGAACTCGTGGACGTTACCGATATAGTCCGCGGTTGCGGCTTCCAGGTATTTTCCGGTGCGATAGAGCGCGGCGGCAGCGTGCGACTCATCAACGCAAAGGGATTCTACAAGGGCGGAGATCAGGCGATACTTTCCAGAAAGGACGTGGACGCACTGCTTCCGTTCGTCAAGACGTATAAGGCAAAGGGTCTTGCGTGGATAGCCGTTAAAGAGGACGGCTTGCAGTCGCCCATAATCAAGTTCCTCGGCGACGAAGTGACGAAAAAGGTACTCGAACGCGCGAACGCGGAAGTGGGCGACATAATATTCTTCGGTGCGGATACGGACGAGATAGTGTTCGCCGCGCTCGGTGCGCTCCGTCTCAGACTTGCGCGCATAGGCAAGCTCATTCCCGAGAACACGTATGATTTCTTGTGGGTAACGGAGTTCCCGATGTTCCACTACGACGAAACGGAGAAGAGGTACGTTGCGGAGCACCATCCGTTCACCATGCCCATGGAAGAGGACCTTCCTCTCCTCGATACCGATCCGTCCAAAGTGCGCTCGCAGGCGTATGACTTCGTCATCAACGGCTATGAAGCGGGCGGCGGTAGCGTGAGGATACACTCGCAGGAGATACAGAGCAAGGTGTTCGACCTTCTCGGATTCAGCGAGGAAGAGCAGCAGGCGAAATTCGGCTTCTTCGTTACCGCGCTCAAATACGGCACTCCTCCTCATGGCGGCCTTGCGTTCGGTCTCGACAGACTCGTGATGCTGCTTTCGGGAACGGAGGACATAAAGGACGTTATCGCTTTCCCGAAGGTACAGAACGCTTCCGACCTCATGAGCGAATCGCCTTCGCCCGTAGAAGCAAAACAGCTTAAAGAGCTTGCCCTCAAAATAGACGTGCCGCAAGCCTGACAGGAGATAAATTATGGATCTTGAACTCATTGCAAAGACAGACAAGGACGTCGCGGACTCCATGCTCCGCGAGCTCAGACGGCAGCAGGGCAACATAGAGCTCATAGCCAGCGAGAACTTCGTTTCGCGCGCCGTCATGGAAGCGGTAGGTTCGCACCTGACGAACAAATACGCGGAGGGTTATCCCGGAAAGAGGTATTACGGCGGCTGTATGTACGTCGACGAAGTGGAGGAGCTTGCCATAGAGCGCGCCAAGAAGCTGTTCGGTTGCAACTATGCGAACGTACAGCCTCACAGCGGCGCGAACGCAAACCATGCGGCATTCTTTGCGCTCCTCGAAACGGGCGACACCTATATGGGCATGAGCCTTGCCTGCGGCGGACACCTTACGCACGGCAGTCCCGTCAATTACAGCGGCAAGCAGTATCACGTCGTTCCTTACGGTCTCGATCCCGTGACGGAAACGATAGATTACGACGAAGTGGAGAGGCTTGCCCTTGAAAATAAGCCCAAGCTCATTCTTGCGGGCGCAAGCGCGTATCCCCGCACGATAGACTTCAAGCGTTTCCGCGAGATATGCGACAAAGTGGGCGCGTACTTCATGGTAGATATAGCGCACATCGCGGGACTCGTGGTAGCGGGTGAGCACCCGTCGCCCTTCCCGTATGCGGACGTCGTCACGACGACTACGCACAAGACGCTTCGCGGACCTCGCGGCGGTATGATCCTCTCCAACGACGAAGAGATCGCAAAGAAGATAAACAAGGCGATATTCCCCGGAACGCAGGGCGGACCGCTCATGCACGTCATAGCGGGCAAAGCCGTTGCGTTTAAAGAAGCGCTTTCGGACGACTTCAAAAAGTATCAGCACCAGGTGATACTCAACGCGCGCGCAATGGCGGACGAGTTCACCGCACAGGATATCGACATGGTATCCGGCGGTACGGATAACCACCTCATGCTCATCAAGCTCGTCAAGAACGGCGTGACGGGCAAGGAGCTTGAACATCTTCTCGATGATTGCCACATAACCGTGAATAAGAACGCGATACCCAACGATCCGCAGAAACCTTTCGTTACGAGCGGCATCAGGGTAGGCGTTCCGGCGGCGACGAGTCGCGGCATGAAAGAGCCGGAGATGCGCACGATAGCCAAGCTCATAAGCAAGGTGATAAAGGAGAAGGAAGCCGCGCTTGCGGACGTTTCCGCGGCGGTTGCGGAGCTGTGCTCGCGTTTCCCTCTGTATCCCGATCTCGGCTGATAACAGCGAAATGTTTTTAAGTGCCCGCCGCGTACAGCAACGGCGGGCGCTTTTATACGGAGGACTTTATGGAACGGATATATCTCGATAATGCGGCTACAACGCCCGTCACGGAAAAGGTACTTGCCGCAATGCTACCGTATTTTACGGACAAGTTCGGCAATGCCGATTCCGTGCATTACAAGGGAAGAGAGGCGGCTACGGGGGTGGACCGAGCGCGTACTACCGTCGCAAAAGTCCTCGGAGTTTCTCGTGCGGAGATATATTTCACTTCGGGAGGAACGGAAGCCAATAACTGGGCGATACGCGGTATTGCGGAGGAAATTTGCTTAAAAAGCGGGAAAAATCGGATTATTACGTCTGGCATAGAACATGCATCCGTGCTTTCCGCCCTCTCTCGCGCCGCGGAACTCGGCGTTAAAACGACGATTTTGCCCGTTTTTGAGGACGGAGCGGTGCGCCCTAAGGATCTTGCGGACGCTATGGGCGACGACGTTGCGCTCGTGTCCGTAATGGCGGTAAACAACGAAACGGGCGTGCGACAGCCCGTGCGCGAGTTGTCGCAGGTGGCAAGGGCGGGCGGCGCGCTGTTCCATACGGACGCCGTGCAGGCGTACAGATTGGATATAAAGGAGCTTGCGTCGCTGTCCGATATGCTCACTCTGTCCGCGCACAAATTCGGCGGACCCAAGGGCGCGGGCGTTCTTTTCATAAGAAAAGGAGTGCCTCAGCGCGCACTTATTGCGGGCGGCGAGCAGGAGCGCGGACTGCGCGGCGGGACGGTAAACGTGCCTGCGGCGGTGGGGTTTGCCGCCGCGCTCGAAGAAAGCGAGAGGATAAGGGTAAACGAGGCGGAGCGTATATCCGAGCTTTGCGAGCTGTTTGAAAAGCTCGCGGCAGGCGCGGGCGGCGTGCATTTTAACGGCAGACGCGACCGCACGGGAGTCGTAAACGTGTGGGCGGAGGGCGTGGAGGACACGTCTCTGCTCGACCTTCTCGATATGCGCGGAGTTTGTTGCAGCGCGGGAGCGGCGTGTTCGTCGGGGTCTCCCGAACCCTCTCACGTACTGACGGCAATGGGGCTGGGCGAGGGACGCGCCCGCGGAAGCATAAGGTTTTCGTTCGGTGCGGCAACGACGCGCGGCGACGTAACGCGCGGAGCGGAGATATTCGTTCGCGCGGTAGCAGATATAAGAAAAAAGATATAGCGACATAATATTCTATACGCTCGCGCCGGATAGCCGGAACAAAAAGCGATACGACAAGCCGAAACAAAAAATGATTAAGGAAAAATAAGTAAAGCGTTTTCGCGCATATGCCCGCCGAAAGCGGACGAAACTAAACGCGGAGGTGCTTATGAAAGGTCTTATTATAGGTCTTGCCGCGGGTATGGCTGCGGGCGCGCTCATTTCGGCGAATTTCTCCGAAGTGAGAAAGCTCGCCAAAAAGGCGGGCAATGCCGTCGGCATGAAACCCAAGGGCGGAATGCAGAGCGGCGGAATGCAGAGCGGCGCGAACGGCGGATGCGACTGCGAATGCGGCGAAGACTGCGAATGCGGCGAAGATCGCAATTGCTGCGAATAAAACGCGGCGGGAAAGAAACGGCGGAAAGAGCGCAAGACGTTTTTCCGCCGTTTTTCAAGTCGATTTCGGTTTACAAAACGCGCGCGTTATGTTATCATATTATTCGGAATGAAAATGCTCGGTATAGATTACGGAGACAGGTACGTCGGATTCTCCGAATGCGACAGCGAGGAGATACTCGCGTTTCCGCTGACGACGGTGCGCGTCAAAAGTATGCGCGAAGCAGTCGACGCGGCGGCGGATATAGCGTCGCGCGACGGCGCGGAGAAGATAGTGATAGGTCTTCCGCTCCTTCCCGACGGCACGGAGGGAGAGCGCGCGTCCAAGACCCGCGCATTCGGCAGAGTGCTTGCAAAAGTGACGGGACTTCCCGTTGACTATTCGGATGAAAGGCTTACGACGGTGCAGGCGGAGGAGTATCTTGCCGAGGGCGGAGTAAAGAAGCGGGACATGAAAAGGTACACGGACAAGCTGTCCGCGCAGATAATACTTTCTGACTATATGAGCGCCGAAAAGGCGAGGAGAAAATAATCATGGCAGACGAAAAAGTGCAGATCATCGACGACGACGAGATAATAACTCTTTTCGACGAAGACGACAACCCCATGGACTTTTACGAAGTGGCGGTAGTGGAATACGAGGGCGAGCTTTACGCATTGCTCCAACCCGCGGAGGAAATAGAGGGCATAGCGGAAGACGAAGTGGTCATATTCCGTATAGACAGCGACCGCGAGGGCGAAGAGGACGAGGATTTCTTCTATCCCGTAGAGGACGAAAGCGTGCAGGACGCCGTTTTCGAGGAGTACCTTCGCGCGACTGCGGGTTCGGAGTGCGACGGCGACTGCGAGGGTTGCGGCGCGCCCTGCGACGACAAAGAGGAAAACAAGGACTGACGCTATGCGCGTCAAAACGGAAAAATGATACCGATTGCGCATGAAATGCATGCAAAATCGGTTGATTTTCCGTTTATGTTATGGTATAATTCATACGTTTGAATACGCACCCGTGCGCGTCCCGACTGTGCGGCGCAAGCCGTTTTGGGGACAAAACCAGACGCGCGGGGAGGAAAACAGGAGGCAAAAAAATGGCAAACGTTGTTTCGATGAAACAACTTCTCGAAGCGGGCGTACATTTCGGTCACGCTACGAGAAAGTGGAACCCCAAGATGAAGAAGTACATCTACACGGCGAGGAACGATATCCATATCATCAACCTCGAAAAGACCGTGGGGCTTATAGACGAGGCGTACGCTTTCGTCAAGAGCGTTGCGGCAAGCGGCAGATCCATACTCTTCGTGGGTACCAAGAAGCAGGCTCAGGACGCGATCAAGA
>DXHT01000078.1 GCA_019113265.1 Bacillota bacterium | reverse complement strand
GCGGTACTATGCGATTATTTATCTTTGCGCCCACGCACCTGTTGCCTATTTCGCTGTGCACACTGTACGCAAAATCTATGGGTGTTGACCCCTCGGGCAGTACGACTACGTCGCCGTTGGGAGTAAATATAAAGACCTGACCCTCGTAAAGATCTACTTTAAGCGATTCGTAAAGTTCCTGCGGATCCGTCGCTTCTCCCTGCGCGTCCATAACACCGCGTAGCCATGTGAGTTGCTCGTCCGAGTTGCCCACGTCCGAACGCCCCGCCTGCTCCTTGTATTTCCAGTGCGCCGCTATACCGTATTCTGCGATGCGGTGCATCTCATACGTTCTTATCTGTATCTCAAACGGAGTACCGAAATTGGTCATGACCGTCGTATGCAGCGACTGATAGTTGTTCGGCTTGGGAACCGCTATATAGTCCTTAAAACGCCCGGGAATGGGCTTCCAGCGCGAATGTATGAGTCCCAGCACCTCATAGCACGCTTCGACGCTGTTTACGATTATACGCACTGCGGTGAGGTCGTATATCTGCTCGAACGTCTTGTGCTTTTCGGTCATCTTTTTATAGATGCTGTAAAAGTGCTTGGGTCGCCCGCTGACTTCCCCCGTAAGGTTGTGCTCTTTCATCATGTCGCGCAGGTCGGCGCACAGCCTGTCGACGATCTCCTGCCGCTCGGCGCGTTTGAGCGACACTTCTCTTACAAGCTCTTCATACGCCTCGGGATGAAGGACTTTAAGGCAAATGTCCTCCATTTCGCATTTCATGTAACTTAAACCGAGCCTGGACGCAAGCCGCGCGTATATCTCCAAAGTTTCATTGGCGAGCGCTTCCTGACGCTCACGCGAAAGCGCCTCGACGGTACGCATATTATGCAGTCTGTCCGCGAGCTTGATGATGAGCACTCGAATGTCCTTCGCCATTGCGAAAAACATCTTACGGAAGTTCTCCGCCTGCTCCTGCTCTTTTGATTTGAACGTGATCTTTTTGAGCTTGGTGACGCCGAGTACGAGTTCGGTGATCTGATCACCGAACTTTTCGCGCAGATCCTCTTCCGTCGCGTCCGTATCCTCTATCACGTCGTGCAAAAGCGCCGCGCATACCGAGTTATAATCCATTCCGAGATCGAGCAGTATGTTTGCAACGGCTATCGGGTGCGTGATATACGGCTCTCCCGAAACGCGCTTTTGACCGCCGTGTTTGAGAGTGGCGTATTCAAGAGCCGCGGCAACGGTTTTCTGATGCTCTTTCGTATATATGAGCTGACATCTTGCAAGCAGTCTTTGCATACGATCCCCCTCCTTTTAACAGAGTTTTGCGTAAAAACGCGAATCGGTAAGCGGACGACGCACTCCGCTATTTACGACAAGTTCGTTGCCGTTGAATGCGATAAAGCCGAGTTCACAGAATACGGCAAGCGCTGCCGCAAACTGCCTCGCCGAAAGATCGCGGACGAAGTGTGAAATGCGCTTGTAAAATACGGTGGTGTTCGCACTTGCACTCGATGCGTGCGTAGTCAAAGCTGAATACACGTGCGCAAATACCGCTCTGTCGCTGCTTATGCCTTTGTAAAGCCTGTCGTTGCTCTCATCGGGTATATATATCTCCGCATCCGTAAGTTCGTTCAAACGCGCTATGATACCCGATGACGGAGGTTTATCGACAAACACTATGCGGCTGTAATTGGCAAGCGACATCCCCTCGAAATTGGGCGCGACAATGACTCCCGAATAGTTGTTTCTCTCTGCTTTCGTCATATAGTCCGCCGTTACGAAATTGCCGCCGGCAGACATAATGCGGTCATAGGACGCACCGTCCGCACATACGAACAGCGTACCGTATATGGACGTCGGAAGAAGTTTTTCCGTATCGTCGCGTTTATAAACATTGTACTTAGCCTTATCCGAAAAGCCGTAACGCGCGAGCGCAATGAAATTGGCCTGCGCCATTTCGTCGTTTATCGCCATGCCCTCGGAACCGACCGCTCTGACATATCCCGAAACGCCGCCTCCCAGCCCTTCGGACAACTCGATGACAAGCTCTTTTTTACCGTTACCGATTAGAAATTGATTGCGATCATAAAAATTGAAAGCGTACGTCTGCAACCGACCTATCTGAACGGACGTGTGCACGGGGTTCTTGCACGGAGAAATGCGCACCGAATCCGTCACTATGCGCAATAGCGGTTTTTCGTTGCCGTGTCCCGTGGGTTCGAGAAGTTCGAGTGCCGAAAGCAGTTTTTCGTCACACTCGTCCGCACGAACGTCGATATCGTACTCCGCCGACGGCGTAAAATACGAATCGGGGAGCTTGGCAAAGTACTCGTTTACACGCTCACGAAAAAGCGGAATATTTTCTTCTCTTATAGAAAAGCCCGCCGCACCGGTATGCCCGCCGAACTCGACGAGAAGATCGGAACAGTAAGAGAGCGCTTCAAAAATATTTACGCCCTTTATTCCTCTTGCCGTACCCTTGAATATGCCGTCTCCGCTTCTGTCCACAATTATGAACGTCGGGCGGTTATACTCACCCGCAAAGCGCGCCGCGGCAATTCCGGTAACTCCCTTCGACCATTCGGGGTTGCTGAGTACTATCGCTCTGCCGTGCGTCAGATCTTCATATGCGAGATCCTGAACGGCTTCTTCGTATATGCTGTCGCAAAGCGCTTTACGCCTGTCGTTATCCGCATTAAGTTCGTCGATGATTGCGAGTATGTGTTTTTCGTCGTCCGACGTCAGAATGTCGAACGCCCTGAACGCGTCGCCCATTCTGCCTGCCGCGTTTATGCGCGGAGCTATTTTATAAGCAATATCGGTAGACGTTACTCTTCCGCCCAAACCTAAGTTTTTCAGCATTAGTCTGAGTCCGAGATTATATCTTCCGTCCGCTATTCTTCTAAGACCAAGCTGGACTATAAGCCTGTTTTCTCCGAGAAGCGGTACGAGATCGGCGATAGTAGCCACTGCCGCGATATCGAGAAATTGCTCGTACATATCGCCCGCCAACGCCTGAACGAGTTTTAGCGCCACACCCGCGCCGCAAAGATACTTATCGGGATACTCGTCGCCGTTCTGCTTGGGATTGACAACCACGCAATCGGGAAGAACGGATCCCGGCTCATGGTGATCGGTGACTATTATATCCACACCGAGGTCGCGGCAATGTTCCACTTCTTTTATTCCCGATATGCCGCAGTCGCACGTTATTATGAGATCGGGATTATGCTCTTCTATTATATTCTCTATGGATTCGACGCTGAGTCCGTAGCCGTCTTTCATTCGGTCGGGTATGTGAACTATCACGTCCGCGCCGAGCGCCTTGAAACAAAGCGAAAGTATTGCAGACGCACACACTCCGTCAGCGTCGTAATCGCCGTATACGACGATCTTTTCATCCGCATCCATTGCGGCACGTATGCGTTCGGCCGCCTCCGCCATTCCCTTCATGCCGAGCGGATCGTTGAGCCGTGAACTATCGGGGCGTAAGAATGCGAGAATATCCTCTCTACCGCAAATGCCGCGCATTGCGAGAAGCTCGACAAGGCGCGGATGCAGACGCAACTCGCGGGACATTTCGTTTATGTATTCCCCGCTTACGAATGAGGATGATTTTTTTCTTATTTCCGTATTCATAAACTCTAAGCCGAAACTTTTGCCGATGTATGTAAATCAAAAGCCTTCACACTGTTTGCGGAAGGCTTTTGAGTTTACTGCCTGATTATTCTTTATCGTCCGAAGCTGCGTCGTCGGGCTTTTCCTCAGCGGCCGCACTCTCGCTCGGAGTTGCGCTTTCGCCACTGTCGGGCGCATCGCTTTCGACCGCCTGCGCACTTGCGTCGGAAGTCGTCTCGCCTGCCGTGCTTTCCGCCGATCCCGCAGCATCGCCCGCTTCACCGCTCGGCTGCGCTTCACCGTCGGCAGGAGCTTTTCCTGCCTCCGCATCGCCGCCTGCAAAGAAGTTTTCAAGCGTGCTGTCCTTAAACGGCGTCGGCGACGCAAGTACGGCCTCTGCCGCAGGCTTCTTTGCTGCGGCCTTTTTAAGCTGTCTCGTCTTGATAAGAGCCCACATCGTAGGAGCAAGCAACACGGACGAGAACATACCTGCGATAAGTCCCGCCATAAGGGGCAGACAGAACGTCAGAAGATCCCATACGGAGAATATCGCACTCATTATCGCTATCATCGCAACCGTTATAAACGTCGTCGCCGTCGTGTTTATCGAACGGACGAGCGTATCTCTTACGGAAATATTGGCTATCTCCGTGGGAGTTCCGCACGTACCGCGCTTATTAAGGTCGCGTATCATATCGAATATTATTATGGTATTGTTTATCGAGTATCCGAGTATGGTTATCAGTGCCGCGATAAATGTACTTGCCAACTCGATATGGAAGATGCACATGAACAGCACCATCATTATCATATCGTGAACAAGACAGATAAGCGCAACGACGCCGCTCATCAGCTCGAACCTTACTGCAACGTATATCAGCATCAGAGCAAGCGACATAAGCACGCCGCATATCGCGGTTACGATAAGTTCGGTGCTGACCGTAGCGGTCGTACGCTCCTCGGAAGTGGCTTTGATCGAATACAGATCCTCGGCTGTACGCAGTTCCTGCTCGATCGCGGTACAGAGGTAATCGACGATACCGTTACTGTCGTCGTCGCTCGTTCCCACCATTTGAAGGTCACTGTAACCGGAAGCCGTGAACAGTATTCTGAGCGATCTGTCCGTGCCCTCGTTCTGTGCCGCAATGTCGCGAACGGTAAATCCCTCTTTGACTTCGGCAAGTTCGGGTACGTTCTCCGAATATTCGGAAGGATGCTCGATTATGTCGATTATCGTGTCTTCGTACTGTTTGCGCTCATCGGGGTCATCGAGTTTAGTACCTATCTTAACGGTTATGGCATAACCGCCCGTGAAATCCACGCCTACGTTGAATACCGCGCCGTTGAACACAACGCCGTATATGACGCCCATTATTATCGCAAGCACAAGCACGATAAGCGGTATCATAAACCACTTTTTCTTGTTCTGTACTACGCGCATATCGACGGAATGAAGATCAAAAGGTTTCACTTTTTGTCACCTCCGTCGAAAGAACCGAATATGTCATCGAAATTCTCTGCGCCGCCCGCAGGCTTGTCCTGCGTCTCTTCGGCGCGCTCCTCGCTTTGGGGCGTCGCGTCGGGATCGATCTCGACGGCAATGCCCTCAGGTGTCGTTATAGTCTGCTTGCGATGTCTGACGCGCTTAGGTGCGGGAACGTATTGCTCTTCGTCCGCCTCGTTGAATCCGGGTCGACGTTTAAGAGCATACATACGGGGATTTTTCGTTCCCCATATGGCAAGCGTCCATTTAAGCAGGAAACGAGTCAGAACGAGGGATGCGAACATCGAAAGCACAAGGCCTATGAGCAATGTCACTCCGAAGCCGGATATTGTACCCGTACCGAATATAAGGAGCATTACTGCGGCTATTATAGTCGTGACATTGCCGTCCACGATAGCGGATACCGCTTTCTTAAATCCCGCGTGATATGCCGCAAGTATGGACTTTCCGTTACGGTACTCGTCCTTTATTCGCTCATAGATTATGACGTTACCGTCTATCATCATACCGATAGACAGGATTATACCCGCGATGCCGGGCAACGAAAGCTGTACCATCGGGAATACCGCGAGAAGGAACAGCATGAGCACCATGTATATAAGCGTCGTTATGCACGCGACCATGCCCATCATTCTGTAAAATACGGACATGAACACCATGATCGCTACTATCGCTATTATTCCGCCGATAAGTCCCGCCGTAAGCGCGCTCGCACCCAGCGTGGGATCGACTATGGACGACTCGATAAGAGTAAGCGGAACGGAGAACGTACCGCTCATTATTCTGTCGGCAAGAGTCTGCGCCGCCTCGGCGGTAAAGTTACCCGTTATGGTCGCCTGACCGTTCGTTATCGCGCTCTGAACGGTCGCCGCCGAAATGACCTCCGCGACTTGCCCGTTCTGCACTTCACATATGAGTATGAAAGTGCCGTCACCCACATGAGCGGACGTTACCTGCGAAAACTTGGTCGAACCCGCGCCGTTAAGATCGAGCGAAACGGCATATTGATTATCGGCAATGACCGCACTCGCTTTCTCCACTACTTCGCCGCCGAAAATAAATTCGTCGTCGGTAGAATAACTCGAATCCTGAGAATGATAAAAAGCAAGTTCCGCGGGATCGCCGATTATTTCGAATATCTCGTCGGGATCGTCTACATCGGGAACCTCGACGCGGATACGCGACGAGCCTTCTCTGACCACGGTGGCTTCGGTGTAACCCTGCCGCGTGAGCATGTCTGTCAGCTGTGATACGGTCCCGTTCATAGCGGAGTCTTCCGGCGTACCCTCGCTTGCCTCGTAAACGGCGTATACGCCGCCTTTAAGGTCAAGGCCGAGATCAATGGCGTGAATGAAACCGTTGTAATTCCATATATTGCCGCCCGTACTTCTGTATGGGAAGCATATGAATGAAGCTACAAGGCCTATCGCCGTCGCCACAAGCACAAGTATGAATTTGACCAATGAGGATTTTCTTTTCATTATCTGTCGAATCGCCTTTTATGACGCACTAACGTACCATAAAATTATATACAAAACGCCCATTCAAGTCAATCGAATATATCATGATATCGGCATTTTTTTTCATTAAAATCAACTCTTTTTGCCTTGACTTTCCAATGCGGCTATCGCAAGCGCACACTCAACGCGTTTTCTCATAAGCTCGCATCCTATCTTATACGGCTTTGTTATGCCGCCCGCAAAAAATATTGAGTTTGCCGCGCAACCGCCGCTGCAATAGTACTTTGCCCAGCAATTTCCGCACTCTTCCTTTTTTGTAAGATTGGTCGTTGCGAACATTCGTGGCAGCTTGTCCGAGAACGATCCGTCGTTCACGTTGCCTATGACGTACTCGGGCAGTCCGTCAAACCTGTGACAAGGGTAAATATTGCCGTTGGGAGCGACCGCAAGATACTCGTCGCCCGCGTTGCAACCGACAAGGCGTTTGGACGCGCAAGGACCGTTGTATATATCGATATTGAAATGGAAGAATCCGAACTCTTTGCCCGCCGCTCTGCGCTTTATGTATTCCGCGGCGAGCAGCTCGTACTGCTCTTTGAGCTTCGGAATATGTTCCTCTTTGATCGCAAGCGGATCGTTAGGCGCAAGAACCACCGGTTCAAGCGACACCTGACCGAAGCCGTAATCGTTGAGTGCGAGAACGTCCGCCGCGAAATCGAGGTTTGCCGCGGTAAAAGTGCCGCGCACGTAATAGCTCTTGTCGCCGCGTTCGGATACGAACTTACGGGCATTAGCCAGCACCCGATCGAACGAGCCCTTGCCCGCCGCGTCCTTACGTACCGCGTCATGCACGCTCTTTCGTCCGTCTATACTGAGCACGACGTTGTACATTTCGCGGTTGAAATAGTCCGAAAGCTCGTCTGTGAGCGCAAGCGCGTTCGTGGTAATGGTAAAACGGAATTCCTTTCCCGCCGCTTTTTCGACGGAGCGCGCATAATCTATCGTAGCTTTGACCGCTTCCATGTCGAGAAGAGGCTCGCCTCCGAAAAAGTCCACTTCCAACCTACGGCGAGGTCCGCTGCGACCGATAAGAAAGTCTATTGCGTTCTTCGCCGTCTGCGGGGTCATGAAATCCACTTTTCCGTGATACTGACCGTCCCCCGCGAAACAATATTTGCAGCGCAGATTGCATCCGTGCGTTATATTAAGGCACAGGGCCTTTACAACGCCTTTATATACAGGTTCGGGATGCTCGGGTTCGGGAGAAAACAGCACTCCGTCGCGGATGAGCGCGTCTATTTCGGATTCTATCTCCGCATCTTCATTAGAAAAATCTCCTCTTGCATCCGCAACAGGAGATATGCGTCTTTTGATGAGTTCGGCGGTACGCTCGTCCGTTTCGAAGAAAGACCCGCTTTCTACATCGAGCACGAACGTACTGCCGAGGCATTTATAAACGTGTACCATGGAAAAAGATCACTTCTCGGATGCGATACCGGGTTTGCGCGTCTTTTTCTGTTCGCAGGACTGATTTCCGACGGTGCAGCTAGTCTTGCACGCAGACTGGCAACCCGTCTGGCACTCGCCGCAGCCCGTTCCCTTTTCCTTGCATATAGTGTTCGTCGCAATTACTTTTATGTGCTTCATGATACTCCTCCGAAAGCCGCCATCGGCTGTATTTTTATTTATTATACACGATGACGCAGAAAAACGCAAGCAATTTTTTTTGCATTCCGCACATTAGTCGATAAGTTGCCCGATAAGTCAGTTGCGGCGGACCAGCATTGAGATTATTCCGCTGACAAGACCCGCAGCCGCGCCTATCGCAGTATTGTTGAGCAGCGTGATGTTCCACGAGAATCCGCCGCCGAGAAGAGAGAACAGCACGAACGCGAGGAGCGAATAGCTTATGCCCGTAATGATCCCGCGCAGCCAGCCGCAACCCGGGCTGCGAAGAAAGATCATGCAACCCGTAAAGATACTAAGCGTGCGTATTATCTGATTGATAACGGGGACTGCCCCGGAAGGCACGTTGAAGAACTTGATGACAAAAGCCGAAAGAAGTACGAGGAGCAGCGAAAATATGAGTGCCGCCGCCACGACTTTGATTATCTCAGCGATATACGTTTTTTTACCTGCGACAGCGATGTTGGCGTTTTCCGACATAACAAAAGACCTCCGCATATTTATCTCTATAAACTATGCAAAGGTCTTTACGGATATAACGCGTCGGACGCGCAAATTATGCCGCAGTCCGTCGTTTTAAGCCTGTTCGCTCTTGTTCTTCTTCGCGGCTTTGGGATCGGGGGGAGGATTTTGCTGGGATATGACGCGATAAAGCGCCTTTGCGTCTACGGTAAGCGTGGTACGCCTTCCCTCTTCTCCCGTCTCTATGATGAACTCTCTCTCGCCCGCGTTTTCGTTCACGGTAACTATCTTGCCTATAATGCCGCCCACAGTTTCGATCACGTCGCCGGCAACGAGGGACGCCCTCTGCGTTTCCGCAAACTTAACCTGCTTTTTACGCGATATGAACGAATATATCATCATGGCGATCACACCGAGCACGATCACGCCGAGTATGATGTAAAGGGCTATATTGCCGCCCATTGAAGCGCCGCCTTCGGACGACGCCGTTACGGTCTCAATGATTTCTTTCATAATCTTCTCCGTTGCCTTTATGGCGATATTATATTTCATTTATGCAAAAATTGCAACCGTATTTTATCACATTCTTCCCGAAAAATTGTTTCTGACGTCGAAAATGCGCCCCAGCCGCCTGTAATCTTCGTCTTTGCCGAACCCGCTGAGCACCGTTTCGGACGGAGCAAAGTCTATAAGCCTGCATACGAGACCGTCAAAGCCGTCGAAGATAAGCTCTTCTCTGACCCGTCCCGACTGTAATTCCACCAGCCTGTACTTTCCGCCAATGCGGTACACCTCAGCGCGCGCGCCCGCCTGTCTGCCGGATTCGATGAGAAATTTTATGAGATCGCAGAACGTCCTTTCATCGGCAAGGAACTCACCGTGTCTGCCCGCAAGGGCGCACATATCGTCCCACCTGCCGTAAAGCTCGCTCATTCTGAACATCCGAAAGCCGTCCATATCGAAAAGCCGCGAGGGATGAAGTATGCCGCCGAGTATCTCGCGTTCGGCATCCTTGTCGAACCCCGCAAGAGCGTGCGAAAGCATATCGCGGTAGAGCGCGGAAAGTCTCAGTCCGCGTATGTGCCTGTCGATATATCTTCGCTTGACGTCTGTGAGTATTATCTCGCATACCGAACGCGCGGCAAGTCTGCGAATGAGTTTTGCCGATCTTCTCTCCGCGCCTATACTGAGGTATGCCCTGTCCCCGCATGATTCGAGCGCGCTGACCGCATCGCTTCTGCGGCATACGTCGGACTCTATTTTTTCAAGCCAGCCGATCTCGTCCGCATCGGCAGTTATGGTAAGTTCGTACATTCCACCAATATTGTATGCATGCATTTGCGTTTTACACGCGCGCCTCTGCGCGAAAATTGACGGAAACGCAAACCACGGGAAATTTTATAATGTTTTTTACTTCAAACAGTTGCATTTTCCGTCTTGTTTTGATATATTATATAAGCGACTGCAAATAGTCACGTTGCAAAAGCCTGTGGTACCATAGCCAAGTGGTAAGGCACGAGCCTGCAAAGCTCCGATTCCCCGGTTCAAATCCGGGTGGTACCTCCAATGCAAGCCCGAATGGCGGAATGGCAGACGCGACGGACTTAAAATCCGTTTGTGGAAACACAGTGTCGGTTCAAGTCCGACTTCGGGCACCATTCCGAATGTCGACACAGTCGTAAAAAACGGTACGCAAGCTAACTCGCGTACCGTTTTTTGTTTATTTTTTAAGTTACACGATCAATCCTCGTCCGCGACCGCCACTTCGTGGCTCGCCGCGGGACTCGTCATGTCGAGAATGACTTTTCCTTTGCACGTAAATACGTAGTGCGTTTCGGAAGACACGCTTTCGCACACTTCGCGCTTCATATCGCCGTTCGTCGGAGCGGCGAGCCTTTTGGGATCGCTCGTAACGGGCGTGATCTCCAATCCGTACTTACCGCGCTTTATGAACGTACTGCCGTCTTCCCGCCTTTTCGCCCGAGCAAAATTATACGTCGCAAGCCTGTACTCTTTGCCGCCCGTGTAAACGAAACAGATGCAGCCGGTGAACGATATTCCCATATACGGTATTTTAGCTATCGCCGCCATGACCGAGGACGAACCGTCCGTTCCCTGAGTCCACAGGTAGTCGGACGGGAACGAGCGTCCGAGATCCTTTTCGATATAGCCCGCGCCGTTATCGAAAGTATAAGTCTTTCCGTTTACGGTCAGACTGCCGCTTACGGTGTGCTTCATCGAAACCACGCCGTGCTTGCACTCCATAAACGGGAATGACGCGAACGGCCCCATTATGTCGCGGCGAGGCGGGAGCAGTGCGCCGAATCGCACACTTCCGCTCGCGCTGTTTTCGCCCGAAACGACGTTTATCGTCATGCCGCTCGTATCGAGGTAACTATCGCCTATACGCGCGCACAGCTTGTCCTCTTCCGCTTCGAATTCATCCGCGGATATTCGTGCGGCAAAGCCGCCGTCGCAGGCAAACTGCATCATGGCATATTTATTCCCTTTCGCTCCGACGTGATACGAGAGTATCACCGCCACGGCGCGTCCTTCGGTATCCGTCATTTTGACGTACCAGCCCTCAAAGTAACTTTTCTTTGCATATCTGCCACCGAAATAAGGCAATACTTTTTCGCCGTATGCAATACGCCCTATAAGCCAAAGAACGACGGTTATGACGAGGAACACCGCCACGAATACGTTGACCGATTCGGGAGCGCGTAAAACGATAAG